>CAZVMI010000025.1:0-13041 GCA_964628365.1 uncultured Candidatus Bathyarchaeia archaeon | reverse complement strand
CGGCGGGGTGGAGGCACTCCTCCCCCATCAGTATCTTGCCGAAGGTCGTCGGCCCTATGCCATCCACATCCTTCTCCGGCGCTACGGCCTCGACGATGGCCGGCTCATTCAGCTCCTTCGGCACCGGAAGCTGAACCATGACACCGTGGACCTTTGGGTCCGCGTTCAGCTTCCTGATGAGTTCAACGACCTTCTCGGTCGTCGTCTGCTCCAGTTGGTGTACCTGGGTGGCGACGCCTACCTCCTCGGCCCTCTTCGCCTTCATGTTGACGTAGCGGGCCGAGTACTGGTCTGCTCCGACGAGGATCAGGGCGAGGGTCGGGGTGATCCCCCTCTTCTTCAGCTCCTCGACCTGCGCCTTGAGCTCCTCCGCGACCCTGGCGGAGGTCTCCCTGCCATCCAGGACGACTGCCATCTCAGCCCAGCCCCTTTATGACGCCGTTCTCGTCGATGTCCATGTCCTCGGCGGCTGGGTGGGTCGGCAGCGCGGGCATCGTGTTGATGTCGCCGCAGTAGGCGACCACGAAGCCGACGCCCGTGCTCGGCTTCAGGTTCACTATCGGGAGCTTGTAGCCCGCGGGCGGGAGGCCGGCGATGTTCTCGTTGTCTGTCAGGCTTAGAGGCGTCTTCGCCATGCAGATCGGGAGCTTGTCGAAGCCGAGCTTCTCGATCTTCCTCAGCGCGGACCTCGCCTCTGGGAGCATGTCGATGTCGGCGACTCCGTATATCTCCTTGGCGATCGTCCTGATCTTCTCCTCGACGGGCATGTCGAGGGGGTAGAGCGGGTGGTAGTCGCTCGGCTTCTTCAGCTCCTCGAGCACGAGGTTGGCGAGCTCCAAGCCGCCTGCGCCGCCCTTGAGGACGGTGTCGGTGAAGGCGGCTGGCACCTTCTGCTCCTTGCACCAGTTGAGCACCACGTCGATCTCAGGCTGTGTGTCGCTTAGGAAGTGGTTCATGCAGACGACGACTCTTAGGCCGAACTTCCTCGCGTTCTCGACCTCCTTTCCGAGGACGGGCAGGCCCTTCTTGACAGCCTCGGGGCTGGGCTGGTCGATGTCCTTGTACTTTACTCCGCCGTGCCTCTTCAGCGCCTTGATGGTGGCCACTATCACCGCCATGTGGGGCTTCAGGTTGCCTACTCTGGCGGCGATGTCGCAGAACTTCTCCATACCGAGGTCGGCGCCGAAGCCGGGCTCCAACACGACGTAGTCCGCCAGCTTCAAGGCCAGCTTGGTCGAGATGAGGCTAGGGCAGCCGTGGGCGATATTTGCGAACGGTCCGCCGTGGATCATGGCGGGGGTGTTCTCGATGGTCTGGACGAGGTTCGGCTTCACGGCGTCCTTGAGCAGGAGCGCCATGGCTCCGACGGCGTTCAGCTGCGCCGCCTTCACAGGCTCTCCTTTGCCATTATAGGCGACTGTGATCTCTCCCAGCCTCTTCTTCATGTCGTTGAAGTCGCTCGCGATGGCGTGGATCGCCGCGATCTCGGAGGCTGTGGTGATCTCGAAGCCACTCTCGTGGGGCACGCCGCCGTTCTTGCCGCCCAGTCCTATGACTATGTCCCTCAGGTCTCGGCTCTCGATGTCGAGGACCCTCTTCCAGAGGATGTCGTGGAGGCTGATGTCGAGCTCGTTCCCCCTGTAGATGCTGTTCTCCATCATCGAGGTGAGGAGGTCGTGGGCGCAGGTGATGGCGTGAAGGTCGCCTGTGAAGTGGAGGTTGATGTCCTCCATCGGCAGCACCTGGGCGTAGCCGGCGCCGCAGGCGCCACCCTTGATGCCGAAGACCGGCCCGAGTGACGGCTGCCTCAGCACCACTATGTTCCTCTTTCCGAGCTTCCCGAGGGCTTCGGCGAGGCCTATGGCCATCGTCGTCTTCCCCTCGCCGAATTTTGTCGGGGTGACAGCCGTGACGATTATGATCTTACCGTCTGGCTTATCCTTGAGACGCTTATAGACGTCCAGGCTTATCTTGGCCTTATACTTCCCGTAAGGCTCAATATCATCGGGTGTGAGACCGAGCGTAGCCGCGATCTCTGTGATCGGTTTCAACCTAGCGCTCTGAGCAATCTCAATCTTGGTTGGGATCGCCATTTTAGTCAGACTATATTTCAAGATCTCAGATTAATACTTTATTAATGAAATAGGCATCTTCTGATCGGGATATGCATTGGTAAAAGTCACCTTCGTTAAGATTGGCTACATAGCGACGACGACGTTGGTCGACGCCCTCCTCGACGAGAGGGGTGCTAGGAAGGATCTTACCATGAGGGTCGTCTCATCGAGTGTTAAAATGGGCGACGAGGAGGCAGTTGACGTCGCCAATCTCGCTTTGACGATACCGACGGACCTATACGTTGTCGTCTCGCCCAACGCTGCGCTGTCGGGGCCAACGAAGGCGAGGGAAATGCTGAGGCAGACAGGAAAGCCCGTGATAGTGATCTCCGACGAGCCATCGAGGAAGGCGCTGAAGGAGAACCCCGTAGAGGGCGTCGGCTACATCATCGTCTACGCCGACTCGATGATAGGGGCGAAGCAGGCGTTCCTCGACCCCGTCGAGATGGCGCTCTTCAACAGCGACGTCATCAGGGTTCTGGCGGTCACTGGGGCTTTCAGGGTCGTTCAGACCGAGCTTGACAGGGTGATACAGCAGATCGCGAACGGTGAGAAGCCCGTTCTGCCCCAAGTTGTGGTGGAGAAGGAGACGGCCCTCGCCCTCAGCGGGATAGAGAACCCCTACGCCTACGGTAAGGCGATGGCTGCCTACGAGTCGGCACGCCAGGTGAGCAGGCTCTCGACGGAAGGGACCTTCAAGCTCGAGGAGCCGGAGAAGTTCCTCCCGGTCCTCGCCGGAGCCCATGAGCTGATGAGGCAGGCCGCAGTCCTCGCCGACGAGGCGAGGGAGCTGGAGAAGTCCAACGACACCGTGACGCGGACCGCCCACTTCGCCAAGGGCATGACGAAGAAGAAGGTCAAGCTCTTCTCCAAGTTCGAGTAGGGGCTAGCGGTCCGTCTCCCTGCCCCGCCGCACCTTCACCGCGACGCCCCTTTTGAAGGCGAGCATCTCCTTTCTGATCATGACCGCCTTTCCGACGGCTAGGACGTTCCTCCCAGAATCAACCACTATCACCTCGTCTCCGGGCCTTATCTTCTCACAGGCATCAACTACGTGCTTCGCGAAGACGTTTCTACCCTGGCCTACGAACTCAGAGACGTCGTCGTTGACTACGACGGTGTAGTCGAAGTCGCCTAAGCCAGATATCAGCCGCTTTGCGCCAGCGATGGTCAGGGTGAACAGCCCGTCGTTGGGCCTGAAGGCGGCGAGGAGCTCCTCCCCGGCGTAGATGTGTCTTATGCGGCCAGTGTTCCTTGAGTAGTCTATGGATACGTTATCTGGAAAGAGGACCATCCCTGCCCCCCGCCCGAACTGGTAGTTAGCGATGCCCCTGATCCGCCTCAGGTCCTCCTTCATCACACCCTGATCGGCGCGCTGAGCATTTATAAGCCGATTCACTGCAGAGGTATCAGGGGAAAAGAGATGCGGTGCGAAGTCTGCGGAAGGGAGATCATGGGCCCCCCACAGCGAAGGATCATAGAGGGAGCGAAGTTGACGGTCTGCGGCAGGTGCGCGGGCTTCGGCTCGGCCGAGTGGTCGCCGACGAAACCGACGAGGCCGGCGGAGCAGAGGGCTCAGGGGTCGATGCCACAGCCGAGGAGCGACGTCGACGCGGTTGAGCAGTTCGCCCTCATCGAGGACTACGGCGCCGCTATCAGGAAGGCGAGGCAGAGTCGGGGGCTGAGCGTCGAGGACCTCGCCAAGAAGATGCAGGAGAAGGAGTCCATCATTAAGAAGCTTGAGCAGGAGGAGCTAACACCGGACCCGAAGCTGGCGCAGAAGATAAAGTTCCACCTCGGCATCGAGGTGATGGAGAAGGACGAGTCCCCCAAGGGGAAGATCCTGTCGAAGCCGACGGGGCCGAGAACCCTAGGCGACCTGATCCAGCTGGACGCGAAGGCCGCCGACGATGGAGAGGAGAAGGATAAGCCAAAGGACTGAGCGGCCTAAGGCATGACTGAAGATTCTCCCGTGATTCTCATCACGGGCGTGCCCGGCGTCGGGAAGACCACCGTCTCCGAGACCCTCGCACGCGAGTTGTGTGGAGCCCACATCGAACTCTCAAAGCTAGCCCTCGAGGAGAACCTCGTGGAGGAGAAGGATACCGAGAGGGACACCGCGGTCATCGACCAGGAAGCCATGAAGAGGAGGCTGACCGCTTTGATCGCGGCAAATGACCGCCCTCTGATAATCGACGGCCATTACGCATCCGACCTAGTCGACCCGAAAACTGCCGACTATGTCTTCGTCCTGAGGAGGTCCCCGTGGACCCTTAAGGTCGTGCTCGAATCCAGGGGCTATGGCAGGGAGAAGGTGAGGGAGAACGTGGAGGCCGAGCTCCTTGGTGTAGTCCTCGAAGACGCTCTGAGGAGCCAGGAACACGGGAAGATCTGCGAGGTAGACACGACGGAAAGGGAGACCGGGGATGTCGTGCGGGAGATCCTCGACGTCCTAAAAGGAAGAAAGGAACATGGATTCGGCGAAATTGACTGGATGATCAAGCCCGAGGTCGAGGGGCTGCTGAGGGGGCTCTGAGGTTGTTCGTCGTCGTCAACTGCCCCCACTGCGGCGAGCTCATGATCGCCGACGCCTCGAACAGGACCCGTTCATGCCCAAAATGCGGCTACAGAGCCGAGATACGTGCCCTAAGGGTGGTGGGTAGGGCGGAGACCGCGGCGGACGCGAGGGAGCTCCTCCAGAAGCTGAAGATGAGGAGGGCGGGCGGGGAAGACCTGAATCCCGCCTTCAAACACTTCAAGGTCTAGACAAGCATGACTCTTAACTAGCTCAATCAAGGTCAGCCTATCCCGTTAATTTCACGTTTCTTGATCGCGGGGAGTTTGTTATTTTTATATAGGCTCTAGGTATCTCTCCATGAGAGGTATCGATCTTGGCGGCTGTAACTAGCAGGAAGTTCTTCGAGGAGCTCGGCCAGCTCGTCTCCAAACCCGTGGTCGTCGTAGATGTAGCCGGGAAGATATACGAGGGTGAGCTCCTAGGCTATGACTCTAGCACGCTGAGCATCTGCCTAGGCAACGTCAAGGGAGACAAGGGAGCCACCACCCACAGGTTGTTCATAGCGGGCTCGAGCGTGGCGAGGATCCTCGCCACCGAGCGCCCCTTCAACCTCGAGGGCCTCAAGGAGCGCCTCGAGAGGGTCTTCCCGAACATGGTCCAGATGTACGCCGAGGCTGGGGTGATAGTCGTAATGGGCAAGATCCGCCTCAACGAGCAGGGGATAATCGAGGGGACCGGCCCCGCCGCTGACAGGGTGAAGGACATCTATCAGAGGTTCCTGACCGAGACCACGCACATATAGCCTTAAAACCTCATTTTTATGAAAAAGCAACAGCGATCCCATCAAGCCTTAACTGGGAAAAGTGTAGTTAAATCCAATCAGCTGGAGAAGCTTAGGTTTCACGGATAGGGAGGTGGGGAGTTGGCCTTCGAACTGCGCGACAGGGACCTGCTTGGACGGATAGGGCGGCTCACTACAATGGGCGGGGAGGTCGAGACCCCGGCCTTCATGCCCGTCATCAACCCGATCTCCCAGGTGATACCGCCAAGGAGGATGAAGAAGGAGTTCGGATGCGACATCGTCATAACGAACTCCTACATCATCAGGAAGAACTTCGGCGAAAAAACCGACCTCGACGTTCACAGGCTTCTTGATTACGACGGCGTCGTAGTCACCGACTCTGGTGCCTACCAGATCCTTGTCTACGGGGGGGTGGAGGTCACCCAGGATGAGATCATCGACTTCCAGAAGGGGATAGGGTCTGATATAGCCGTCATACTCGACATCCCCACAGGCTGGGATGTCCCCAGGGAACGCGTGGAGTGGACCGTCGAGGAGACCCTTCGCCGAGCCAGGGACGCTTTACCCCTCATCGAGGGCAGCCGAGCCCTCTGGGTAGGACCGGTACAGGGAGGTAGGCACCTCGACCTCGTCGCAAGGTCAGCTAAGCTTGTCGGCGACATGCCGTTCCAGATACACGCCCTGGGGAGCCCCACGGAGGTCATGGAACGCTACCTGTTCCCGGTCCTCGTCGACATGATCATGGCGGCGAAGCTCAACCTGCCTCAGGAGAGGCCCCTACACCTTTTCGGCGCAGGTCACCCGATGATGTTCAGCCTCGCCGTGGCGCTGGGCTGCGACCTCTTCGACTCCGCCTCCTACGCGCTCTACGCTAAGGACGACAGGTACCTGACGACGATGGGCACCTCGAGGATGGAGGATCTGAGCTACCTCCCCTGCTCGTGCCCCGTCTGCCATGGGCGCTCAGCCGAGGACCTCAAGGAGATGACGAAAGGGGAGAGGGAGCGCCTCCTGGCAGAACATAACCTCCACGCCTGCATGACCGAGATCAACACGATCAAGCAGGCCATCGTCGAGGGCTCGCTCTGGGACCTCGTCGAGAGACGGAGCAGGGGCCACCCATCCATGACGGCGGCACTTAAGAGGCTCACCAACTACAAGGACGCCATCGAGGAAGGTACCCCCCTCTTCAAGGGACACGGCGTCTTCTACTACGACTACCACAGCCTAGCTAGGCCAGAGGTGACCCGCTACCACAGGCTCCTCGAGGCGAACTATTCGCCGCCAGCCGGAGCCGACACCCTCCTCCTTGTCAAGGCGCCGAGCACGCGCCCATACAGGATGGACCCAGCCTACAGGGGGCTGCGGAAGACCCTCTCAACGGAGCTGGGCGAAGCCTTCGACGGGCTCCACATCTGCTTCTACGCGCCACCCTATGGATGCATACCAGAGGACCTATCCGAGACCTATCCACTGTCACAGTATGACATAGCTGAGCCAGTCGACGAGGAGACGATCGAGTTCACAGCCCAGAGCGTCGCAAGGCATATTGGCCTCGGCGGGTTCAATCGGATCGTCCTCCACCAAGGAGTTGAGAGGTTGGACATGTTGGTGGCAGAGGCGTCGAGGGAGGCATGTAAGAAGCTCGGGACGATCATGGAGGCATCGGGTTCAACCCACCCGTGGGGTGAGGAGGCCATGAGGAGCCTCCTCGCGCTTCTGAGCCGCCCGGCGTCGCTGCAATAAGCATGTGAATTCGTCGTACAATACCTTTTTATTCTTTGGACGTTTGTGGAAAGAGATAAGTGCGTCTCGTCGATAGATGCATTGTCCCCCCAGGTAGTGAATGCGCCGGGGAAAGGACTGAATCGATCCGTGGGCACTAGCCCCATGATAAGCGGGTCGCTTCGTTTCCAGGTTAGGTATAGAAGGTATGGTTAAACTTAGTTTCATGGGAGGAACCCATGAAGTAGGCCGTAATGCGATCCTTGTCAGCTCCAACGAGGCTAAGCTCCTCCTTGACTATGGCGTGAAGGTGGGTGAGCCGACGGAGTTCCCTGCCCACGTCAGGGCGAAGGACCTCGACGGGATAGTGATAGCCCACGCGCACCTCGACCACTCGGGCGGGGTGCCGATGTTTTATTTGTCGGAGAAGAAGCCGTTCTTCGCCACGGCGACGACGACGGAGATGGTGAAGATCCTCGTCGAGGACATGATCAAGCTCAACAGCTACTACCTCCCGTTCGAGTACATCGAGCTGGACAACATGCTCAGGCAGAGGAACGACCTCTCCTACGGGCAGGCGGTGAAGGTGAAAGACATCGACTTCCAGCTGGTGAACGCGGGCCACATACCGGGGAGCGCCATGGTTGACGTAGACGTGAACGGGAAGAGCATCCTCTACACGAGCGACTTCAACGCCGTCGAGACCCGCATCTGCCATGGCGTGAAGCCGCCCAAGAAGAAGTACGACGCCGTGATAATAGAGGCGACGTACGCCACTCACGAGCACCCTGAGAGGAAGCAGCTCGAGGAGGACTTCGTCAAGGCGATAAAGGACGTCAACAACGACGGAGGCAAGGTCCTCATCCCGGCGTTCGCCGTCGGCAGGAGCCAGGAGATGTTCAGCATCCTCGACGCCCACAAGTTCGAGGGCGAGATCGTCCTCGACGGCATGGCGAGGGCCGTGAACCAGATACTCCTCGATCACCCAGACTCCGTCAAGACGCCTCAAGCCTACTATAAGGCCTCTGGCGTCGTGCAGGAGATCAGGGGCTGGAGGGACAGGAGGAGGGCCCTGAGCAGGGCCAAAGCCATCATAGCCCCCTCCGGTATGCTTCAGGGCGGCACGGCGATGTTCTACCTCGAGAAGATGGCCTTCCAGCCGGAGGACGGCATATTCCTGGTCAGCTTCCAGGTCCCGGGCACGGGCGGGTCGAAGCTCCTCGAGACCGGGATGGTCACGATCAAGGAGAAGGATGAGAAGGTCAGGGCGAAGGTCCGCCACTTTGACTTCTCAAGCCACTCTGGGGCGAGCTACCTGAAGGCGTTCCTGAAGGGGTTGAAGGGCAAGCCGTACGTCTACGTCGTACACGGGGAGCCGGACAGCTGCGACTACCTCGCCCAGTGGACGCAGGATGAGCTGAACATGAAGGCGACGGCGCCCAACGAAGGCGACGAGTTCACTGTGTAGCCTCCCCCTCACTTTTCCGAAAGGCTAAATTATGGGGGTCCACTCTCACTTCTGGACACGGGAAGGTGTAATTGATGCCTAAGGAGATAACGAGCCCCGAGGAGTTCCAGAAGCTGGCCGAGAAGGCGACGGAATGCAGGGTAAAGAGGCTGGGCGATGAGACGAAGCTGAAGATCAGGACAAGCAAGGTCCTTTACACGATCAAGCTCGACTCGAAGGCCGCCGACGAACTCGCCTCGAAGCTGACCTGTACAAAGGTCGAGGTATAGGGCTTCACAGGTTCATTCTCAAGAACCATCGATCAATTTGATGTTCAACGTCTCATCCGTCTTCGATTTTCCAAGATAGATTTATCACTACCTTTTATTCCTAGAATAATGAAAAAACGAGATAAGAAGAAATTTGGGATTTACTTCTTCTCGAGGTAGGCGATATTGTTAACGACTGAGACCTCGATCTTGCTGTTTAGATCTCTGGCGTCGATTCTTTTCTTCAGCTGGGTCCTCAGGTAGTTGGCATCCTTTGCGGGCACCTCGACCTTAACGAGGGCGTGCTTTCCACCCAGGAACCTATCTATGATGGGGTCATATTTGCTGCCTTTTCTGTACTTCCTTGAAGGTTTCTTCTCAACAGGCGATAAATCGAACTGAACGTCGCTCATAATTTAACACCCGAATTTACGTTGATACTATGAGTTATTAAATTTATTGTATAACAAGTGGCTCTAGGGTTTTTTGTCTGGTATATACGTATATTTTATTTTTCCTTAAATTTTTTTAGGAAAGAGAGTTAGTTACACCCATTAACTTCGGGATTAGCTTAGAAGAGATCATAGACAGACTCGTTTTATTGTCTCCCTCAGGGTCTTCACGCCGAGTTCGAGTTGCTCCAGTGCTATGTACTCGTCCGGTGTATGCGCTTGATCTATGTCTCCGGGTCCACAGATCACCGTCGGTATTCCTTTCCTCGTGTAGTCTACGGCTTCGGTGAAGTAGGGGGCACCAATGGGCTTGGTTCTGAGTATCTTCCTCAAGATAGATACGATTTCGCTGTCCTCAGGGACATCCAGTGGCTGGTTCGCCGATATGCTCAGTATCTCGGCCTCGAACTCATCGTCCGTCTCACGCATCTTGTTTATGATGGCCTCGAGCCAGCCCCTTACGGTCTCGTCCCCCTGGTGCTCCGGGATGAGCCTCGCATTAAGGGTAAGGGTGCACTGGTCGGGGATAATGTTCGTCTTGAAGCCACCCTGTATGATGGTGCACTCGATGGTGGATGGTCCGAGTAGGGGGTGCCTCGTCCTCCTCAGGCTTCTCTGGAGCTCCCTGAGTTCCTCGAGGAACCCGACCGCCTTCATTATGGCGTTGACGCCTATCTCTGGGCGGCTGCTGTGGGCTGCCCTCCCGCGTATCATGACCCTGGCGCTCCCTGAGCCCTTGTGGGCTCTGATGATCCTCATCGTACTCGGCTCGGGGATGACGCCGTACATCGCGTCCAGCGTCGTGATCTTCCCCTCGTCGAGCACCCTCGTCACGTACCAGCCGCCGGTGTCCTCCCCGGCCGTGAAGACGACCGAGAGCTGGCGCCTGTAATCCTCCTTGACGAGCTCCTTGACGGCCTCGAGGATGCATGCGTCTGGGCCCTTCATGTCGCAGGCGCCCCGCCCGTAGAGCCTTCCCTCCTTGACCACAGGCTCGAAGGGGGTCGTCACCTTCCACAGGGCGGGGTCTCCCGGGGGCACAACGTCCATGTGGCCGGAGAGCACGAGCCCCGGCCCCTTCCCTTGACCGATCTTACCGACGACATTAGCCCTCTCAGGCTCTACGAGCTGGAGCTCGGCGTCCACCCCGAGGTCCTCGAGGAAATCCTTGATCCACCTCGCGGCGGGCAGCTCCCTCGCCGGGGGACCCGAGGTGTCGAAGGATATCAGCTCCTTGGCTATCTCGGTGACGGTCATCTGGCTCACAGTCTTGAACCTGTCAAGGCGGTATAAGAAAATTGGTTCCTCGGCAACTCGGTTACGGGGGGTTTGAAAAAAATCTATGATCTGGGTTTCTGCTGCTCCTGCGCCTCAGCCTTCTTCTTGAGGGCTGGTGGCGTGAAGAGCCCTATCGGGGAGGCACCTGCTATGGGGATGTTAGCGGGTATGATCATCAGGGTGTTGGTCCCCTGCTGCTGGCCTATCTCGTAGAGGATGTTCATCCACCTCAATGTGAGGCCCCCGGCGCTGTCCTCGTACATCTTGGCGGCCTCGATCATCTTCTGCGCAGACTGGAGCTCGGCTGTGGCGAGGGTGACTCTGGCCATCCGTTCACGCTCAGCCTGGGCCTGCTTGCTCATCGCGTCCTGGAGTTCGCGTGGGATGACGACATCTTTCACCTCCACTGAGGTGACCTTGATGCCCCAGGCCTCGGTCTTCTCGTCGATGATCGCCCGGAGGTTCTGGCCGACCTTGTCCCTCTCGGCGAGGAGCTCGTTGAGGTCGACTTTGCCGATGACCTCCCTGAGTGTGGTCTGAGCCGCCCAATTGGTGGCGTCCGTGTAGCTCTCGACGTTGAGGAACACCTTCTCGCAGTCGACGGGCTTGTCGTACATGACGGCGTCGACGTTGACGGGGACGTTGTCCGATGTCAGGGTCTGCTCCGTCCTGAAGCTCACTGTCTGGAGCCTCGTCGAGACCCTGACGGGGGCCTTGTCTATGAAGGGGATCAGGTAGATGATTCCTGGCCCCCTGAGGCCGACGTACCTTCCGAGGCGGAGCACTGGTATCCGCTCCCACTCGTTGATCACCTTGAGGCCGCTGAGGAGTACTGCGAGGACTATAAGTACCGCGACCACCTCAGCGAGCTGGATGAACTCGAAACCTAATACAGCCATCTAGTCAATTCACCTTCATTTTTGTCTGAGGATCAAGCTGCATCGAAGGAGGCTTCACGAGGAGCTTCAGCCCATCACGCCCCTCAACGATCACTTCTACGCCTTTCTCAACGATACCGACCGTGGAGTGCGCCCTCCAGTTCTCGCCCTGAAATCTTACCTCGCCCTCCGGCGCCAGCTTCGTCACTGTTATTCCCTTCTGTCCTGCTATCGACTCGTAGCCGGTCTTCACCTTGAGCCTCCTTGCCTGTGCGACCTTCCAGACGAGAGCGGCGAAGAAGGCGGAGAGGGCCAGGGACATGGTGACGAGCGTGTTCCTTATGCCGTATGAGACCTCGGGGGCTATGAGCCACTGGGGTGAGGGAAAGAGGAGGAAGCTGCTGAATATTAGACAGATGACGCCTCCCAGGCCTAGAACGCCGATGTGGGTCTTCAGCTCCGCGACTATCAGGGCGAGGCCGACGGTGAATAGGAGCACGATCATGGGCTCGATGCCGACTACCTGGAAGGCGAGGAGGGATAGGAGCAGGAGGATGCCGCCGGCGAGCTCGGCTCCCCACCCCGGCGCGTGGAGCCCGGTGAGGAGGAGGGCGAAGCCGACGACGAACATGAGTGAGGAGGCTAGGGGGTTAAAGACTATCTGGAGAAACATGGTCTGGACGCCTGGGGTGTAGTAGACGACCTCAGCCCTGTCTAGGTCGGTGAAGTCGTACCTCAGGCTGTACTCATAATTCGAGTCATATATGTTGGCGAGCCTCCACCTGCCCACGCCCTCGGCCGTCTCCGTCTTGACGAGGACCTTCTCCGAAATCTTACCCAGTAGGGATCTGAGGTCGTCGGCGATGAACTCTACTGCGCCGTACCTGAGGGCGTCGACGGGGCCGAGGTTAAGGTTCTGCCTGACGAACCTCTCGGCGGCGGTCGCGTTCCTGCCGTGGAACTCCGCGTGGTTCACCATCAGCGCGGCGAGGGCGTTGACGTGCTTCGTGTCGTTGATAAGCTGTCCTGCCGAGGAGATGGGCTGAGCGCTCCCTATGCTCGTGCCCGAGGCCATGGCGGCTATGTGGGATGAGACGAGGAGGTAGGTGCCTCCACTCCACGCCGCTGCCCCGACGGGGGAAACGTAGACGCAGACAGGCGTCTGGGAGGACTCGAAGAAGCCCATGATGCTCCTGACCGCGTTGACCTCGCCGCCTGGTGTGTCGACCTCGATGACGACGAGCCGGGCACTCATGCTGGAGGCGAGGGACAGGACGTCGCTCACCATGCCGGTCGTCGCCGCCGTTATGTCCGAGTCGATCTTAGCCACAAGAACCCTGTTGTCGTTGACTGCCAGAGAGATGGGTAGCTGAGCTGCTAGCATGAACCCGATGAGGGCTAGGATTAGTGTAGCCCTTCGCTGCAACTTGAATCTCTCAATAGGAGATGGAGTCGGGAGAGAGATAAACGATTCTAGCCCGCGACGTGGGAAAAGGTAACCTTTTCTAACCGACTCCCCCAATAGAATATGAGCCGGGAGCGATGGGCGAAAAGGATT
>CAZVMI010000024.1:6362-14660 GCA_964628365.1 uncultured Candidatus Bathyarchaeia archaeon | reverse complement strand
GGTGCCGGGGATGGGATTTGAACCCATGGTCTCTATCCGGCTCGGGCGCTGGTGCCGCAAACCTCTGGATCATGAGTCCAGCGCATTAGCCAATCTATGCTACCCCGGCCCTTCCAGAACCTACACGTTTCACGAATTTAAATAGTAATGCTGAGGGCGCCTACGCCTCGGTCAGCCTCGACTCGCTCAGGGTGACCGGCTCGCCGCCCAGGTAGTAGACCCTCGGCGTGAGGGGGCTCATCCCCACCATCAGAGTGTAGGTCATTATCCCCGCGAGCCTGCAAAGGTTGTGGGCGCTGTTCTCTCCCTCCCTGCCGATGGTCTCGACCGCGTCGCCGACGCCCGCATCTGTGCCGGTGAGGTCCACTAGGACATGGTTCACGGAGACCGTGCCGAGGACCGGTTTCACCTCCCCATTAACCCTGACGAGGCCCTTCTGGGTTAAGCCCCTCGGGTACCCATCCGAGTAGCCGATGTGGAGGGTGCCAACCCTCATCCTCCTAGGCGCCGTGAACCTCCTGCTGTAGGTGAGGGACTCGCCGGCCTCGACCCACTTGACGTGCTCTATCCTCGCCATAAACCGGAAGGACTGCCTGAGTTCGATACCATGGCCACGGTCCTCGTCCTCCGGGTAGAGGCCGAAGAGCATGAGGCCCGGCCGGACGGCGTCTAAGTAACTGTACGGCTTATGGAAGACGGCGTTGCTGCTCGCCATGCTCGTGACCCCCGTCTTGATGCCTCTGCGCTTGAGCTCGTCTCGGAGCTTCTCCATGCGTTCGACCTGGAGCCTGTCGAGCTCGTCGTTCTCGGACATGGTTGAGAAGAGCCCGTCGATCCTCAGTCCAGGGAGAACCGAGATATGCTGGACGAGGTCGGCTGCCTCCGTGTGGCGGACACCTACCCTGCCGAGTCCTGTGTCGACCTTTACCCAGACCGACGCGGTCTTCCCCATGCGCTTCGATGCGGCGCTGAGCCTCTCCGCAGCCTCCTTCTGGTAGATTGTCTGTGTTATGTCCTTCTCGACGACCGTCTCGAACTGGTTCTCCGAGTAGAGGGGATCCATGTTCACGACGCCGCAGCTTAGCCCAGCGTCCCTGATCTGGAGGGCCTCCCAGAGCTTGGCGACGAGGACCCGACCCATCCCCTTCCTCATCATGTATGCGACAACAGGAACCAGGCCGTGGCCGTAGGCGTTCGTCTTAACGCATGGGATGATCTCCACCCCCGTCTTGGCTCTTACTTGGTCGATGTTGTGGCCGACGGCGTCGAGATCGATCTCCAGCCACGACTGGAAACCCTTCATCCTCTCAGCGGTTTCAAGGCCAGAAGGCTGCTTCTTGAAGAACCCCTCGTCCATGATTAGAATGCCTCATCGAACGCATATTAATCGCTAGCCTGGAGAAGAAGAAAAGATGATACGGCGTCCCAGGTTAAGCGCCTAGGGTGGAGTTGCTCCCTTCCTCCGTACGAGCTTCATCGCGTCTATCCAAAATGTTGCGAGGAAAGATGCGACGAGCACCCTCGCCCAGTCGAGTAGACTCAGCGACGTGGTCTTGACCAAGGTCTGCAGGAGAGGTATAACCGTCGAAGCCACCAACATGCCTGCGGCGGCTACGGCCCAGAGGACCATTACCCTGTTGGAAAAAAGTCCACGCTTGAGCAGCGGCTCGGTCTCAGATCTCCTGACGAAGGCAAGGAATATGTGGGAGATTATCCAGGCGGCGAAGGCGACTGTCTGGGCGTAGACTAGATTCCCCGTGCTGTAGTAGACGGCTAGGTAGCAGTAGGATACTGCGACGAAGAGGCACATAGCACTCATAAAGATGCCTGCAAGCGTCCCCCTGTCGAGGAACTTCGCCTTGGGGTCCCTGGGCGGCCTCTTCATGAGGTCGGGCTCGTCGCCCTCGGCGACGAAGCCGCTCGAAGCCGCGAGATCCATGAACATCTCGAGAAGGATTATCTGGATGGGCGCGAAGGGCAAAGGCACGTTCAGGATGATGGGGAGGAGGAAGATCAGGACGAGGGCGACCTTGACCGCCAGATAATATTTTACACCCTTCCGGAGGTTATCGAATATCTTCCTGCCCTCCTTCACCGCGCTCCCGATCGATACGAAGTTGTCGTCCGTTAGGATCATGTCCGCGGCCTCCTTCGCCGCGTCTGTCCCCCTCTTGCCCATGGCGATGCCTATTGCCGCCTCCTTGAGAGCCGGCGCGTCGTTGACCCCGTCACCCGTCACGGCGACGACCTGACCTGTCTCCCTCAGGAGCCGCACTATCCTGAGCTTGTACTCGGGCGTGATCCTAGCGAATATTGATGTCGACGCGATCGCCTTCTTGAGCTGCTCGTCGTCCATGCCCGATAGCTCAGGACCCGTGAGAACCTTTCCTTCGCTGTCTATGCCAACTTTAGTAGCGACCGCTTTCGCGGTTTCGGGGTGGTCGCCCGTTAACATCACGACTCTTATCCCCGCCTCCTTACACATCTTTACCACATCTGGAACCTCGGATCTGGGGGGGTCGAGGAAGCTGACGACGCCGACGAAGACGAGGCCACCTTCTGGAGCAAGGCCCGCCTCATTCTTACGAATATTCTTGTAGGCGATCGCGATCGCCCTCTCCCCGCCGAGGGCTAGTCCGGCTACCGTCTCTGACACCTTACTTCTCTCGGCGTCGTTGAACCTGATCTCCGATCCTTTTCGAAGGATCTTAGAGGAGCGGGCCATAACCGCCTCAGGCGACCCGCTTGAGTAGATCCTCAACCCAGCTCCATGGTCGTAGACGTACGAGGCCATCTGGGTCCGGTTGTCGAAACTGAACTCGTTTACGAGGGCTAGCTTCTTCAGATCGTCTGCCTGGACCCCTGCCTTTAGGGCAGAGTCGAGGATGGCGGCCCCCATGGGGTTGAGACTTCTCAGCTTCTCGTTCGCCAAGCCTGCCTGAGCCCGAGTAGCGAGGACGCCCATCTCCAAGAAGGCCTTGTCTGAGGGGTTCTCCCCTAACTGTCCTAGCCTGTCTTCGGTGAAGATGTGTCCGAGCCGCATTACGCTCTCCGTGATGGTCCCCGTCTTATCGGCGGCGATCACGGTGACGCTGCCAAGGGTCTCCGAGGCCCTGAGGCGTTTGATGAGGGCTCCACGCTGGGATAGGGCGTAGGTGCCGACGGCTAGAACCATCGTTATTATTATGGGCAGCTCCTCTGGTATCACCGCGAAGGAGAGGGACAGGCCCGTCAGGATCATCGTCTGCAGGGGCTGCCCCCTCAGGTAGCCCAAGACGGGGATCATTACGCTGAAGAAGATGGCGACCCAGACCAGCGTCTTCGAGAGCTCTTCCATCGCCTCCTGTAGTGGCGTCTCCTGCTCCTCAGCCTCCTCGACGAGCTTCGCAATGCGTCCGAGCTCGGTGCTTCTACCCGTCGAGGTGACCACCGAGAGCCCCTCTCCCTGAACTATCAGGGTCCCGGCTAGGACCATGTTTGAGAGATCAGTCACCTGCGAGTCGGCTGGAAGGACAGCCTCGGCGTTCTTTTGGACAGGCAGCGACTCCCCGGTGAGGGAGGACTCGTCGAGCTGGAGACCGTAGGACCTCAGCAGCCTCGCGTCCGCGGGGATCCGCTCACCAACGCTAAGAGGTATGACATCTCCCGGGACGAGATTCGTCGAGGGGACCTCTTTTACCAACCCATCTCTGAGCACGAGAGAGGTCGGAGATGTAAGTTCCCTGAGCGAAGCCATCCCCTGCTCAGCCTTGTACTCGTTGTAGACTTCGCTGAGAACGAGCACCGCGATCACGATGAAGATGGTGGCGGCGTCGAGGAGGCTGCCCCAGAGGCTGTACAGGACGCCGACGAAGATGAGTAGGAGTATCATCGGCTCCGTCGCCTCCTCCTTCAGGGCGTCGATGAAACTCTCCCGCTCAACCTCGCCTAACGCATTCTCACCATACTGGCCAAGCCTCTTCTCGACCTCATCCGAGGTCAATCCCTTCTCGGAATTGGTGCCCAGATCTCTCAGAATCTCATCGACATCCTTCGACGCCGCTCTAGGAGACTCTTGACTCAAATGATCCTCTCCTTCAGCCCAAGCCCGAGACAATGAATCCTAGCACAGGTCACGTAACTTAGGCATTCCTATGATGATATTTACGTCTTCTCACGGAGAGTCATTAAAAAATTCCAAGTAAAAACGGAGAATAGGGATAGAGGAGGGAATAGGGGGCAACACGGATCTTCTTTCCCGTACATTGGTTACCGCCTTAACGCGCCACATTCAGCCGAACTCGGACAGTGACGGGGTTAATGAGGTAAAAGCAGCTGTAAGGATATTTGAAGAAAAGCGGGGCTAGAAGTTGGTCTTGTGGAAGGTGGATCCTCCCTTCATCACGTAGCAGACTCTGCGAACGGCCTCCATCTCCTGCAGGGGGTCTCCGGCAACCGCTATGATGTCCGCGACCTTCCCCTCTGTCAGGGTCCCGACGTCCTTCTCGATCCCTATGCACTCCGCACCGTTCCTCGTGGCCGCGACGATGACGTCCATGGGCTTCATCCCATATTTCGCCATGGCGATGAGTTCGTCTGCGTTCTGTCCGTGCTCCCTCAGTGGCGCCCCGAAGTAGTCTGGGCCCGTCGCTATCTTCACCCCCGCCTTATAAGCCATCATCAGGCTCTTGGGCATCGCCTCAAGACACATCCTCTGCTTCCTCAGCCTGTACTCCGGCATGTCGTAGGGGTTCTCGAGGGCCCTCTTGTAGACCTCGACGAGGGCGAAGGTGGGAACGAAGTAGGTTCCGTGCTCCAGCATCATCTCGACGCACTCCTCGTCGAGAAGGTAGCCGTGCTCGACGGTGTCGACGCCGCCGATGATGGCGTTCTTTATCCCTTGGGCGCCCTGGGCGTGGGTCGCCACCCGCTTGCCGACGTTGTGGGCCTCGTAGGTTATCGCCTTGATCTCCTCCACCGTGAACTGGGGCTCCCAAGGGTTGTCCTTCTCCGAGCCGACGCCACCGGTCGTAGATACCTTGATGAGATCTGAGCCATCCCTGAGAGCCTCCCTCGCCGCCCTCCTGCAGTCGTCCGGGCCATCGCAGAGCAGGACGCCATGTTTGACGACCTCGTCCCGGGGCAGGAAGTGGACATCGCCGTGTCCGGCCGTCTGCGACAGGGGGCGGCCGGCCGCGTACAGGCTCGGCCCGGGAATAACGCCCTGGTTGATCGCCCTCTTCAGCGAGAGGGCGATGTCGCTCCCGCAGTCGCGGACGGTCGTGAAGCCTGCCCTCAGCAGCTTGAAGCAGTCCTCCGCCGCCCTCAGGACCTGTAGGTCGTGCGGCGTGACGATGGTCTCAGCCGGGTTGTAGCTTCTCACGCCTATTATATGAGCGTGGGCGTCGATCATCCCAGGCATCAGTGTCGCGTCTTTAAGATCGATCTCAACGGCTCCGGCTGGTCGTTTCACACGGAACCCGTGTCCGACCTCCTTTATCTTGCCTCCTTCAACGATCACGGCGCCGTCTTTTATCGGTTCGGCTCCCGTCCCGGTGATCACCCTGGCGGCCTGCAGAACCTTCACTTCCGAGTCGGCCTCGGCCCTTTCTTCCAGATAGTACCTCATTGATGATCCCTACATTAAGACGGTTTTAATGTTAAAATTCTTGCCGCCTGAGGGATTGGAAAAGCAATGGATGTGAGGCTTGGTTGATTATAGGAGGAAGGAAGGTGGTAGCGATATCTTTTTTATCGGTATCTTGGTCATCGCCTTGATCCTTTCGAGCTCGAGCTCCTCCTCGGTGGTGACGAGGGTGATGGCGTTCCCCTCCTTACCGGCCCGTGCGGTGCGCCCGACTCTGTGGAAGTACATGTTAGGGTCCATCGGAATATCGTAGTTGAGTATCCACGGCACGTCCTCGATGTCCAGGCCCCTGGCAGCCAGCTCCGTGGCTATCATGAAGCTGAAGGAGCCCTTCCTGAAGCCATCGAGGACCTCCTGCCGCCGGCGCTGGGCGAAGTCACCGTGGAGGGGCTCGACGCTGTACCCTTCCCTAGTGAGGCTTGCATGGAGCTCATCTACGCCCCGCTTCATCCTGCAGAAGATGATGGCCCGGTCGATCTTGTAGAAATCGATGAGCCTCTTCAAGGTCGCCTCCTTCTCGTACGGCGCCACAACGATGTAGTGCTGGGTTATGGTGGATAATCCTATCTCGTCCCGGCTGACGTTGACGAACTCGGCGTCTGAAATGTACTTCTGGGCTATCATCATCGTCCTCTCGTCGATAATGGCCGACCAGAGGCTGATCTGCTTGACCCTCGGCGTATGCCTCAGGATGTACTCGATGTCCTCTATGAAGCCCATGTCGAGCATGTTATCCGCCTCGTCGAGGACGACCATTTTCAGGTCCTTCAGGACGAGGGTGCCACGCTTCATGTGGTCGATGAGCCTCCCCGGCGTCCCGACGACTATCGGTACACCTTTCCTGAGGTCGTTGAACTGGCCCTCGAAGGCGACGCCGCCGTATATGCTCGTCGCCCGCACCTTCGTGTACTTCGCGTAGCTGTTTATGTCGTCGGTTATCTGCTGAGCGAGCTCCCTGGTGGGCGCGAGCACCAGGCCCTGGACCTTGCCCGCCGAGGGGTCGACCTTCTCAATCATGGGGACGCCGAAGCAGGCCGTCTTCCCCGTCCCCGTCTTCGCCTGCCCTATGACGTTCCGACCATTTAGCATCGGTAGTAGGGACTGCTCCTGTATGGGGAACATCTCGTCGAAGCCGAGGTCGGCGATCGCCCTCTTCACCTCGGCGCTTATCTGAAGCTCCTTGAACCTCATCTCTATCAGCTGTCTTATCCGGCTATACGGTTCCCTTCAGAGAAGACACGGGCTTTAATAAAGATTTGAATAAAGATGGGGCTACTTGGGTAGGCCGAACTTGCTGCAGGTCTCGGCTATAACCTCTTCGAAGAGCTTGAGCCCCTCGTCGACCTGCTCCTTCGTTATGATTAAGGCAGGCATCATCCTGAGTATACCGGTGCCCGGGCTGGTGCCGAGTATCAGCCCCTTCTCCTTAGCCCTGTCAGCGAGGTAAGCCATCGGGTTCTTCTCCGCGTCGAGCTTCTCGTCAGGCGTCAGCCCCTTAGGGACTATATCCTCCTTCGTCTCCTGATTAGCGACGAGCTCTACGCCCATGAAGAGGCCGAGGCCTCGGACGTCACCGATGACCTTCTGTCTCTCCTGCATGGCGCGAAGCTCCCCCATCATGTAGTTGCCCATCTCGGCAGCCCTGTCGGCGAGCTTCTCCTTGTAGTAGTAGTCGATGACGGCTAAGCTGGTGGCACATGCGAGGGCGTGGCCACTGTACGTGTAGCTGTGTGGGAAGCCCTTCACGTCGAAGTGGTCACCGATCTTCTTGTTCACGATACAGGCACCCAACGGGACGTACCCGGATGTGATGCCCTTCGCGTAGGTCGCTATATCCGGCACTACGTTCCAGTGCTCGCAGGCGAACATCTTCCCCGTCCGGGCGAAGCCCGTCATCACCTCGTCGAAGATCATGAGGACGCCTGTCTCGTCGCAGATCTTCCTTATCCTCTGCCAGTAGCCGTCCGGCGGCACCACCTGCCCGGCCCAGCTGCAGATGGGCTCGGCCATGAAGGCTGCGACGGACTTCGTCCCCTCCTTCTCTATGGTGTAGCGGACGAACTCTGCGCAGAGGAGGTCGCACTCGGGGTACGTGTGCTTGAAGGGGCAGCGATAACAGTAGGGGCTCGGGACGTGCTTGAACTCCTCCATAATGCTCAGGCCCGGGAACAGGCGGTTCCTGGCGCTGCCCCCGATGCTGACCGTCGCGGCTGTAGAGCCGTGGTAGGCATCCCAGAACCCTATGATCTTAGAGGCGCCACGGTAGAGCTGAGCGACCTTCATGGCGACCTCGTTCGCCTCCGCCCCGCTGTTCCCGAAGAAGGTCTTGCACAGGTCGCCCGGCGTTATCTGTGCCAGCCTCTTCGCGAGCTGTATCTGGGGAACATTGAAGTAGCTCGGGGAGGCGTAGGCCATCTCGTCGAACTGCCTCTTCGCCGCCTCGACTATCTCCCTGTTCCCAAGCCCTATGTGGACGTTGTAGAGCTGGGAGATGAGGTCGAGGTACTTCTTACCTGAGACGTCCCAGAAGTAGACGCCCTCGCCGTGGGTTATCACCGGCGGCTCGTGGCCTGGCCTCGGCTCCCAACGCTGCATTATGTACGCCTTGGCGTCTGCCTGGAGCGCCTCAACCTCATCCTTCGAGTAGAATCGTGGAGACATAACGACACCTT
>CAZVMI010000024.1:0-6262 GCA_964628365.1 uncultured Candidatus Bathyarchaeia archaeon | reverse complement strand
AGACGAATATAGTTGTTAGTGAAGGCTGTTGTCTTTGACCGACGAGAAAATCTTGGACGAGATGGCGCAATCAGTTGAGGATTTTGATGTGGACAAAGCTCTTGAGTTGATCGAGGCAGCGCTGAAGGATGGGGTCGACGCCGTCGACATCATCGAGAAAGGCTTCTCGGTGGGGCTGAGGAGGGTCGGGGAAAGGTTCGGAAAGGGAGAGGCTTTCCTCACCGAGCTGGTCGCCGCAGCCAACGTGATGGAGGAGGTCTCGGGGAGGCTATCGGTCGAGATCACAAGGTCTAAGAAGGAGAGGGAGCTCCTCGGCAGGGTCCTGATCGGGACGGTCGCCGGCGACGTCCATAGTATTGGCAAGAACATCCTTAAGGCGATGCTCGAGGTCGGCGGCTTCGAGGTCGTCGACGTCGGCGTTGACGTACCGACGAGCGTCTTCGTCGAGAAGACGAGGGAGTTGAAGCCAAACATCGTCGGGCTCTCGGCGCTGATGAGCACGACCATCACGGAGCAGAGGGAGGTCGTGGAGGCCCTTAAGAGGGCGGGCCTGCGGGGCGGGGTGAAGGTCATGGTCGGAGGCGCCGCCGTCACTGAAAAGTGGGCTGAGGACATAGGCGCCGACGCGTACGCTGAGAATGCTTCTGACGCTGTGAAGGCCGCCCAGGGACTCGTCGCACGGCGTTAGCCGGTGTGCGACATGCTCGACTGCACTGGCGGCAAGTTCCAGGTGCTCTCCTCGGACCAGATATACGACATCCACACGGCGACCCTCGAGGTGCTCGAGAGGACGGGCGTCCTCGTAAAGGAGGAGAACGCCCTAAGGCTCCTCGACGGCGCCGGGGCCGACGTGGACTACAAGACTCAGAGGGTGAGGATACCGGCTCATCTCCTCGAGGAGGGGATCGATAAGGCGCCCAAGACGATCAGACTCTGCGGCCGCGACCCCAAGAACACCCTTATAGTGGAGGGGAAGAGGTCCTACTTCGGCCTCGGCGGCTCTGGCATCTACATGCTTGACCTCGACACCTGCGAGAGGAGGATCGCCACGAAGAAGGACCTCGAGGACGCTTCGAGACTCGCGGACGCCCTCGAGAACATCGACTTCCTCATGGGCCTCATCATACCGCAGGACGTAAACCAGAAGATCTGGGACAGGCACAGCGCACAGGCCAAGCTCCATAGCACCATGAAACACTCCTTCACAGGCGCCCTCGGAGCCGAGGGGGCCAGGGACGTGCTCAAGATGGCGTCCCTCGTCGCAGGGGGTGATAAGGAGCTCGAGATGAGCCCCCTCTTCTCCTTCATCCTATGCACCGTAAGCCCCCTCACCCAAGACGCGCGGAACACGGAGACCGCGATCGAGCTGGCTAAACATAAGGCGCCCATAATATTCGCCTGCGAGTCCATCAGCGGGGGGACGGCGCCGGTTACCCTCGCGGGGACCTTAGTGCAGCAGAACGCCGAGGTCCTGAGCGCCAACCTCATCGCCCAGCTTGTGAGCCCGGGCACGCCAGTGATCTATGGTGCAGTCTCGAGCCCGATGGATATGAGGAACGGCAGCATAGTCCTCGGCGTCCCAGAGGTCGCGCTCCTCGGCGTGGCTGTTACCCAGATAGCACAGCACTACGGCATCCCCCTCTACTCCATGGCCGGCATAACGGACTCCAAGATACCCGATGCCCAGGCGGCCTACGAGAAGGCGCTGCAGCAGGTCCTCGTGGGGCTAGCTGGGGGTAACCTGATCCACAACGCTGCTGGAATGCTCGACAAGATGATCACCGGGAGCCTTGAGCAGATGGTGATAGACAACGAGGTGATCGGCATGGTCAAGAGGATAATGAGGGGAATAGAGGTCAACTCAGACACCCTGGCCACGGAGGTGATCGACAAGGTCGGCCCAGGCGGCAACTTCCTCGGCGAGAAGCATACCAGGACCCACTACCAGAGGGAGCATGACCTGACGAGGCTCAGCGACAGGAACACGAGGGAGGCTTGGGAGAAGGCCGGGCGCAGGGATGTCGTGCAGAGGGCGAAGGAGATAGTTAGGGAGAAGCTGAGGGACCACCACGTCGAGCCGCTGGACGCGAGCATCGTGAGGGGGCTCGAGGAGATCGTGAAAGACTCCGAGAGGAGGGTCAAATAGGGAACATTAACCTCTTTTCTTCACACTTTTTTCGGCGGCGGGGAAGAGGCCCGGGTTCCGGTTCGGGAGCCAAAGGGCGTTGGTGAACTCCTTTTTGAAGTCCGGACTCGTCGCCAGCTCCACATACTCCACCTTCGCCGGTATGCCCTCTGCCAGCCTCCTCATCCTCCTCGACACCAACGCCATCCTTGCCCCCGTCAGCGCCGAGTTCCCGAGGAACCTGATTCTGCCGTCATCGACGTCTGGTATCAATCCGATCGTCTTGGCGTTCCGCTTATCGACCTGGCTGCCGAAGGCTCCGGCTATGAGCACTTTTTTCAGGTCTTCCTTCCCGATGTTCAGTTTCCCCATCAGGACCGCGCTGGCGGAGTAGATGGCGGCCTTCGCCAGTAGAACCTCGTTTATGTCCCTCTCAGATATGGTGAGGTCGCCGTCTATCCCCGCCTCTTCTCCCCAGGCTATCACGAACTCCTTACTATTCCCGGCTTTCCTGAGTCTAGGCGTCTTGATATTCGCGTTGAACTTCCCGAGCCCGCTTATCACCCCGCTTTGGAGGAGCTGAGCCACGGCGTCGATGATCGCCGAGCCGCATAATCCGACCGGTTTATCGTCGCCAAGCGCCTCGAATTCAACCTCGTAGGTCTCCTTATCGATCCGGATCTTCTCTATCGCCCCGTCGACGGCCTTCATGCCGTGCTCGATGTGGACGCCTTCGAAGGCAGGCCCCGAGGCGCATGAGCAGCAGATGACACGGTCCTCGCGGCGGAGGATGACCTCTGTGTTGGTCCCTATGTCGAGGAGGAGGATGGGACCTCCCGGCCGGTATATCCCGGCTGAGAGGATGTCCGCGACCGCGTCCGCCCCCACGAAGCCGTCGATTATCGGCAGGAAGAGGACATGCCCGCATGGGTTGATCTTGACCCCCAGGTCCCTCGCCTTAACGTCGACGGGGCTCTTCGACACGGGCGTGAAGGGAGCCCTCGCGAGATACCTCGGCTCCAGCCCTAGCAGGAGGTGATGCATCGCGGTGTTTCCGACGAGCACAACCTCGTATACGTTCTCTGGGCTAAGACTCGTTTCCCGGCACAGCTGCCATATGAGGGTGTTGACGCCGCCGATGACCGATTCCTGGAGCATCAGCCTGTTCTCGGCTTTCTCCTGTGAGAATGCGATCCTCGATATGACATCCTCTCCGTAGACTATCTGAGGGTTCTCCATCGACCTAGATATGATCGTTTCACCGTTGTTCAGGTCGACGAGATTGCAGGTAATCTTCGAGGTCCCGACATCGACGGCTAGGCCAAAGAGTTTCTCCGAGGTAACCCCGGCCTCGACTGAGATTACCTCAGATTCGTCCCGGACGACGACTGTGACGAGGTCGGAGGATCGTAAGATATTCGGTAGCTCCCTCACTGCTTGGAGGTCGACCGCTAAGCCGACCAGATCCTGCTCCTTATGCAAGGCGTCAAGCAGCCTCTCGACGTCGGACCTGTTATCATCGAGGGAGGGCTCCGCTACCCTGACGGGATACTTCCTTAGCGTCGGCTCCGGTTTGACGCGCCTCTCTTTGCCCCACTCCGTAAACCTCCTAGGCCGGAGGCGGCTCTCAACGGGAACCATCACGGTGATCTTGTCCGCGTCAGATGTCAAGCGGGCGTCGCACGCGAGCCTGTACCCATGGACGATCTCATCCTCGGAGAGGATCAGCTTCTCCTTGTCGGTTACGCCATTCAGCCCGGCCTGATCCTTCATTATCACCCTGCATTTCCCGCATGCCTGCTTCCCTCCGCACTCTGACCTCACCCCGATCTCGTTGTTCTGGGCGACCTCAAGTATCGTGCTGGGTATCTTGGCTTCGACCTTCCTCCCGTAGGGCTCGAATAGTATCTTAACCCTCGTATCCAACAGTCGCATCCTCCTCGGGGATATTTATGCAGCTTCTGTCCGACTTGGCGGCCTTTTCCTGGACCATTTTAGGGTATCCTGTATATGGGGTGTGTCCTGTCCGGCCTCCTGCCCTCCTCTATGGAGGTCTGGGCGATCGCGGTGTTGACCAGCGCCACCGACGGGAACACGTAATCTGCGCTCTCCAGAGGGCCGTACAGGATGAAGTCGGCGCCGAAGGCCGCGCTCAGCGCGGATACTACGGCCGTGCTAGGCCTCGCCGCCTGCGGCCCCATCTTGGTCTTCAGGCCTCTCCAGGTCCCGATCGCGTTGTGGGCACCGCATCCGGCCGGGTAGCCGAGCTCGTTCTTCTCGGCCACGATCGCCTTGCAGGCGGAGCCGAGGGACGGTATGTCCAAGACGCAGGTATCAACCAGGACATTCTCCACGCCGGCTTCTAGCAGGCGGGGCAAAGTTTCTCTGATGCAGTTCATCCTGCCCCTGCTCGTGAAGTCCTTCATGTTGTAGGCGAGTAGGACCGCGTTCTTGACCCCGCTCTGCCTCAGGCTCTCAAGCTCGTCAGGCTGATAGCCGGGGCTAATCGAGTTGTAGATAACCCTGTCCGCGAGTCCGATCTCTATGACGTGCTTAAGGGCGCCCATCCTTATCTGGGCGGAGAGGCCGTCCATCAGCAGCGGGCACACCGTGACCCCTGAGACGAAGTCCAACTCCTTTATCAGTGCCTCCGGCGTCGCGCCCACGACGTCGAGCATGCAGGGGTTGCCGGTCTTATCTGAGAACTCCTCCTGGGTCTTGATCGCCTTCTCGGCTGCCTCCTTGTCGAACTCCCCCTTCTTCTCGTCGATGACTATTTTGTGGTTCCTGAAGAATATGCTGCCGACGAGGACCGTGGGGCGTGTGCCCGGGGCGCCGCCGACCTTGACTCCACCGATCTCGAAGACCTTCTGCGGGCTTTTAGGATCCAGGAAAGTGTCCAAGGCCCACCCTCACCGTACAACCCTCACAGTGAATTCCTCGTAATTATAGTTTGGGAGCAGGCCCATCTTCGAAGTAGGTTCTCACGATCAGTTGGAGTATCCAATATTGGTTAGCCACATTAAGGCTTGGCAGGGAGCTGCGGAGGAAGACTTCAATTAAGCATAATATCCGCGGTGTAGGAGAGTCACTGATGCAGTTTGTCTAAGGTCGCCGTCGTCAGGGGCAGGAGGGGAGTCGAGCCCGTATACAGGGCCCTCGACCTAGTGGATTACAGGGAGGCTCTGAGGGGCTGGGACAGGGTCCTGGTCAAGGTCAACTTCATCACCACTAAGGACTGGGAGACGGGGGCCACGACGGACCCTGTCGTCGTCGAGGCGATCATCGACAGGGTGAGGGAGCTCGAGGCCGAAGTCTACGTCGTCGAGTCGGATGCTACGATGACGAACGCAGATAAGGCCTTCGTCGCGAGCGGGATGAAGGAGATGTGTGACCGTAAGGGCGCCCCATGGATCAACCTGAGGCACGCAGGCGACAGGGTCAAGATCGATGTACCCGAGGGAGCGGCGCTCAAAAGCGTCGAGGTCCCGCGCATAGTCAGGGATTCAGCCATAGTCAGCGCGGCGAAGCTGAAGACACACACCGAGACGGGCGTCACCCTGGGGATGAAGAACATGTTCGGCCTCCTGCCGGACAAGTTCAAGGGCAAGTATCACTTGAGGGGGATAGACAAGGTGATCTTGGACGTCAACACGGTCCTGAGGCCGCGGCTGACGGTTATAGATGGCTTCGTCGCCATGGAGGGGAGGGGGCCGGTTGGCGGCAGACCTGTGAGTATGGACCTGATCATAGCCGGCTCTGACCCGGTCGCCACAGACGCGACCGCCGCGAGGATCATGGGCTTCGACCCCCACCTGGTCAACCACATAAGCTCAGCCCATGCCAAGGGGCTGGGCGAGATAGACGGCGTCGAGGTCCTCGGGGAGAGACTCGAGGACGTGACCAAGGCCTTCGAGAGGTTCTGACCCAAACCACATTTTATAATGCATTGGGCTTGACAGGCGCTTCCTATGCGTTTTTGCGCTATATTTCGCGTTTTTTGCGTGGATCGAGATCAAAATGGCGTGGTTCCCGGGTGCCTTCCGGTGAGAGGGGCCTTTTCCCGAGAGATCCGGTGGACCCCCCCTCCTGTTTTTTTAGGCTTTGACGTTGATCGCCTTCGTCGTACCCGGCTTC
>CAZVMI010000023.1:2999-14989 GCA_964628365.1 uncultured Candidatus Bathyarchaeia archaeon | reverse complement strand
CTCTCGTCAGAGGCTCCAGAGGCCCCGATCCTTGACCGCTAGACGACCGGGCTACTGACACTCGATAAACCTAGCCCGACAATATAAGAATAACCCCCGCGTAAAGGAGGCTCTTTCACCCATGGCTTATTAAAATTCGACCAAAAAATTTAAATAGGGTTATTTTAGCGTGAGCTAACTGCTCCAAATGATCAGTCTCTGACCCCGATCAGGGACTCGGATTCTGGGATGGGTTAGACCAGCTAGCGTGGGGTGTGGCGGTCATGTCTAAGAAGAAGAACAACCTCGTCGACAACGACGTGTGCCCGGAGTGCGGCAGCGCCAACATTATCAACGACGAGGACTCTGGGGAGGTGATCTGCGGCTCATGCGGCCTAGTCCTACGCGAGTCCACGATCAACGCCGGCCCAGAGTGGAGGGCCTTCACCCCCGGAGAGAAGGAGACCCGGAGCAGGGTCGGCGTCCCCCTCAGCTTCGCCGTCCACGACAAGGGCCTCACAACCGTCATAGGCCGCGTCGGAAAGGACGCCTACGGCAGGAACATCCCCCTCGACACGAAGCTCCAGATGCTCAGGCTGAGGAAGTGGCAGACAAGGTCCAGGGTCCACAGCTCCGTCGACCGCAACCTCGCCCAGGCGATGGCGGAGCTCGACAGGCTCTCGGACAAGCTTCACATCCCTCCAAACATCAAGGAGAAGGCAGCCGTCATTTACCGGAAGGCCCTCGACCAGGGTCTGGTCAGAGGACGCAGCATCTCCGCCATAGCCGCCGCCTCACTGTACGCCGCCTGCAGGATTACCCAGACCCCAAGGACCCTCCGAGAGATAACCCGAGTCAGCACCATAGACAAGAAGGATATAGCCCGCTGCTACAGGCTCATGTTGAAGGAGCTAAACATCCAGATGCCGATACCCGACGCACAGCTTAGGATCCCCAAGATAGCTGCGAAGGTCGGCGTCGGCGAGAAGACCCAGCAGAAGGCTGTCGAGATACTCAGGAGGGCCGGGAAACTAAAGACAACGGCTGGCAAGGACCCGATGGGTCTCGCTGCCGCGGCCCTCTACATCGCATGCCAGATGACCGACGAGAAGAGGACCCAGAAGATGATCGCCGACGCCGCCGGCGTCACCGAGGTCACCATCAGGAACAGGTACAAAGGGCTGAAGGACATCCTCGACCTGGAGGACTGACCGACCGAGCCTAAGCATGTTTCGTGGATATTTGGGAAAAAATCTCTA
Source organism: uncultured Candidatus Bathyarchaeia archaeon (assembly GCA_964628365.1). Taxonomy (GTDB): domain Archaea; phylum Thermoproteota; class Bathyarchaeia; order TCS64; family TCS64; genus UBA8941. The sequence continues at coordinate 13,751 of CAZVMI010000023.1, read as the reverse complement.
TATACCGCTAAGGTTTATTCAGAGTTGGAAAGCTGGGGGACATGGAGGAGAAGGCTAGGAATCTCGTCCTGTGCATCGATAGGGACGACGACGTCGGCAAGAAAACCGAGTTAGATACCCCGATCGTGGGGAAGGAGGCTAACCTAGCCGCGGCTTCCGCTCTCGCAGTCGCCGACCCTGAGGAGGCCGACTCCAACGCCATGTTCGGGGCGGTGAAGCTCTATAGAGAGCTTATCGACCAGTATCCCGACGAGGAGTTCCAGGTGGCTACAATCTCCGGCTCAGCCCGTGGCGGCATAGAGTCGGACAGGAAGATGCTCGACGAGCTCACGACGGTCCTGAAAGACTATCCAGCTACGGGGATCATCCTAGTCACGGACGGCTTCGCGGAGTCCCTCACCCCGATACTCGAGAGCAGGGTCCCGATCAACTCGGTTCACCATGTCGTGGTGAAGCACAGCCAGAGGGTCGAGGAGACCTACGCCGTCCTCTTCAGGTACCTCAGGATGTTGATAGATGACCCCTACTACGCGCGGATAACCCTCGGCGTACCGGGCATCCTCCTCGTAATCTTCGGATTTCTCATCGCCTCGAACCAGCTTGAGAATGCGGGCCTCGCCGTCACCTTCGTCATTGGGGCCGTCCTCTTCCTGAAGGGCTTCGGCATCTACAACAAGTTAGCCAAGATAAGGTTAAGGCGGCCACCCCCGGAGCAGCAGCTCGTCTTCGCCGCCTGGATATCAGGGGCCGTGGTCGCCATAATCGGCATTTTCCAGGGCGTTAGTTACGCGAGCACGTTCCTCCCAGCTCAGCTCCAGCCCATCTCGGACCTCGGCTTCTGGGCTGGTATCTTGCCGACCCTGGTAGCCGAGTTCCTCCTCAAGGGCATAGATCTCATCGTCATAGGTGTCATAGTCTCCTTCGTGGGGCGTCTAGCCTCCCACTATATGCGGAGGGAGTTCGACAAGCTATACCAGAACGTCCTCAGCATAATCATAGCCTTCTGGATGAGGTTCATAGCCATAGAATCTGCGAAGATACTCCTCGAACCCGGCGTGACCCTGACCCTCTGGTCGCCGCTCATCTTTTACACCCTTGCGAGCGTCGCAACGACCATCGTCGCCGTGGTCCTGATCTACAGCAGGTACAAGAAGCTCCCATTCACCTAGGAGCATGAACAACACGGTTTTATTCTGGGGTGCAACCGTAACCTGAGAGAATATTCATGCTGCGTGGCCTGCTCTCGGCGCTCGGTGTCTACAAGCTCTACGAGAGGTGGCTCAGGATGCAGATCAAGGGCGGCAGGATGCCCGCGCACATCGGCGTCATCCTCGACGGGAACAGGCGTTGGGCACGCTCCCATAACCTGATCGCAGTGCAGGGCCACTGGGAGGGCGCAGACCGCGTCAAGAAGCTCCTCGAATGGTGCTTCAACTTCAACATAAAGGCAGTCACCCTTTACGCCTTCTCCACCGAGAACTTCAGCCGATCCACTGAGGAGGTAGGGGAGCTGATGAAGATATACGAGACCTACCTCGACGAGCTTCTCAAGTCGAAGGTCGTCCACGAGAACCATGTCAGGATAAGGGTTCTCGGCAGGACCACGATGCTGCCTGAGAAGCTGCAGGAGCTCATTGCGAAGACTGAGAAGGCGACTGAGAATTACGATCGCTTCTTCCTTAACGTCGCATTAGCCTACGGTGGAAGGGCGGAGATCATAGATGCTACCCGCGCAATAGCCGAGGAGATCAAGGCAGGTAGCCTTGAGCCGGCGGAGATCAACGAGCAGGTGATGGAGAAGCACCTCTACACCTCGTATATGCCCAACCCTGAGCCAGACCTCATCATCAGGACCTCAGGCGAGTTCCGACTCAGCAACTTCCTCCTATGGCAGGCCGCCTACAGCGAGATATTCATAGTCGATGTCTACTGGCCCGAGTTCAGAGAGATAGATCTGGAGCGGGCGATTAGGAGCTATCAGCAGAGGGGCAGGCGCTTCGGCAAGTAAGCTAGACGGTGACCTCGTCCAGCTCCTTCTCGAACCTTGTGAATCTCTCAGGCCCACCACTAGAGACGTGGACCGTGTCCTCGACCCTCACACCGCCGTAGTCGTAGATGTAAATTCCAGGCTCGTCGGAGACCACATTGCCGGCCTCAAGGATGTCACCGCTTTGGTCGCTGAGAGAAGGCGGCTCATGGACCTCTAATCCGACCCCGTGCCCGAGCGAGTGAGTGAAATACTTGGAGTAGCCGGCAGCCTCTATGATCCTCCTCGCGACGCCATCGACATGCTTGCCGCTCGCCCCAACCTTAATCTCAGGAAGGGCGGCCTTCTCGGCCTCGAGGACGACCTCGTATATCTTCCTCTGCTCCTCCGAAGGTTGACCGACGATGAACGTCCGCGTCGTGTCAGATCTGTAGCCCACGTAGGTGGCGCCGAGGTCGACGGTCACGAAGTCGCCGCGCCTGATCTTCCTATCAGTGACGCCGGCGTGGGGATAGGCAGACCTCTGCCCAGAGGCGACGCTGTTATCGAAGGCGTAACCCTCGGCGCCCTCCCTCATCATGACGTACGTCGCCTCGGCGGCCAGCTCGTACTCCCTGACCCCCTCCACGAGCTTCTCCTTCAGGGCAGCCATTGCCATGTCAGCGAGTTCTCCCGCCCTCCTCATCTTATTGAGTTCTCCCTCGTCCTTGACCCTCCTCTGCCCCCAGACGATCTCAGGTCTCAGCTCGAGCCTTAGGGCTGGCAACTCCTCATGGAACTTCGTATAGGTTGAGACCGGCAAATCATCGAAGGCCAGGTTGGCGTAGGCTTTGATGGTTTCTGTCAGCTGGCTGAAGAGGTCGGCTCTCGAATAGTCTTTCACGTCGAAGCCCCTCGCCTGATCCTTAGCGATGTTGTAGTCGAGCTTCGGCACCATCAGTACAGGAGCAGTGTCAGACGGCACGAGGAGGTGGCTCCCGCTAGTACTGGCGGTGAAGTACCTAATGTTGCTGCTCCGCGTGATGAGGAAGGCGTCGATGTTTGCTTCCTTCAGGTGTCTTTGTAAAATCTTGGCTCTCATTTCTTTCAGTACATCCTGCACGAGGAAGGCTTAAAAAAGCGCCGAGGTGATAGTTGTTCTCATCTGTTGAGAGCAATTACGGCGGAGACGATGCAGACCACCAATAATCCCAGCCTAATACGTAATAATACCGCCTCTCTGAGCCGTTTCCCGACCGTTAATCTTGAATTATTTAAAGATTAATGGTAACTAAATACGGTCTCCCAGCCGAAATTGAGTCAACAGAGCAATTGGAACTAGGTATGAAAAGGGGTCGATCAGCCGAGGATGGTGTACATAAGTAGGGTCCTGATGAGGAACTTCAAGTCCTTCAGTGGCGAGATCAAGCTCAACTTCCAGCAGGGCTTCAACATAATCACAGGCCCGAACGGCAGTGGTAAGAGCAACATCATAGACGCCGTCCAGTTCGTCCTCGGCGAGCTCGGCTCAAAGCGGATGCGCGTCCAGGACCTCTCCGGCCTAATATTCGAGGGCGCGGAGGATGATGTCGGCGGTAAGGCCCAGATGGCTCAGGTCACCCTCTACTTCGACAACACCGACAGGGTCCTCGCCTCCGACAGGAACACGGTGAGCATCGGCCGCAAGATAGACCGCGACGGGAAGAGCGACTACTACCTCAACGGGAAGCGCACCAGCCGGAAGGTCGTACTTGACCTCCTGGAGATGGCCGGAATCACGCCGGGAGGATACAACATAGTCCTCCAGGGAACAGCGACCCGGCTGAGCGACTTGACGCCCTCCGAGAGGATGACGGCCCTCGAGGACCTCGTCGGCATCGTCGAGTACGATGAGAAGAAGGCCGAGGCTAAGGGGCGACTCAACGAGGCGGAGAGGAAGATAGAGGTCGCGAACGCCCGAATCGACGAGATCAGGAAGAGGGTGACGGAGCTCGAGAGGCAGAGGAACGACGCCCTCAGGTTCAACCACCTCGCGAGGGAGGAGAAGTGGCTCACCGCCGTCAAGCTCTCCTACCAGATCAGTGATCTCGAGGTGAAGCTGATAGAGCTCAACTCCCAGATCAAGGAGCGTGAAGAGGAGGCCGCAAAGCTTGAGGAGGAGCGAAACCAGCTAAGGGAGGAGAGGGAGGCCGCCAGGAATCGGCTAGAAGAGTTCAATAAGGAAGCCTCAGAACGGGGTAACACGAAGCTACCTCTCCTGAAGTCCGACCTCGTCGGAACGAACACCCTAAAAGAGGGCATGACATCGAGGCTGAGGGAGATAGACGGCAGAAGGGCGTACCTGCTGCAGGCGATTGCCGAGAAGGATGGCGAGGTAGCTGGATCGGAGAAGGAGCAGGCGTCCAGGCGCGCCGAGATAGAGTCCCTCGGCAAGAGGGAGCAGGAACTCACCGCCGAGTTGAACGCCAAGAAGGCCGAGCTCCAGGCGCTGACCGAGCAGATCAGCGGTGCTCGCGAGACCGCCGGCGAGAACCAGAGACAGACCGAGAGCCTGACCGAGTCCCTCGTACCCATGCAGGAGGTCCTCAGCGGATTAGAGATCGAGATCAACACCCACGCCACCACGACCAGCAACATCGGCGAGAAACTCAAGGACCTCGATGGGAAGAAGGTCGACTACGAGGAGACCGCCGGATCTCTCAGGTCGAAGCTCAATGAGTTCGCAGCTCTCAAGGCGCAGGAGGCCTCTAGCCTCGAGGAGATGCTAAGGAACCTTGAGGAGCAGATCACTAGGCAGAAGACGCTAAGGGGTACCATCGCCAACGCTAGCCAGCTCGCGAAGCAGGCTGAGACGACCATCACGGAGTTCTCGGCCAAGCGTGATCTCTGGAGGTACATCATTGTCGAGGAGAAGGCTCTGGAGAGGATCAGGGAGATAGGCGAGGCCGGCGCCCTCACCGGCTACCACGGTCCCCTCAGGAACCTCGTCAAGATCGACCTCCCGAACCAGAGGGCAGCCTACAGTGCCGCCGGGGGCTGGATCAACGCAATAGTCGTCGACGACCTCAACGTCGCTCTCGAATGCGTGGACAGGCTCAAAAAGACGAAGCTCGGCATGACAAGGTTCATCCCGCTCAACCAGCTGAAGAAGCCCGAGCCCCTCCAGGAGCTCAAGGAACCAGGGGTCGTGGGTATCCTATCCCAGCTTATCCGCTGCGACGAGGCGATCATCCCCGTTGTTCACATGATCTGGGGCGACACCCATCTCGTGAAGGATGGCGACGCCGCCCTCAGGGTCAACGCGAAGGGCTACAGGGCCGTCACGACCTCTGGTGATGTCTTCGACCCGAAGGGCTCTATCACGGGCGGCTACTACAGGAGGCCGCCTGACTTCTCGAAGCTGATCCCGACGGAAGAGTCGATGAACACCCTCTCCAAGACGATCAAGGACCTTAGGCACAGGCTCAAGACTAGGATGACTGACCTAAAGGCCTCTGGCGGTAACCTCCGCGGCTTCACAACATACATGGACAGCTCAAAGGAGCGGATGAGCCGGATAGACGCAGAGGTCGCCGAGACGAACGACAAAATCGAGCGCCTCAACAGGAACATAGCTACAGCCGACGAGAGCATGGACAAGCTGAGGGCTGAGATAGAGAAGGAGCAGGGGCTCATAGCCGCCCTCGGTGAGAGGAAGCAGAAGACCATCCAGCAGATAGAGGAGACGAAGCAGGAGATAACTAGGCTCAGGGAGTGGAAGCCTTCCGACGTCACCGAGCTCGAGATGAGAAGGAGCGCCCTGAGCCACGAGGTCGACGAGCTCCAGGCAGCCCTGAGCAAGGTCCAGAACGACGTCACCGTCCAGAGGGGCTTCGTCGACCGTATTCTCGCACTCAGGGTCGAGGAGGCCGTCGAGCAGAGACTGCAGATGAGGGAGGAGATACAGGCCCTCGACGCCGAGCATGTGAGCCTCCAGCAGCAGCTCGCCGACATATCAAGGGAGATAACCACCATCGAGCTGACCCTTGACGGCGTCAGGGGCGAGGTCGAGGCGACCACTAAGGTCCTCGACCAGCACCAGAAGACGCTGAGGATCATCAACCAGCGGTTCGAGGACCTCGACAGGAGGCGCGAGGCCGTCGAAAAGCGGAAGAGCCAGCTCGCCTTCGACGCAGAGCGCCTGAGGCTCCAGAGCGAGCAGAGGTGGGAGGAGCTGGCCAGGAACGGCTACGAGGACATGGTGGACATCGCTGGCACAGACCTCGACAGGACAGACTCCATGCTCCAGCAGATAAGGGCCGAGAAAAACGGCCTCGGAGCAATCAACCAGCTTGCCCTCGACCACTACGACGAGTACATGAACAACTACAAGCAGCAGAGCACCAGGATCAACGAGCTCGAGGGGGAGAAGGCGAGCATCCTCAAGTTCATGGAGGAGGTCGAGCGGGAGAAGACCGCCCACTTCATGGCCGCCTTCAACGAGGTCTGCGAGAACTTCTCGAATCTCTTCTCTAAGCTGACTGGCGGAGGCGACGGCCGGCTCGAGCTTCAGAATCCTGAGGAGCCGTTCAGCGGAGGCGTCGACCTATACATCCAGTTCCCCGGGAAGGCGATGAGGCTCGGGACCGGGGCGAGCGGAGGCGAGAGGTCGGTCGCAGCGATAGCCTACCTGCTCGCCATCCAGAGGTTCCTGAAGGCACCATTCTACCTCTTCGACGAGATAGACGCTCACCTCGACGACTTAAACACGAGCCGCCTAAGCGAGGTGCTGAAGGATAACGCCCTTGAGGCCCAGTTCCTCATGGTCAGCCTCAAGGACGTGATGGTTCACAACGCGGACAGGATATACGGCGTATTCTCTCAGGGTGGTAGGAGCAGGGTCCTCGCTCTACCGATGAAGATGAAGGTGGAGGGTGTGGTGCAGTGAGCGGGAGGAAGGAGAAGCCCTACTACCTGCGTCAGCCTTGGGACATTCTCTTCAGAGAGACCAAACTCGAAAAGGTCTCCCCTTGGAGCGTGGACCTCGTCCAGCTCCTCGCCAGCCTCCTTGAGGAGATGGAGAGGGAAGGTATAGACTTCCGCGTCGCCGGCACCGCCATCAACTCCTCCGTACTCATCTACCTTAAGAAGGCGGAGATGCTCCTCGAGTTCAACGAACCGCCCCAGCCACCGGCTGATAGGGAGGACATCTATGTTCCACCGCCGGTGCCACTGCCCTTCAGGTTCGAATTCACGACGACCTCGGTCCAGGACCTGATCAAGGCGCTCGAGAAGGCGCTCGAGGAGGAGAGCAGCAGGGGCGAGAGGCCGAAGCTGCCAACCCTGCCGATACCTATTCCCAACTTCCTCGACGTCGACCAGTACCTCCTCGAGGTCGAAGCCAGGGCGGACAACCTCCTCGAGGAGATTAGGAGGAGCCACGAGGCCGGCAGGAAGATGAGACTCCTCGACCTCATCGAGGGGCTCAGCTGGTTCGAGGCTGTCAGGGTCTTCATGATGCTTCTCTTCCTCGCCCAGAAGGAGGAGATAGACCTCGTCCAGGACGAGGAGGAGACCGACGTCATGATTGTGCTTAAGGAAGTGGATATGAGATGAGCGCAGAACCATCGAAGAAGCAGCTTAGGCTCACAACCCTTGAGGCGACCCTTTATGTGGCCGGCAGGCCGCTCGATATAAGCCGCCTCATGCAGGTAATTGGCACCAAGTCGGAACGAATCGCCTTCAAACTCATCGACGAGCTCTCTGCTAGGGTCTCGGAGAGGGGCGGGGCCCTCGAGGTGAGGTGTCTCCCAGGCAGGAGGGCCGTCCTCCAGCTCAAGCAAGAGTACAATGACATGGTCAAGCAGTTAACCAACAGGCCACTGCTGACGATCGGTCCCCTCAAGACGCTGAGCTACATAGCCTACCACCAACCGGTAGAGCAGAGCCAGGTCCTCATCGACAGGGGTGCCCACGTATACCCCCAGCTGAGGCTGATAGAGGACTTGGGTCTCATCACGAGGGATCGGGTGGAAGACAGGAACGTCATCATAAGGACAACATCCTTCTTCGCTGACTACTTCGGCTTCAGCCAGAACCCCGCGAAGTCTAAGCTCGAGCTGCAGCAGATCTTCAGCACATTGAAGATACACCAGCTGGACAACGAACTGGACATGGGTCTTGATCAGCTTGGTAATCAGGCTGAGGTCCTAGCAGACTCTAGGGATGGGCTCCCCGAGGGGCTTCCTCAGTATCCTCGTCCCGCCGACTAGCGTTCTGAGTAGCACCATCCCCGGCCTCTCTGCCCTGACCTCGCCGATTATCTCCGCGTCCCTGCCATACTTTGTCCCCCTGACTGCTTCTAGGACATCTGCAGCTGAACCTGACGAGACGCATAGGATCGCCTTTCCCTCGCATGTCACCTCGTAGGGGTCTAGGCCGAGCATATCTGAGGCAGCCCTCACGCTCTCCTTGACCGGCACCTTTCCATCCTCGAGCCAGATGCTGACACGGGACTTTTCGGCGAACTCGTTGAGGGCGGACGAAAGCCCGCCTCGGGTCACGTCCTTCATGGCGTGTACCTCGCCTGCTTGGAGAGCGACTTCCACCGTCCCCCAGATCGGCGCGACATCTGACTGGAGTTCCGTCTCGAACGAGAGTCCCTCACGGCTTGACATCAGAGCGATACCGTGGTCGCCGACGGAACCGGTCACGATCACCTTGTCCCCGGGCTTGGCAAGACTGTCTAGAACCCTCTTGCCCACCAAGACACCCACGCCGGTTGTTGCCATCACGACGCCATCCAGAGCGCCCTTAGGCATCACCTTGAAGTCTCCGCCTATCAACGCGACGCCAGCCTCCACGGCGGTCGCGTTCATGGAGGCTACAAGCCTCTTGAGTTCCGCCATCGGGTACCCCTCCTCAACTATGATGGCGTCGAGGACGGCAATTGGTTTAGCCCCCATCACTGAGATGTCGTTGACGGCCCCAGAGATTGCCAGTCTCCCCAGGTCTCCGCCGGGGAAGAAGAGTGGGTCGACTGTGTGGCCATCCATGGTGAGGACAACCTCAGAGCCTCCGACCCTTATCGAGGCACCGTCGTCCAGCGCGTCCAGCCCCACGCCGTCGAGGGCCTCACGGTTTTGGAAGCCTCCGAGGAAGAGCTCCCTCACAAGGTCGTCCATCATAGACCCACCGGCGCCGTGGGAGAGCTTAACGAACTCTTCTCCGGTCAAAGACCATCACCTTTACTCGTCACTCAACTCGAGATATACGTATCCAAAAAGGCTTCTCATGGGGCTAAAAACCATACCTTTTTTATATGGCGCCCTTTCCTAAGCCTATAGCAATCAGGCTCTTACTTGTTTGAAAGGAGGAGAAAGTTCTGGTCTGGCATGATAACCTTAGGAAGCGCAAGAACACGGGCGGCAAGAAGAAGCCGTACAGGACGAAGCGCATCTTTGACGTCGGCAGGCACCCAGTCGAGACAACGACAGGCGAGATGAAAATCAAGACTGTGGGCGGGCGCAGCGGTATAGAGAAGACGAAGGTGGTAAAGGCCGAGTTTGTCAACGTCTCCGAGCCCTCAACCGGGGCGACGGAGAGGTTAGAGATACTCGACGTCGTCAACAACCCGGCGAACGCCGACTACAACCGCAGGGGGGTCATCACGAAGGGCACCATCGTTAGGACCGAGAAGGGCCTCGCCAAGATCATATCTCGCCCCGGCCAGTCCGGCGCGTTAAGCGCCGTGACTTATAAGGAGTAGCCCACATCCTTCTTTCAAGAGCCTTGTTTAGGGCTCGATGTTTCGAAGGTGGTTACGTGTATGAGAGGCAAGGGTAAGATCGTTGTTTGGCCCTCCTACTTCGATGCAGATCTCTCATGGGGGGAGGGAAGGAGGGTGGCTAAGGACTTGGCCGTCAGGCAGCCAAAAGCCGAAGACATCCTTGCCGCCGCAGAGGAGGCTGGGCTAAAGCCTGTGCTCGAGTCAGGCGCCTCCCATCCGAGGCGCCCATGGATCGTCACAGATTTGATCTTGGTTGAGGCAGGAAAAAGTAAGCCCGAGATCCTTAAGGAAATTGCCTCTAAAATGAGAATAAAAAGAGTTTAAACTCGGTCGTTACAGCCCTCCCCTTTCATACTATTATCTCTATGAGAAAGTTTCTTATCCCGGTCCTTATGTAGGGGGGATTCAATGCGATCAGGGAAGAGGCTCGGTACAGTAATTCACGTTTCGAAGAGTACAGGTAACCTCATACTAAGGGCCGAGGAGGATGCGGGCGTAGGGGATGCGGTCTTCGACAAACACGGCAAGCGGGTCGGCAGCGTCTACGACTTCTTCGGACCAGTTACTACACCTTTCGCTTCCGTCAAGACCCGCCTAGAGGACTCTTCGAAGCTCGAAGGCGAGCCCGTCTTCTTGGGTGATAGGAAGCGTTAGAGGCGTTCTCTGACTTGAGCGAATCTAGGGTCGCTGTCTGCTCAGAGTGTGGCGCATCTAACCTGATAAGGGACTACGAGGCGGGCGAGCTCGTCTGTGAGAGTTGTGGCTTCGTAGTCTCGACAAATCTTATGGATCAAGGTCCGGAGTGGAGGGCCTTCGATGACACTCAGAGGGATAAGAGAAACCGCGTAGGCGCCCCGTTAACTTGGACGATCCACGATTCAGGACTCTCCACCATCATCGACTGGAACGACAGAGATTTTTCCGGTAGGGAACTCAAACCGGGGGAGAAGGCGCGGCTATACAGACTGAGGAAGTGGCACCGACGGAGTAAGGTATCAGACTCCACAGAGCGGAACCT
>CAZVMI010000023.1:0-2899 GCA_964628365.1 uncultured Candidatus Bathyarchaeia archaeon | reverse complement strand
GGGAGGAACTACAGGTTTCTCTGCAGGAACCTCGATGCCAAGGTCCCCCAGACCCAGCCATACAACTACATCTCCAAGTTTGTCAACCAACTCACCCTATCGGGAGAGGCAGAGAACCTCGCTGTCAGGATCATGAACCAGGCGATTGGGATGCGGCTCACCAACGGCCGTGGGCCTGCTGGCATCGCGGCGGCCGTCACCTACATAGCCAGCATGCTCACGGACGAGCGGAGGACACAGGGCGAGATAGCTAGGGGCGCCCACATCACAGAGGTCACCATAAGGAACCGTTACAAGGAGCTGACGCAGCGGCTCGACTTCATGGTGGGTATATAGCCCCACCCTGCCTCCAATAGATGCAAGGACATGTTCATTATAAATAAAAAATGATGCATCATTCATTTGATGAAGGTTGACTGTCTAACAGGGTTTTAATCGGAGTTTATTTAGATAGCATGGCATGCTGAGAGACAGTTGTCAGGCTGACGAGATAGCATTCTAGGTGTGATGTCAGGAAGTGTTGAGATGAAGCCACGAGAAAGAGTGCTAATCATCCAGAATGATCAGACCGAGAACCTTGGCCTATATCAGAGGCACCTTGAGGAGAGGGCGATCAGCCACCACGTCGTGCACGCTTACAGGATGCGTGAGGATGATGCCTACCTGCCTGTTGGCGAGTTCGACGCCTTTATTATAGGTCCGACACCCATCTCGGCGAATACGGTTGAGCAACATGGGTTCCTGAGGAAGGAATGGCGATACTTGAAGGAGATCGTTGAGAGCAGGAAGCCGTGCTTAGGCGTCTGCTGCGGCGGCCAGATGCTCGCCCGGCTCCTGGGCGCCGAGGTCGTGAGTAGCCCGAGCAAGGAGGTCGGCGGCTACGAGGTCAGGCTTACCGAAGCCGGGAGAAGGGACCCCCTCTTTAAGGGCTTCCCCGAAACCTTCCCAGTCTACCACTGGCACACTGACATGTTCAAGGTTCCGCCTGGAGGCGAACAACTCGTAGAGGGCGACCCCTGCCCGATACAGGCCTACGGCTGGAGGAACGTGAGGGGCGTCATCTTCCACCTCGAGATAGACAGGCGAGAAGCCTCGAGGTGGGCCGACGCCTACTCTGCAGAGCTCGTCGCAATCGGCAAGACGAGGGAGCAGGTGCTCGAGGAATGCGCAGAGAGGGAGCCCGAGATGAGGCGACTAGCCTACTTGCTGATGGACAACTTCCTCGGCCTAGGTAAAGGACGATGAGGGAAGATTCAACTGGAAAATAATCCCCTCGCGGATTCTTTTATTCAAGCCGCTTCAAAGAATTTATATCATGATCCCCATGTTCAATTTCAGGAGTCTAAGCCAGTATTGTCTTTGGAACCGTGTCCAAGGGTTTTACTGGGAGGCGCCCTCATAGATGGGACGGGACGCCCCCCAGTCAAGGATAGCATCGTGTTGATCAAGGGCGACTACATCGTAGCCGCCGGTAAGAAAGGAGATGTTGAGGTCCCGTCGGGATCCGAGGTATACGACGTCTCGGGGATGACGGTCCTGCCCGGCCTCATAGACAGCCACTGCCACTTCTATAGTATGGGCATCGGCATGCTGAGGACGATAAACCTCCGCGACACAGCTAGTCTAGCCGAGGCCGTCTCCAGAGTTAAAGAGAAGGTGAGATCACTCCCGAAGGGGGAGTGGGTGCTCGGAAGAGGCTGGGATGAGAGCAAGTGGCCGGAGAACCGGTACATGACCAAAGAAGACCTCGACAGCTTCAGCCCAGACAACCCGATCATGCTCACAAGGATATGCGGCCACATGATCTCGATCAACTCTAAGGCGCTCAAGATAGCCGGGATAACCAAGGAGACGCCGAACCCCGAGGGAGGGCAGATAGATAAGGGTGTGGATGATGAACCCACCGGCGTCCTGAGGGATTGCAGGCATCTAATCGAGCAGCACATACCACCGGTGACGGAGAAGATGGCCGTGGAGGGACTTAAGATGGCGTCCGAGTACGCCCTCAGCCTCGGCTGCACGAGCATCCACGACGCAGGTCTCGACGCCGACGCCCTTAGGGCGTACCAGTCCGCCCTCGACACGGGGGCACTCAAGGTCAGGGCCTACCTGATGCTGAGGGAGGGGACGCAGGAGTTCTCATACAAGCTCGGGTTGAGGAGCGGCTTCGGCAGCGACATGATCAAGATAGGCTGCTCCAAGCTCCTAATGGATGGCAGCCTCGGGGCGCGGACCGCGGCCCTCTTCGAGCCCTACACGGATGAACCATCAACAAAGGGGCTGCTCCTCATGCCGCTTGAGAAGCTCTTGGAGAAGGCTAAGGCCGCCCACCTCAACGGCTCACAGATCGCCATACACGCAATAGGCGACCTCGCCATAGAGAACGTCATCAACAGCTACCAGGAGGTACTGAAGGCGAGGCCGAGGAAGGACCACAGGCACAGGATAGAGCACTGCGAGATCCTCACCGCTGGCCAGATAGAGCGGATCAAGGAGCTTGGGATAATCCCAGCCATGCAACCGAATTTCGTAGGTGAATGGGCGGGACCTGGGAGTATGTACGAGCAGAGGATTGGACCCGAAAGAAACCGGCTCAACAACCCTTACAGGACTCTGCTGGACGAGGGGATAACAGTCTGCTTCGGCAGCGACGGTATGCCTTTCAACCCGCTGTACGGCCTCTGGAGCGCAGTCAACCACGGGATAAAGGAGAGCAAGGTGACCCTCGTAGAGGCTGTGAAGTGCTACACACTGAACGGTGCATACGCCTCATTCGAGGAGGACCTGAAGGGGAGCATCGAGCCTGGGAAGCTCGCCGACATAGCCGTGATCGACAGTGACCTCACCGAGACACCACCAGAGGAAATCAGGGACGCTAAGGTCTACATGACCTTGGTGA
>CAZVMI010000022.1:9151-15206 GCA_964628365.1 uncultured Candidatus Bathyarchaeia archaeon | reverse complement strand
ATCCGTATCCTCGACTTCAGCCACGTCTACTTCGGCCCCTACACGACCATGATCCTCGCGGACATGGGCGCCGAGGTGATCAAGGTGGAGCCGCCGTGGGGCGAAGTCGCGCGCTTCTACCCACCACTCTTCGGCGGCATGAGCAGCGTCTTCCACTACTTCGACCGCAACAAGAAGGGGCTCGCCTTCAACCTGAAGGACCCCCGGGCCCTGGAGATAGTGAGGAAGCTGGCGGAGAAGAGCGACGTCGTCGTCGAGAACTTCAAGCGGGGCACCATGGACAAGCTGGGCCTCGGCTACGAGGACATCAGGAAGATCAAGCCGGACATCATCTACGCGAGCCTGAGCGGCTTCGGCCTAGACGGTCCATACAAGGATAGGCCGAGCTTCGCGCCCATAGCCAGCAGCTACGCCGGCTGGTACAGGCTTACGGGGGACAACGTCGACCCCAACGGGCCGCCGCTGGTGCCGGCGGAGTGGCACGGCGACCTCGACCCGGCCCTCTTCGCGGCGATAGCCATCCTGGGCGCCATAAGGCACAGGGACAAGACCGGCGAGGGTCAGATCGTGGACGTCTCCCAGCTCGACGTCATGATCGCTCAGACAGGCGTCTCGATCACAATGTACACCCTGAGCGGGGAGCTCCCCTGGCAGGGCAGGGGCAAGTACATGGGGCCAGACACCTTCGGCATCTTCAAGGCGAAGGACAGGTACGTCTACGTCGCCGCCGACCCGAACATGCAGGAGAGGCTGAAGCAGGCGATGGGCGTCGAGGACCTCGGCGAGGGGCAGGACGTCATCGCCAAGTGGGTCGAGGGACTGACCTCGGAGGAGATCGTCAACAGGCTCAGCGCCGCCTCGATACCCGTTGCCCCCATACTTCAGATCAACGAGACGCTGGACGACCCCCACGTCAAGGCGAGGGGCATCGTGAAGGAGTTCGACCACCCAACCGCCGGCAAGATCAGGGCGCCCGGCTACCCCGTGAGGCTCAGCAGGTCACCGGCCACCATACGGATGCCAGCGCCGATACTCGGCCAGCACAACGACGAGGTCCTCACAAAGCTCCTGGGCTACACGAAGGAGCAGATAGACGACCTTCGGAAGGCCGGAGTCGTGGTCTAGCCCCCCAACACTTTAAAACGGCTCTCCATTTCTTCTTAACTGAGAATATGCAGAGTTTCTCAGAGCAGAGGCGCCGCATGGTCGAGAGGTACAGGCTCGCTGGCTACCTCAGGACGGACCCCATGGCGCGTGCGATGCTCAGGGTCCCGAAGGAGGAGTTCATGGACCCCAGCCTCGTCGGCTACGCCTACGCGGACCAGCCTTTCCCAATACCAGGCGACGGCAGGCAGACCATCTCGGCCCCATACATGTACCCGGCCACATACGAGCCGCTGGAGATTAAGGAGGGGGACAGGGTCCTCGAGATTGGGGCAGGCTCCGGTTACGGGGCGGCCCTCGCCTACGAGCTCGTGGGCGAGAAGGGCCTCGTCGTCGCCATCGAGATCAACGAGGAGACCTACAGGTTCGCGAAGGAGAACCTCGAGCGTTCCGGCTACGGCGCCGTGAAGCTCGTCCTCGGCGACGGCTCCCTCGGCTACCCTGAGGAGGCGCCATACGACGCCATAAGCATCACGGCTGCGAGCCCGGACTTCCCCCCGCCCCTCGTCGAGCAGCTCAGGGCTCCTGGGAGGATGATCGCCCCGATAGGCGGCTCGACCCTCTTCGGCCAGGACCTAGTCCTCCTAGAGAAGGACGGGAAGGGAAAGACGTGGAGGAGGACCCTCATGCAGGTCGTCTACGTGCCACTCCTCGGCAGGCACGGCTGGGACAGGCGCTAGGCACCCCTCTATATGCTTTAAATCGGCGTCGCCTATTCATCTTGAGAGCAGCCTTGAAGGCCGGGGTAGTATCAAGGACCGATATACCTGACGCGGTTCCGGTTACGAAGAGGGTCGTAGAGCTCCTCCGAGAGCACGGCGTCGATGTGCTGGTGGAGACGGATACCTCGATGGCTCTGAACATGAACGAGGACGCCGTCGACCTCTCCGACCTCGAGGCGGACTTCATCATCACCGTCGGCGGAGACGGCACCATCCTGAGGACCGCGATGGACATGAAAAACCCTGGGACGCCGCTCATAGGCGTCAACATGGGGAGAAGGGGCTTCCTCAGCGAGGTCAGGAAGGAGGAGGTCGATCAGGCGATCCACAGAGTGATGGCGAAGGACTACTTCATCGAGGATTGCATGAAGCTGAGCAGCCGCTGCCTCGACGCCGATGAGGAGTTCCCGGACTCGCTCAACGAGGTCCTCGTCTCCTCATCCCTGCCTTCGAAGATGCTGGTTACGAGGCTCAGCGTCGACGGCGAGCAGATCACGGAGATTCAGGCGGACGGGGCGCTTGTCTCGACGCCGACCGGCTCAACGGCCTACAACCTCTCGGCGGGCGGCGCTGTACTCGCACCGACTGTTGATGCCATGATCCTGACCGCCATCTGCCCCTACAGCTACTTCAGGAGCATCACGCTGCCCTCAAAGACGAGGGTCTCGATGGAGCTGCTGAAGCCTAGGGCGGACGCACTCGCCATAATAGACGGCAAGGTCTACACGGCGCTGAAGCCTCTCTCGACCATCGAGGTATACGCGTCGAGGCACAGGGCGAGGTTCATCAGGTTCAAGCCGTTCTACGCGAGGCTAAGGAGCAGGCTCGCCCACCTCCAGTCACAGTGAGGTGCCCGGTTTGAAGGCAATCATCCTCGACGCCTCAGCCTTCATCCAGGGATACGAGTCATCGAAGAGTGACATGATCCACTACACGGTCCCCGCCGTCAAGGAGGAGCTCAGGGACAAGGTCACCCTCCTCAGGTACGAGAGCTCTACATCGTCCGGCAAGCTGAGGGAGGTCCAGCCTGAGCCTGCCTACGCCAAGCGGCTTGAGGGAGTCGCTCAGGAGATGGGAGAGGCCCACAAGCTCTCCCAGGCAGACAAGCAGCTCCTCTCCCTCGGCCTCCAGCTCACGGCGGAGGGTAAGGAGCCGATCATAGTCTCTGACGACTATTCTGTCCAGAACATGGCTGACAGGCTCGGAATCGGCTACAGGGGGCTCGCGACGCGGGGGATCAAGCGTAGGCTGAGGTGGTCGATCTACTGCCCAGGCTGCCGCAGGACCTACGACCTCATGCCCGAGGGGGGCGTCTGCCTGGTCTGCGGTACTGAGCTGAAGAGAAAGCCTACAATGGTCGGAAGATGAGGGGCTAGATCGTCCTTCAAGCCGAGCACCTCGAAAGCTGAAGCCACAGGATTTTGAAGAAGGCTGCCGCTGCCCGGCAACGGTTTTAACAGCCTGTGCTTCCTCCTTTAAGCATGTTCGACCTCATCCTGAGGAACGGGCGCGTCGTGGACGGGACAGGGAACCCGTGGTACCGCGGCGACGTCGCGGTCAAGGACGGCAGGATAGCCGCTGTAGGCAGGCTAGAGCCCGACGCCGTGAAGGTCATCGACGCCGAGGGGCTCGTAATCTCGCCGGGCTTCATAGACACCCACAGCCACTCAGACCTGATGCTTATGGTGGAACCCCATGCAAGACAGAAGATAATGCAAGGCGTCACCACGGAGATCGTCGGGCAGGACGGCCTAGGCGAGGCGCCCCTAAGGGACGACGTCGTGGATGAGTGGAGGAAATATCTATCCGGTCTCAACGGCGACCCTCCAATCGACTGGGACTGGAGGAGCCTGAGCGAATACCTCGACAGGCTCGAGGCGGCGAAGCCGTCGATAAACGTGGCTACGCTTGTCGGCCACGGGAACGTCAGGCTCCTCGCCGTGGGGATGGAGAACAGGAAGCCTACACAGGGGGAGCTTGAGGAGATGAGGGAGCTCGTAGCGTCGGCGATGGAGGACGGCGCCTACGGGATGAGCACCGGCCTCATCTACCCACCCTGCGTCTACGCCGACACCTCAGAGCTTACGGAGCTGTGCAAGGTCGTCGCGGAGCAAGGCGGCGTCTTCGTCGTCCACATGAGGAACGAGGGAAACAGGCTGATGGAGTCCATAGACGAGATGGTTGAGGTCGCGAGGGGTTCAGGCGTGCCGCTCCATATCAGCCACTTCAAGGCGAATGGGAGGCCGAACTGGGGCAAAGCGCCCCTAGCCGTGGCGAAAGTCGAGGAGACGAGGAGGGATGGACTCGACGTAACCGTCGACCAGTACCCATACGTCGCGGGCAGCACGTTCCTTGGGAGCCTCATACCGTCCTGGGCCCACGAGGGGGGGATCGAGAAGCTCCTTGAGCGCCTCAGGGACCGGGATACGAGGACGAGGATACTCCGCCAGCTCCTCGAGGAGGGGGACGAGGGGGACCGCCTCCGTTGGGAGGGGATAATGATCACCAATGTCGCCACCTCGAAGAACAAGCCGTTTGAGGGCAGGAGGCTCGCTGAGGCGGCGGACCTGCGCGGGCAGGAGCCTGCCGAGGCGCTCCTGGACATCGTGCTGGAGGAGGAGAACGCCGCAACCATGGTCAGCTTCACGATGCACGAGGACGACGTCAGGACCATCATGAGGGCGCCTTTTCAGATGGTCTGCACGGACGGCATAGTCCTCGGTAGGCCCCACCCACGCGCCTACGGTAGCTTCCCCAGGGTCGTCGGAAGATACGTCCGTGAGGGCGTCCTGAGGCTCGAGGAGGCGGTGAGGAAGATGACCTCGGCGCCGGCCCAGAGATTCGGCCTCCTCAACAGGGGCATCCTAAGGCCCGGCTTCGCCGCTGACATCACAGTCTTCGACCCTGACAGGGTGATCGATACGGCGACCTACGAGGACCCGATCAAGTTCCCTGAAGGGATCGAGTATGTTATAGTGGGCGGCGAAGTCACCGTCGAGAACGGGAAACACACCGGTGAGAGGAACGGGCGCATCTTCAGGCACAGGCAACTAAATCAACCTTCATAAGCCCTCCGCCGAGCCTGAACAAGGATAACGCAGAAACTGACCCAGTTGCACTAGGCAGAAGACTAGGGAATCTTTAAAAGTGTAAGCTCTAACCAACGAACAATTACAGGAGGCGGCTGACTTTGATAGACGCTATCGTGGTGAGCGAGCTCAGGAAGAGCTTCGGCAACATCGAGGCCCTGAGGGGAACGAGCTTCGTTGTCAAGGAGAACGAGATATTCGGCCTCATAGGGCCCAACGGCGCTGGGAAGACCACGACGCTGAGGATCGTTAGCACCCTGATCAGCCCGACCTCAGGCAAGGTGGAGGTCTTCGGCCACGACGTAGTCAAGGAGCCTGACAAGGTCAGGGGCATCCTGAGCTACCTCCCGGAGGAGGCCGGCGCCTACCAGTACCTGAGCGGCATAGAATACCTCAGGTTCATGGCCGACTTCTACTCCCACGACAGGGCCGAGACGGACAGGATGATAGAGAACGCCAAGGAGATCTCGGGCCTCGAAGACCGCCTCAGGGACAGGGTTAACGGCTACAGCAAGGGCATGAAGAGGAGGCTCCTCCTGGCCAGGGCGCTCATGATGAAGCCTAGGCTCGCCATCCTCGATGAGCCTACCTCGGGCCTCGACGTCATGCAAGCCTACCACGTTAGGGAGTCGATCAAGGAGTACGCCGACAAGATGGGGGTCACCGTCCTCGTATCGAGCCACAACATGCTCGAGGTCGAGTACCTCTGCCACAGGGTCGCCCTCATTAACGAGGGTGTCGTCATTGCGGATGGGACGCCGGCGGAGCTGAAGGCGAGATATAACGCGATTAACCTAGAGCAGGCGTTCATGGAGGCGACCCAGATTGGGTAGCCTGACATCTATCACCCTGAAGGAGATCAAGGAGCTCGTCAGAGACCCCAAGATTCTCTTCGGCGTCGTCCTGATGCCCCTCCTCCTCTTCCCCGTGATGGGCTCCGCCATCCAAGTGAGCCAGCAGTCGGTCGAGAGGGCTATAGTGACCTCAACTTTCGCCGTCTACACCGACGACTCTGGGGTGGTAACCTCGACGATGCTCGACTACCTGAAGACGAACAGAACCGTGTCAGTAATCCAGGCC
>CAZVMI010000022.1:6400-9051 GCA_964628365.1 uncultured Candidatus Bathyarchaeia archaeon | reverse complement strand
TCGCCCGACGCCATCATCAGCGTCGTGATGAACCAGAGCATAATGCTCCCCATCATGATCATGGTGATGGTGATGTTCGCCATCCAGATGGCGGCGACGAGCATAGCCCTCGAGAAGGAGCAGAAGACGCTTGAGACCCTGATGACGCTGCCCGTCGGCCGCCTCACCATCCTGGGCGGGAAGCTCGCCGGGTCGATAGTGATCGCGGTCGCCGGCGCCATCGCGTACATGATCGGCTTCGGCTACTACATGGGCTCCGCGATGAGCTTCGCCCAACTCTCGACGGTGAACCTTGGAGGCGCAGGCATAGGCATCCAACCTGTGGGGTACGTGCTCCTCGGCATCAACATATTCGTCACATTGGTCTCGGCCCTCGCCATGGCGATCAGCCTCGCGGTCTTCACCGACAACGTCCGAAGCGCCCAGAGCCTCACAGGCATCCTCGTCGTGCCTATAATACTCCCGGCGATCATACTGATGTTCAGTGACATCGATATGCTGCCCC
The DNA here is from genome assembly GCA_964628365.1 of uncultured Candidatus Bathyarchaeia archaeon. Lineage (GTDB taxonomy): Archaea > Thermoproteota > Bathyarchaeia > TCS64 > TCS64 > UBA8941. The sequence continues at coordinate 8,546 of CAZVMI010000022.1, read as the reverse complement.
AGACGTTCCAGTGGCTTATGCTCGCGATACCATACACGCACAGCATCCTCGCGAGCAAGGCCGCCTTCATGGGCGACTACTGGATCGTGCTCAGGAGCATCGCTTACATCAGCGTCTTCACTATCGTCGTCCTCTACATAGCGGCGAAGATCTTCTCTACGGAGCGCATCATAACCGCCAGGTTCACGAGCCGGAACCTGAGCGACCTGTTCAAGAAGCGACGGTAAACGAAGACACTTGCCCTTTCAGCCCTTAATCTGAAAAAAGAGGAGTATTGCTACTTCTTGGCTCCCTCAGCGACCTTGAACTTGGGCCCTTCGAACTCTCATTCCTCGCACTCATTGCGGGCAATGACAGACTCTATGTAGCCGAGTCGTTCGCAGTAAACAAACTCCCCTATGTCGTCGCGCGCGCAACGTGGATTCCCACATTTGAGATAAAATATTTAAGAAAAAAAGCATCTTTTTTTAACCAGCGTATTGATTGAAGGCACATATGAAACATCCACAGTACACAAGGGAATTTTGGTCAGCATTGATAATTTTTTTGTCGACAGTCCTGTTAATGCTCGTCACTTATTTTCGTTTACTTCCGCTGAACTTTACTCTTGGCCCCTATCGTTTTACACATTGGCTGAGCTGGATTGGCTCAATAATTATCGCAGTTCTCACACCATTATTCTATTACCTTAGGCGTCGTTATCCTAAGAGATTTTCAACATTAGTTCGCATTCATGTTTTTAGTAACCTGTTTTCATTCATGCTTATCTCAATACACTTCGCCCAGCAACTCAGTAGGTCAGTACATCCAGAGGATAGGACAGGACTATCAATGTACATAATTGTATTCATCTTAGTGGCATCAGGTTTCCTTCACCGATTTCAGATACTTGAGAGAGGAAGATTGTACCCACCTCATCGCAATAGATTCCTACATGTCAGTATCACTACCTCATTCTATATTATTTTGAGTATTCATGTATTACATAACATAGGAATCTTATAGTCATGCGTGCGCGCGAGATAAACTAAGTTTAAAATACGTGCGCGCATGAATATGGGTCTACCTGAAGTGCATAAAAACACAGGCGAAGATAGCCACTGAGCGCGCTAGTATGTATGGGTATCGCGGGGCGCGGGGTAGAATCGCAACCACTAGGAAGCTATTCCTCCCAGTTCTCACAATCGGTTTTCCCTATTTTTGAAACCAAGTAACCCTCATGCATACAATACAGAAATTCCTCGATACGGTAACGTGACCTGAGATGTTTGTTTAATATTTCTTTATTTTCATGGGAGAGGGAGAGTCTGGTCTCAGAGTCAATTTCCTTGGACCATTTACACTCCGAACACCTCACCATCAATTAATCACCCCCTGAAAACTCCATACGAATCCAATAATAAAACAGTTGAAAGCAAGATATCCTTCTCCTGTGATAGCCTCAGCCTGGTCCCACCGTCAAGCCTCCTCCGCCATCTGCAGTCCCTGCAAGTCACCTTCAAGGAGAGCCGCCGACCCTAGATCCGTGGCGCCGATAGAAAAAGGGTGGGCTGGGGTAAACGTTAAATCGGCGTGACCCAATACGCGGGGGAAGGCTCAGAGGGACTACCTTGGCTGGGGGGAGGTTTAAGGGGATAGTCTTCGACCTTGACGGCACGCTCGTCGACTCCGAGATCGACTTCAGGAAGATGAAGGCGAGGATGATCAGTCTGCTGGAGGAGAACGGCGCGCCGAAGGGCGCCCTCACGCCTGAGCAGACGAACGTCGTCATCATGGAGAAGGCGGAGAGGTTCTGGGAGGAGCAGGGGAAGCCCCAGCGGGAGCGGCAGAGGCTCAGGGACGAGATCACGAGGATCATGGACGAGGGGGAGATGGAGGCCGTCGAGACGCTTACCGCCATAAAGGGCGCGCCCGAGGCGGTCCACAGGCTCAAGCAGATGGGGTACAGGCTCGCCATCCTCACCAGGAGCCACCACGACTACGCCGTTAAGGCGCTCCGAAAGACAGGGATGATCGCCGACTTCGACATCATCCTCGGGAGGGGCGAGACCCCGCAACCCAAGCCCTACGCCGAGGCGATGACCCACGCCGCCAAGCTGATGGGGCTGAGGCTCGACGAGGTGCTCCTCGTCGGCGACCACCAGAT
>CAZVMI010000022.1:0-6300 GCA_964628365.1 uncultured Candidatus Bathyarchaeia archaeon | reverse complement strand
CCAAGCTGATGGGGCTGAGGCTCGACGAGGTGCTCCTCGTCGGCGACCACCAGATCGACGCCACGTGCGCCCTGAACGCCAAGTGCCACTTCGTCGGCGTTGCCACGGGACCGAGGGGGGACAAGTCTTGGGAGGGGAACAGGCCGAAGGTTGTATTAAGCAGCGTCTCGGAGCTCCCCTGTTTCCTCGAATCGACCAACTGCGACGGTGGTATGGGCTAGACCCGGAGACGATTGACTTATTTTAACTATTTTTACCCATTTCACTCGCCCCGGAGGGATATGTTTTTAAAAGAACCTATTACCCTAATTCCGGTTAAGGCGCCCAGCAGGCGCCTATGGAGGTTTGATTATGTCGAGTAAGAGCGAGGAGTACACCAAGAAGCTCAACCAAGCGATGTCCGTGCTGAACACCATCGCAGACGATAATACCACGCCGAGGAATATCCGGCGGGCCGCCAAGCAGGCGTCTGACATGCTCCTCGACCAGTCGCTGAGCGTCGCAGCCAGGGCGGCTAACGCCATCTCCCTACTCGAGGATATCTCTCAGGACCCGAACATGCCGATGTACAGCAGGACGAGGATCTGGAACGCCATAAGTGTCCTGGAGGGAATAAGGGACTAAGCACTAGCACCTTTTCCAAGCGAACAGACGGACCACCGGATAGCATCAACGTTTTGACTGCAGGCATCTATGTTTTTTCTAGGCCGAACGCGGCGTCATTCTCCAAATCTTATAGGCTTACGGCCGAAGCCTTATCTTGATATACCTTGAAGGAAGATATGCTCCTCGTCGCCTGGTGCTTGGGAAAGGTAGAGATCGGTGGTGTGGACGAGCGGCATAGGTCCCCTTCGATGCCCGAGGATGTCCGCCGGGTAGGATGCTTACGGCGAACTCAGGATGCGCGATCGGATGTCTGGAGAAACCTAGTCCATCATGTGAGAGTGACATGCCTTGCTCGTGGAAACCCATGCCCACCTCGCTGACCTTAGCGACATCCCCTCTGTCATCGGCAGGACTAAGGCGGCCGGCGTCAAGGCGATAATCGCCGTCGCCGTCAACCTGGAAACCTGCAGGAGGAACCTAGGTCTCGCCGATGAGTACCCTGGGTACGTGATCCCAGCCCTCGGCATCCATCCCACTGAGTGGTTCAACGAGGACGTTGGTGCTACGATGGCATTCATCAGGGAGCACACCGGCTCCTGCGGGGCGATAGGCGAGATCGGGCTCGACTACTGGAGGAAGGAGGTCAGGAAGAGCAGAGACCTCCTTGAGAGGCAGAAGTCGATCTACGTAGAGCTTCTTCAGGTGGCGAAGGAGAACGGCCTCGCCGCCTCCATCCACAGTAGGGGAGCATGGCGCGACGCCCTGGCCCTCGCCGAGGAGCATGGCCCAGACAGGGCGGTCTTCCACTGGTACAGCGGCCCGGCTGACCTCCTCCCCGAGCTCCTGGACCACGGCTACTACATATCATGCACGCCGGCCCTGGAGTACAGCAGGGAGCTGAGAGAAGCGGTCACCAAGGCGCCACTGGAGCGCATCTTGATCGAGACTGATTCCCCCGTCTACATCAGGAGTCTGGGAAGACCTTCCGAGCCCGCAGACGTGCGGATCACCCTCAAGCACCTAGCCGAGATCAAGGGGCTGCCGGAGGACGACGTCGCGGATGCGACGACGAGGAATGCCGAAACACTATTCAGCCTCTAATCCTTAGATTCCGGGGGGTCGACATTGTACGATCGCGGCAGGGTGGTCTTCAGGCCCTTCAGCCTCATCTACCTGGGCATCCTGCTCCTGGCGCTCATAGTCTTCCTCCCGGTCGCTGTGATGTTCATGAGGGAGCTCCTCGTCAGCGGGCTCGGCATACCGCCTGAGTACGTCGGCGCCTTCCTTCTCGTCAGCCTCGTCGGCAGCTACATCAACATCCCAGTCGCCACCATACAGAGCCGTGTGCCCATGTACAGGCTCAGGGAGGTCGTCTTCTGGGGCGTCAGGTGGCAGGTCCCGGCCTTCGACCTCGGCGTCACGGAGACCCACATAATGATGAACCTGGGAGGGGCAGTCGTCCCGGTCGTGACATCAGTATATCTCCTGGCGAACTCCATCCCGTGGTGCTCCCCTGACCCTCTACAGTCTTACCTGAGTGTCGCGGTCGTCCTGATCATGGTGACATTACTGATCAACAGGACCGCGAGGGTGGTCCCCGGCCTCGGCATAGCGACGCCCACCATATTACCGCCACTCTTCACCGCTCTGGCGACCATCATCGTGGACATGGTCAGCCCGGTCTCGTGCCCGACCCAGATCGCCTACGTGGGCGGCACCCTCGGCACCCTGATAGGGGCCGATCTCCTCAACCTGAGGAGGGTGGAGGGCGTAGGCGCACCGGTCGTCAGCATAGGCGGCGCCGGCACCTTTGATGGTGTCTACCTCACGGGGCTCATCTCGGTGCTCCTAGTCCTAATCCTTTAACCCAGGGCAAGGCTCATCTAACCAACGCGCCCATTTTAGGGCATGCAGCAGGTCGTCTTCGAGGTATCAGGCGACCCTGTCCCCAAGGCTAGGGCTAGGACAGTGAGGAAGGGGGGCAGGACCTGGAGCTTCACGCCTAAGAGGGTCGCCGCATGGGAGAAGACGATCAAGGAGGAGGCGGTGAAGCACTTCGAGAAGCCGATGGAGGGACCGGTGATGGTTAGCCTCATCTTCCATATGGCCCGGCCGGGGTCGAGGAGGAAGGAGGTCTACGTCTCCACGACCCCAGACCTCGACAACCTGGAGAAGGCGGTTCTCGACGCACTCAACGGCGTCGCCTACGAGGACGACAGGTTCGTGGTGGCGAAGAACGCCCAGAAGAGGTACGTCCTCAACGGGAAGCCGAGGGTCTCAGTCAGGGTCACAAGCCTCAACAGGCAGGCGCCGATTGAGGGCTTCATCGGCAAGAAGGACGCCTGAGCCCGTGTTCAGCCATCATCGATAAAGATTTACACACGCGCCGCAGAGTCTCTGTGAAGCCGGGGTAGCCAAGCGGACTACGGCGCCAGTCTTGAAAACTGGTGCTCCTCGTGAGCCCAAGGGTTCGAATCCCTTCCCCGGCGCCAACAATAAACCCGTAAGAACAATCGTTGCTGATTCCCGCGGACCATAAAAATACCAAGCTACGGTCATCTGACGGCTAAACTGATATATTTTGACTGACCCTCTCTGGTCGAGGTTGAAGAAAAGATGGTCGACACCAGTCTGGTCGGCAGGTGCGGGCTGTACTGCGGCTACTGCTCCATCCACAGAGCCTACAAGGACTCTGAAAGACTCCGTGAAGAGTTCGCGAAGCTGTACGGCTGCCTCCCAGAGGACATCAGGTGCGACGGCTGCCAAGCGGTAGGCGGCTACGTATGGTGCAAGGAGGCGAGGTGGGGGAAGAACTGCAAGATGGTGAAGTGCCTCGACTCCCGGGGACACACATACTGCAGCGAGTGCCCAGAGTACGACGTCTGCGAGATGTTCGAGGAGTTCGCCAGGGACAACCTGAAGATGGGTGTCGACGTGCGGGAGAACCTCGGGGAGATGAGGGAGGGAAAACTTGAGGATTGGCTCTCCGGGCAGGACCGGAAATGGCGTTGCCCGGCATGCAAGAACCCAGTAATCGTGTCTGACGTCACAAGTACCTGCCACTGGTGCGGAGCCAGGCTAAAGAATTAACCCGAATCACATCGACAAGTACTTAATTTCGGTCCCCTGCCCCAGAGGTCCCATCAGCCTGAACTCTCAGGCTTCTGGGCTTCATCTCCCAGGCTCCGCCCGCCTGGGAACATCGCCCTGCAGGAGGCTACGAAGCCCGCGTTGCTCATGAAGCCGACGAGTATGAGGCCCATCACCACCATCTCGACGTAAGCCTTGACGATGATCTGGGTCACGACCGCCTGGGCGACGAAGACGGGCATCCCAAGGAAGGGCGGGAGCACGTAGACGAAGAGGAAGACGGTGAAGATCGCCTCAGGGATATACGACAAGGCCGTGCCGATGATGGGCGCGTACTTCCTGCTGACGATGCCGATCCTGGAGAAGAGCAGCCCGGCGGTGACACCCGTCAGAGCCTTCCCTATGGGCAACCCTATCCCCGTGATGACATTCCCCTTCGAGAAGCCGAACTCGAAGGCGGCGACGAAGCCTCCGATCAGGCCGGTGAAGCCGCCGACGACGGGGCCGCCGAAGATGGCGGCGACGAAGGTGGTCAGGTGGGAGAGGTCGAAGGCGAGGGAGACCGAGCCCTGCCCCAAGGGTATGGAGGGAGCTATCGGCGCCAGCTGCATCGAGAGGAACGAGAGGACGTTGCCGAGGGCAGCCATCAATGCGACAAACGCCAGGCTTTTTGAGCTGAACTTGCCCGCCATCACGATCCCTGACACAGGATATTCTACTCATATTAAGGTTGCTACCAAGATAGTTGTAGGAGAGTTTCGGCTCAGGTGCGGAGACGCCGGTATTCTTCGATGAGCTTCCGCAGCGCCGCGACGGCTCTCGGAGAATCTTCCTTCCTGACCAGGATGTGGTCCCTGAGGTAGGTGGACAGGGCGTATATGGAGACGCCCTCCTCAGCAAGCACCGCTGAGACGACGGAGAGGAACCCAACGATGGAGAGGTCGAGGACAATATCGAAGGTGAGAAGCTTGTAAGGCCCCGCCTCATCGAAGCCGCTAAACTCCCCCTTCAGCCTCTCCCAGTCTGAGGCCCTCAGGACTACCGAGACCTCGTTATTGTCGTATGTGACTGAGGAGAACGGCTGAAGGTCTCTCAGCAGACTCCTGGCCTTCGCCTCCTCGTCAAGCTTTATGCTGACGACCGTGTAGTCGTCCGCATGCTCCTTGACGACTGTCTCGGACAGTATCCTCCTCATCGGCTCGGGGAGCTTCATGAGCTGAGATTGATCCACGGGCTAGAAAAGGGCTGCGGGGCTCAGGCGAGCTCCTGCACGGTCTTGCCCCTCTCGTTGAGCTCCACGAGCTTCACGGTCAGCTTGGGCGCCCTCTTCTTCAGGCTCTTTATGAAGCTCTTCGGCTTCTCCGGCGACATCATGTAGATCTTGTTTCCCGAGATGAGGAGGACGATGTTGGACTCCGCGTTCGTGTAGTCGTTGAACTTGAAGCCGGTCTTCCTGAGGTCGGCGGCGGAGTCCTTCGCGTACTTGTCGGCCTCCTCAGAGATCTTGCCCTCCTCGCGGATGTAGACCTCCGCCCGCTCTATCCTCTTGTAGGGGATTACGAGGGTTTTCTTGAGGAACCGGCTTATCCTGAGGCCGGAACCGTCGAGGCTGTACCTGCTCTGGTAGACGGGTGTCCACCAAGGAAGCAGTAAGCCCAAGCCGAGGCATATGAATGTGAAGACGACGCTGTTGAGGAAGTCTAGGGAGTTCAGCGGCGTCCCCGCGAAGGCCATCACGATCGTCTCGTAGAGGTTCAACGCGAACAGGGGCATGTTGATGAGCGGTATCAGTATCCCAAGGGCCTTCCTCCTCGTCGCGAGGGGTAGGGCTGGGACCTCCTCGGCCTGAGCTTCAGACATCTCGGTCCCATGACGTATTGCAGGTTCGGCTTAAAAACGGTACACTTCACTCCTTAAGGCTGGAAACCTTTTACTCAACGACAGGGCAAGTTAACCCAGAATGGACGCTTCTACACCGCTGGAGCCGTCGGTGACGATCCTGAGGCTCGGCCACCGCCCCTCAAGGGATGTCAGGGTCTCGACCCACCTCCTCCTCGCCGCCAGGGCGCTGGGCGCCAGACGCGCAATATATACGGGCGTTCACGACCCGGGCCTAGAGGAGTCCGTGAGGAAGGTCTGCGCAGACTGGGGCGGCGAGTTCACCGTCGAGCACGCGTCGAGCTGGCGCAGGGTCGTGAGGGAGTGGCAGGGGAAGGTCGTGCACCTCACGATGTACGGGCTCCCCATCCGCGACTGTCTGGAGCAGATCAGGGGTGACCCGTCTGAGAAGCTCGTCGTCGTCGGAGGCTCAAAGGTGCCCGGCGAGGTCTACGGACTCGCTGACTGGAACATCGCCGTCACGGGGCAGCCCCACTCTGAGGTGAGTGCCCTCGCCGTCTTCCTCCACGAACTCTACGAGGGGAGGGAGCTTTTGCTGGCCTCCCCGGGCGCACGCCTCAAGGTAGTTCCCATGGCTCACGGAAAGCGCGTCGAGGGCACGGCATCCGACCTTTAACATTTAAACAGCAGAACCGCACTAATATTAATTAGAGAAGGTCAGCGCAGGCATTGATCAGCGTCAGCGACGACACCCTCTATAACATA
>CAZVMI010000021.1:0-16260 GCA_964628365.1 uncultured Candidatus Bathyarchaeia archaeon | reverse complement strand
TCTTCAGCAGCATCGTCGACGCCTCGGTGGCGGACTTGATGGCCTGGGACTTCACGACCATGGGCTCCAGTACCTCGAGCTTCTCCATGTCCTTGACCTTCCCATCGTAGGCGTCGATCCCCGCCCATCTCTCGCCCTTGGCGTGCCTCGCCCTCAGCTCGGACAGGGCGTCTATCGGGTCCATGCCCGCGTTCTCGGCGAGGGCCATCGGTATGACCTCGATGGATTCGGCGAAGGCGGAGACGGCGAGCCTCTCCCTGCCGACGAGCTTCTCGGCGTAGTCTCTCAGCCTCCGAGCAACCTCGATCTCCGGTGCTCCTCCGCCCGCGACTATCTTCGGCACCTCCACGACGTCCTTCACAACGCTTAGGGCGTCGTGGAGGCTCCTCTCGGCCTCGTCGACGATCCTCTCGGTTCCGCCGCGGATGAGGATGCTGACCGCCTTGGGGTTCTTGCATCCCTCGACATAGATCATCTTGTCCTTCCCGATCTTCTTCTCCTCGACTGTGGCGGCGTAGCCGACGTCAGCGGATGTTAGCTCCTCGACGCCGTTGACCACCTTGGCGCCCGTCGCCTTGGCGAGGGCCTCCATGTCACTCTTCTTCAACCTACGGGCAGCCACGATCCCCTCGCGGGCGAGGAAGTGCTGGACCATGTCGTCGATGCCCTTCTGGCAGAGGAGGACGTTGACGCCGGCGTCCTTCACCTTCTTCACCATGTCGCGGAAGGTCTGCTCCTCCTGATCGAGATAGGCCTGTATCTCGTCGGGTGTCTCGATGCTTATCTTGCTGGTGAACTCGGTCTTCTCTATCTCCAGCGCGGCGTTGAGTAGCCCTATCTTGGCATCCTTCACCAGCTTCGGCATGTCGCTGTGGGCGACCTCCTTGTCGATGATGAGCCCCCTGATGAGGGCGGTGTCCGTGAGGCTTCCGCCTGGCTTCTTCTCGACCTTCACCATGTCGAGGTCGACCTTGTAGGCGACGCCGTTCTTCTCGGCGACCTGGAGGATGGCGTCGACGGCGATCTCGGCGAGGTACTCCTTGTGCCCCGAGACGAGCTTCGTCGCCATGCTGGTCTGGGCGACCCTCCTCAGGGTCTTCTTGTCCTTCGGGTCGACCTTTATGGCGATCTCCTCAAGCGTCTTCAGCGCCTGCTCCTCGGCGTCCCTGTAGCCGTCTATGATGACGGTAGGGTGGATCTTCTTGTCCATGAGGTCCACTGCCTTGCCGAGCAGCTCGCCGGCGATGACGACGACCGTCGTGGTGCCGTCCCCGACCTCGCTGTCCTGGGTCTTTGAGACCTCGACCATCATCTTGGCGGCAGGGTGCTGGATGTCCATCTCTTTCAGCATCGTGGCGCCGTCGTTGGTTATAGTGACGTCGCCGAAGCTGTCGACGAGCATCTTGTCCATGCCCTTCGGACCGAGGCTGCTCTTCACGACCTCAGCTACGACCCTGGCGGCCATGATGTTGTTGTTCCTAGCGTCGCTACCGCGGCTCCGCTCAGTGCCCTCCCTCAGAATAATAATGGGTTGTTCCTGTTGACTCATATTCATCTCACCATTTTTTTTCATGTGGCACAGCGCCGTGGATCAGGGTGGCTTCAGTTAATAGCCTGTCCTCTGCCGAGAGTCCACGGGGCATAATGTACCACCTATGGTTGTAAACCATCAGTTGTATACTAGCCTAGCTTTAAAAAAGGTTATGGTTGAGGGGTTTAGACCGGCTCGACGCGGTATACGGTGTTGCCCATCCTATTGACCAAGTCCTCCCTCTCAAGGCCGCCCACTATGTTCCTCACGGTCTCCTCCCTGAGCTGCAGGTACTTGGAGAGGCCCTCTATCGAGGCCTGGCCATGGTCGATGACGTAGCGGAGTACCTGACGTTTACTCCTATCCATCTCCTCCATCGCCTGGTTGCCCGCGTTCATGGCGAGGTTCCTTACGTAGAGGAGCCTCGCCCTCCTCTTCTCCAGCCCCTCGAGCTCCTCGTCGACGGCCTGGACGATCTGGCTGAGGGGGTTTATCCTGTCGACGCCCGACTCCTCGCTCAGCTCCTCGACCTCCTCCTCGAGGCGCTCCATGTAGTTGTCCGCGAGGACCCACCTGTCTGGGTTGTTGAAGCTGATCAGGCTCTCGCTGTACATGCTCGGGCTGAAGTCTATCTGGAGGCTGTAGAACTTGTTGAGGGTGAAGACGTTCTTGTCGGCGCCCTTGTCGCCCTTCTGGCGTACGATGTCGACGAGCTCCGCCTTCCTGATCACGTCGAGATGCTTGGCGGCGAGCTGCTGGTGTATGTTGAGCTCGTTGCTCAGCCTGAGCGCGTAGTCCGGACCCTCGCTGAGCTTACGGATGATCTGGCGTCTCACCGGGTTGCCCAGGACCTCGACGACCGTCGCGAAGTCGCCCCGGCTGACATCCCTAGGATTATATGCCACCTCTTCTCCTTCCCCGACCAAAGGCAAGCCCCACACCTGGTTGTAAACTATAAGTTGTATACTTACCCGAATTTATAAATATAATGAGGCAGGCGGGCAGTCTGCGGTGGTCAGCACCCTCCCGTCGTTTTAACCTATGGCAGACTTCCACCTGTGCTGGAGGCAGCCGCAGCCTTCGTCATCTGGTTCTATCCCCTTCACGGTGTCGAGAATCGCCTGGGCAGCTGACCTGTTCCAGCGCTTCATGAAGTCGCCGAAGGCCACCTGCCCCTCCCAGCCCGTGGAGACTAGCCCCTCTCCGTAGTTGGAGACGAGCTCGAGGGCGGCGTAGCAGGCGCCTATCTCGCGGGCGAAGTATACCTCTGGGACGAGGTTCATGGTGACGACGTCGATGCCGGCGTTCGTGTACCTTATCCTCACCTCGTCCGGAGACTCGAGGCGGGGCCCCTCGGAGACGCCGACGACGCCCCTACCGAAGACCCTCGGGAACCCCTGCCTCTTCGCGTTCTCGCACAGGCTCCTGCTCAGGACCGGGCAGAAGCTCTGGTGGAGCCTGTACATCATCCTGCCGGCGTCCACGCCCCTCGACTCGAGGCTCCTGAAGAAGCTCTGCGCCCTCTTCGAGGTGTAGTCGACGAAGCCGTCCGGGATGACGACATCGGCGGGGTCGAGGAGCCTGTTGGAGCTGCCGCAGAGGGCCGTGCCTATGATCTTCCTGACGCCAGCCCTCCAGAGGATGTAGAAAATCCTCTCGCCTGCGCTGTCGGGCTCCGTGTTCCTGATCTCCCTGGTTATGCCGTGGAACGGCACCGTCAGGAACTCCTTTCCCCCGATGGAGGCGTGGGTGAACGGAGCCGTCGGGCCGAACGGTGTCTCGTAGACGACATCCTTTGAGACGACCTCGACGCCGTCGAAGGACTCTGGGAATCCCGTACCCATACTGGCGGAGCCGCCTATGACCGCGACCTTGACCTTGGGGATCTCTCTCATGGACTCAACTTGGCTTTTCGACGATAAATGGGTTACCAACTATCTTGGGCGCGCGGAGAGGCATCGCCCGCTTCCCGTAGATGGCGGTTAATTTGACAAGAACGCCACGTAAATGACATATTGTGCCAAAAATGCGCCTTTCAGCGTCTTTAAGTTACATTTGATACATCAGTGTCCTAGTCTTTACCACTTTTACTATAGAGTCTACGGTACATATAGGCGTAAGTTATAAATACTATGACATGGGTGAATGCATACTCTATAGGCGAGCCATCCGATTCCGCTAGGGCTCGGATTATTCCGCCAATAATATGTGTGAGGGTGTGCCATCGGTATGATGCTGAAGCAGCAGGAACAGCTCGGGAACCAGGACGTCTGCCCAGAGTGCGGTAGCAAGTCCATAATCATCGACAACGACACGGGCGAGAAGATATGCGGATCGTGCGGCCTCGTCATGGCTGACAGCATGATGAGTGACGGCCCGGAGTGGAGGGCCTTCAGCCAGGACGAGCGCGAGAGCAGGAGCCGCGTCGGCATGCCCCTCAGCTTCAGCGTCCACGACAAGGGCCTGAGCACGATGATAGGCCAGGTCGGCAAGGACGCCTTCGGCAGGACCATCCCCACGAAGACGATGTTCCAGATGCTGAGACTGAAGAAGTGGCATATCAGGAGCAGCTACCAGTCGAGCGTCGACAGGAACCTGAGCCACGCCATGACGGAGCTTAGCAGGCTCACCGACAAGCTCCACATCCCCAAGCCGGTGAAGGAGCGGGCCGCAGTCATCTATAGGAAGGCGCTGGAGAAGGGCCTCGTCCGCGGCCGAAGCATCTCCGCCATCGCGGCGGCGAGCCTCTACGCCGCATGCAGGGTCACCGGCACGCCGAGGACCCTACGCGAGCTGGGCCGCCACAGCACCATAGACAAGAAGGACCTCGCCCGCTGCTACAGGCTCCTCCTGAGGGAGCTGACGATGCAGATGCCCATCCCCAAGGCCCAGTTCAGGGTGCCCAAGATCGCGGCTAAGGTCAACATCGGCGAGAGGACACAGCAGACAGCCGTGGAACTCCTGGAGCGCGCGGAGAAGAAGAGGACGACGGCCGGGAAGGACCCGATGGGCCTCGCGGCGGCAGCCCTCTACATCGCCTGCGTGATGAACGACGAGAAGAGGACACAGAAGATGATCGCGGACGCCGCAGGCGTCACCGAGGTCACCATCAGGAACCGGTACAAGGGGCTCAAGGAAGCCCTCAAGCTGGAGATCTAAACCGTCCCCCTTTGACCTGAATTTTTAATACGCCCAACCCCAGATTCTATCTGAATGACCTTGGATTCGAAGAGTATTGTCGTCGCAGTTGTAGTCCTCCTACTCGGCGCAGCCACCGGATACGGGTTCAACATTTCACAAACCAGCGCACAGAACACCAAGATCGCCGAACTCGAGTCGAATTTAAAGTCCTTGAGCGAGGAGGTTGCTTCACTCGAAGACCAGCTGGAGACCCTGTCCGGTGAGAAGACTTCACTCTCGACCCAACTGGGCGCCGCGAACGCGGAACTGCAAAGCCTAGAGACGGAGTACAACGCCCTGAAAACACAGCACGACGCCTTGACCGCCCAGTACGACCAGCTCGTGACCGAGTACGATAGCCTCTACAGTAAGTATCAGGCGGCTGTAGGTCAGCCAATAGGCCCGGGCGAGGGCCCCACAATAGACAGGAGCTACTCGTGGAGCTACATGAGTAAGGACTGGAGCATCGACCTACTGGTCCCGAGGACGACCTACGACTATTTCGCAGCGCATGAGAGGCCAACGACGGATAACTGCGCCGTCTACGTGACCAACATGAGGGACGACGCCTACATGTCGAGCGTGGCTGAGAGGTTCCTTGCCCTCTCAAGGGAGAACGGCTTCACGAAGGCTCAGGAGGTGAATTTCGCCGCCAGCTTCGTGCAGAGCCTCCCGTACATGTTCGACAACGTCACCACGGGCTATCAGGAGTACGCGAGGTATCCATTCGAGACTCTTGTTGACGGCGTCGGTGACTGCGAGTGCAAGTCCATACTCACGGCACAGCTGCTCGTATTGATGAGCTACGATGTTGTTCTCCTCAACTGGCCTGAGCATGTCGCCGTCGGGGTCTACATCCCCAACGGGAGCGGCTACTCCTATGAGTACGAAGGTAAGAGGTACCTCTACCTCGAGACGACGAGGGAGGGGTGGACGGTGGGCGAGGCCCCTCCCGAATTCGGTGGAATCACGGCTGCGATCTGCCCCATCGAGCCAGTAGAGGTAATATCCTATTACTGGCAGTCGAAGTGGGTCGGGAGCAATCTCGTGGTTGACGTCACCGTGAAGAACTCCGGGACCTCCGACATCTCAGGCTACAAGGTCGAGGCGGGGCTCGACGCCGGAAACGACCTGCTCTGGTCGATCACCACCTCAAACCCGTTCGACCTCGCCTCAGAGACTGAGAAGACCATAACACTGACCCTCACCCCGCAGAAGGGGCTCCACACGAGGCTTGTGATCTACCTCGTCGACGACGAAGGCTACGCCGTGGATAAGCAGTACTCGGGGTGGTTCGACACATAGCTCCCGGCAGGCTTTTTCTCACGCAGCTGCCGTGATCGAGTTAAAGATCATCGTCTTCGTCTGGGCTTGGACTCCCATGCATGCGAAGAATCGTCGCGATCTTAGATTCCCCAGCTGCTTCGCTGATAGAAGAGGATGTTCTTCCCGTCTGTCCTCAGTTCGTACGTGACCACATCGCCGGTACTGGTGTTGTAGAACCTTTTGGGCCCGGAGAAGCTCTTACCCGTGGTGACGTCGAACCTCGAGCCGTGGACAGGGCAGGTCACGATGTTACCTTCCAGGGTACCCTTGGAGAGGTCTCCGCCCTTGTGGGAGCAACGGTTCGCGATGGCGTAGAAACGTCCATCCACGTTCGCGATCAGGACCTCCTTGTCCTGGATTTTAATCATCTTCATTTTTCCAGCAGGGATTTCTGAGGTCTCAGCGACTTTCACAAAGGACATTTTCCAACGAGTGAACCTTGGTTTCCGGTAAATTAAAACCTATCGTGGGCGAAATAGCGTGGAAAAAGGACGGCGGAATTAAAAAGATGTTAAAAATCACCATTTCCTAGAAAGGAGAAAAAATATGGGAAATCCATGTTTAGTAACTAGGAGAGGGAGAGAAGGTATTCAACTTTTTATCGTGATGCGGATGAATTCTACTCGGAGTTGATGATGCGTGACTGAGGCCGTAGGATACCTAATGGAGGAGACGTACCGTCCGGAGTGGCTGAGGGACGGTGTAATGGAGTCGACGCTGAACGGGGTAATCGACATGAAGACAGAGATCGTGGAGCTGGGGAAGGAGATCGCCGGCGCCGATAGGTTCTACCTCGTCGGCAGCGGCGGCAGCTACAGCGTCCAGTTCCCGGTCAGGTACGTGGCCGAGAAGTACACGAAAGTGCCTGTCCACCAGTACAGCGGCTGGGAGTTCCTCGAGAGGAAGCCCGTACCCGTCGACGGCGACGCCGCATGCATCTTCATCAGCCAGTCTGGGAAGACCAAGGAGGTGGTCAGGGGCCTCGAGTGGGCGAACACTGCTGGCGCCCTGACCCTGGGCCTCGCCCAGATGCCCGACTCACCCCTCTGCACCAAGGCGAGGCTCCGCCTCGACCACAGGGGCCGCGCCGTCACCATGGGGAAGCTCACGGCCCTCTACATCCTCTTCGGAACGGTCCTGAGGGAGAAGGGCTACGAGGTTGGTGGCAGGATGATACGGCTCGCGGAGTCCCTTCCCAAGCTGTTGCCGTCCATGGTCCCGAGGGCGAAGGAGTTCGGGAAGGAGATGGGCCTCAGGTTCAAGGACGACGACGAGATGTTCGTCCTCGGCGGAGGCGTAAACTGGGGTCTCGCCTACCAGTACGCCGTCTGCACCCTGCAGGAGATGTGCTGGGTACACGCTACGCCCATCAACTACTCGGAGTTCAGGCACGGCCCAATTGAGGTCTTCTCCCCGGGCAGGGTGGCGATCTTCCTGAGGGGGAGGGGCGGCGAGGCTGAGATAGAGGACGCGGTCGTCAAATGGTGCTTCCTGAACGGCGTCAGGGGGATCATACTCGACTCACAGGAACTGGACGTAGACGACCTGCTGACACCCTTCACACTCTTCGTGGAGCTGGAGTGGCTCAGCTACTACCTGAGCCTCGCCAAGAACAGAGATATGTCAAAGTGGCGCTACTACGACAAGGCCGAGTTTTAACCACCCCAGGCTCCCAGTCTCCCGCATACTTCGGCCGCTACCCTGTGCCCCGCCTTCATGGCCTCCTGAATCGGTGCGCCCCTCTGCCTTGAGCAGAGGAAGGCAGCGATGTAGGCGTCGCCGGCACCGAGGGTGTCGACGACATCCACCTTCTCGGCCTCGCCCCTGTAGAGCCTCTTACCGTCGCAGGCGATGGAGCCGTGTTCGCCGAGGGTCATAACCACGAGCCCGGGCGTCCTCA
The DNA here is from genome assembly GCA_964628365.1 of uncultured Candidatus Bathyarchaeia archaeon. Lineage (GTDB taxonomy): Archaea > Thermoproteota > Bathyarchaeia > TCS64 > TCS64 > UBA8941. The sequence continues at coordinate 8,323 of CAZVMI010000021.1, read as the reverse complement.
TCTTCAGCTCCACCAGCCTCTCCTCTGGGCTGAGGCCTCTGCCGATGAGCTCCTTGCCAGAGAAGAAGCTGTAGTCGAGCCACGGCATCACCTCTGTCGCAAGGTGGTCGAACTGGTTGCTGAAATCGCAGCTCAGGGCCGAGCTGCTTGTCTCCTTCAACGCAACGATGTGCTCCCTGCCGAAGCCCCAAACGGTGAAGTGGACTAGGTCGTACCGGCTGACCCTCGGCAGGAGACCCTCAGGAAACACCGAGTCCTTCTGGACGCCCTCGGCGTAGTCCGCGAAGACACGGTCCCCACCACGGATCAGGATAGTGGTGACAGCGGTTGACCCTGGGAGCCTGATCACGCCATCGGTGCCGAGGCCCTCGTGGCGCATCTCGTCGAGCATGAAGTCTCCCGCCTCGTCGGTCCCCATGACGCCGATGTAGTCGGCCTCGACGCCCGGAATCCTGTGGGCGTAGACGGCGACGTTGAGGGCGTTGCCCCCGGGGAACCGCCTCCCCAGCTCCCTGTAGTGGTCGACGCAGTTGTCTCCGACGGCGAGGAGCCTCAAAGGTGATCCTCCAAGCTTTAAAGGATGAGGGTCCGCATGGACGTATGAGGTTAACGACTTGGAGCTCGAGGAGGCGATAAGGGGGAGGAGGAGCGTCCGCGTCTACACCGATGAGCCCGTCCCCATAGAGATGGTCAGGAAGGCCCTCGAGGCCGCCACCTGGGCACCGTCGGCGAAGAACGGCCAGCAGTGGCGGTTCACCGTCTTGACGGGGGAATCCAAGAGGAAGCTCATCGAAGCCATGAGGGAGGGGCTGGATGAGACGGTGAAGCGGATAGGCAGGGGAGCAATGGGCTCGAGCTTCTCCTCCTGCGCCATTATGGAGGAGGCGCCCGTCGTCGTTATGGTCTGGAACGCGGGTAACCATGCGATGTCAGCCGCGGGCAAGGCGACCAGGGGAATATTAAACTGGCTTCTGCGCGCGCGCCGAGGACCTCGCCCTCTGGGCCGAGATTGAGGGAGTGTCAGCGGCCATCCAGAACATGCTCCTCGAAGCCTACGCTCTCGGTCTTGGCTCACTGTGGATTTGTGACGTCTTCCACGCCTACAGCACTCTCAGGAAACACCTCGGGAAGAGCTGGCAACTTGTAGCCGCTGTCACCCTGGGCTGGCCTATGGAGAAGGAGAAGAGAAAGGCGCCTCCGAGGAAGATGAGCGTGGACGAGGTCTCGGAGTTCCTCTCCTAACCGTTTCTAGGTAACAAGTCTTTTAACTGTCTCCGGGCGTTCTAACCGGTATCTAGTCAGACGGAGGATAGAAGTGTGTATCATTCGGACTGGATAGGACCCTCCTGTTAAGGGAGGATCAAATACCGAAATTCTGGTACAATGTTGTACCCGATCTACCCAAGAACCTCGAGCCTCTTCTCGACCCCGCGACCCGGGAACCCGTTAAGCCCGAGGCGCTGTCGGCCATCTTCTGCAAGGAGATACTGAGGCAGGAGGTTACTCGAGAGAGGTTCGTCCCGATACCAGACGAGGTCAGGGAGGCGTACAGGCTCTGGAGGCCTACCCCCATGTTCAGGGCGAGGCGCCTGGAGAAGGCGTTGAAGACCCCCGCGAAGATCTACTACAAGTACGAGGGGGTGAGCCCGCCCGGGAGTCACAAGCCTAACACAGCCGTCCCACAGGCCTACTACAACGCCCGCGAGGGCGTGGGGCGCCTCACCACGGAGACGGGCGCCGGCCAGTGGGGGAGCAGCCTAGCATTCGCGGGGATGCTATTCGACCTCGACGTCACCGTCTACATGGTGAGGACGAGCTACGACAACAAACCCTACAGGAAGGTGATGATGGGGCTCTACAGGGCGGTGGTCTACCCGAGCCCGAGCACCCGGACGGATGCAGGGAAGGCGATCTTGGCGAAGGACCCGAACTGCCCAGGGAGCCTCGGCATCGCCATAAGCGAGGCGGTCGAGGACTGCGTAAAGAGCAGCAACACCAAGTACAGCCTGGGCAGCGTCCTCAACCACGTCCTCATGCACCAGACCGTGACAGGGCAGGAGGCCCAGGAGCAGATGAGGATGGCCGAGGACTACCCGGACATGGTCATCGGATGCGCCGGCGGCGGGAGCAACTTCGGAGGCGTCGCCAACCCATTCTACCACGACAGGGTTACGGGGAAGGCGCTGAAGGAGACGAGGTTCATCGCCGTCGAGTCCGCAGCCGCCCCTAGCCTCACCATGGGAGAGTACCTCTACGACCACGGCGACACGGGGAGGATGACGCCCCTCATCAAGATGTACACCCTCGGCCACGACTTCGTCCCCTCGCCCGTCCACGCCGGCGGACTCCGCTACCACGGCAAGGCCCCCATCACCAGCCTCATGGTGAGGGAGGGGGTCGTCGAGGCCCGCGCCTGCAACCAGATAGAGGCGATGGAGGCCGCGACCACCTTCCTCAGGGCGGAGGGGCTAATACCTGCACCAGAGTCGGCGCACAGCCTCAAAGCCGTCATAGACGAGGCGACTCACTGCAGGGAGACGGGGGAGGAGAAGACAATACTCACACTCCTCAGCGGCCACGGCTACTTCGACATGAAGGCCTACGAGAGCTACATGGCCGGCGAGCTCGAGCCGTACGCACTGACCGTGGAGGAGGCGGCGAGGAGCGTCGGAGACCTCAGACGCCTCTACCCGTGGGCCTGACCCTCCGGGGATCTGAGCGGTCGCCCGCCGCTCAGCCTCAGATTGGGGTGAGGATGGGGCGTGTAGCGACGCCCCACCGCATAGTTGTTATATAGCTTCAGGGAAAATCAAAAAGGATCGCTATGCTCAAGGAGACGGCCAAGATGCTGGCCGATATAGGTCTCCCCGAGGGCGACGCGTACGATCTGCCTTCTTCTCCCCTCACCTTCCCCGATAAGGCGAACTACAGGATAGAGATTTCGGGGATAGAGAACCTCGCCGTGCTACGCGCCCTCGTGGACGAGATGGAGAAACGGGACGTACCCGTACACAGGATCATAGGCACCGTGATGGGCGCAACGCTCCTCAGCGACTCTGAGCTCGAGGAGTACGCCCAGTTGGCCCACGACGCGAAACTCGAGGTCATCCTGACCCCGGGCCCTAGGGCGCTCTGGGACACGGGCAGGCAAGTAGCAACGCCGGAGGGCGGCCTATGCGGAATCAGGTACCGCGGCATGAAGGGACTCACAGAGGCCGTGGACGACATACTCCACAACATCGAGCTCGGCTTCCGTGGCTTCCTCGTCGTCGGCGAGGGGGGCATGTGGGCCCTCAACGAGCTCAGGAAGGCCGGCCGCATCCAGAAGGACATCGTCTTCAAGGTCTCCATCTTCACCGGCCACGCCAACCCCGCCGGCGCCAAGGTGCTCGAGATGCTCGGCGCTAACACCTTCAACCCCATCGGCGACCTCACCCTCCCCCAGCTAGCCGCCATGAGGAAGGCGGTCAGGATACCGATGGACCTCCATGTCTGGCTATTCGACGCATGGGGAGGCTTCAACCGTATCTACGAGGCACCAGAGATGGCCCGGACCTGCTCGCCCTGCTACTTCAAGATCGAGCCGGGCCCGAGCGTCGGTGCAATGTACAAGCCTTGGGGTGCGGGTCTAGACAAGATGGCCCGCGACAAGGTCGTCTACGCCGAGCGACTCATCGGCTTAGTCGATGAGAACTGGCCGGAGGCGAGGCTCTCAAAGATGGGAGCCGCCGACCTCGCTATTCCCAAGACAACTAGGAAGATGTAGGCCCAGCGGCTGGCCCCCTCCCCCTCTTTCTCACCTCGCCGGCTAGGTCAGACGCCAAGCCTCTTCCGACCTCGACTCGCCAGAACCTTTCTAGTCTCGCGGGTTCTCCGCCGGAGTCCTCGTACTCCGAGGCCTGGAGGAGCATCTCAAGCCTGTCCGCGTCGTGGACGAGCCTCGCCTCAGGTGAGTCGAGGCTCTCATACTCGTGCCAGAGCTTCGTGAAGGACGCCACAAGCTTCCCGGGGAGAAGTCTCAACAAGCTTCGCATCGCGGCGTCCTCGGCGCGCTTGTGGGCTTCTCCTTCAAGGCTCTTCTGCGCCGGCGTCAGGTCGCCGGTCTCAGCCTCCGCCAGATCGTGGATGAGGGCCATCTTCGCCGCCTTCAGGGAATCCAATCCCTCCGCCTCGGCGATTATCACAGCCATCAGAGTGGTCCTGTAGCTGTGATCCGCGACGGACTCTGGTGAGGGTACGCCGGCCTCGACCCATCCGGTCCTCTCGACCCCCTTCAGCTTACCGGCGCGTGAGAAGAATTCGAGCAGTGATGATCGGGACACGGGGAAGAGTGAGCGTTCATCCTATTTGAGGGGTTTCCCGCAGCTGGGGCAGGTCTTCTCCTCCCAGAATACCGGGCTGCCGCAGAACGGGCAGCTCCATTTTTTCCCCTGCTCCTCGAGCCAAGCGTCGGCCTCCCCTGCGTTTATCCTCCTCAGGTGCTCCCTGAGGCTCTCCCCGATCCCGTTGAAGTACTCGTCCATCTCCCCGAACTTTCTGCAGCTTCCCGCCGAGTACTCGCGGCACTCTGAGCAGTACTCGTAGCCCTTCGCCTCCATGCAGGTCCTGCGCGGGCAGTATGTACCGTGTTCGCCCGGGGCGAGGGCGTGGCAGCCGTGGCAGTTCATCCTCTCCGGAGGGGTCTTCCAGACCTTCCTGGCGAACTCCCTCGCCTGCTCGTCACCTTGGCATCCCCTGTATATTGGGCAGGCGCCACAGTAGATGCCGCACTGCCCAACGAGACCTCTGTCGACCATCAACTATGGTTGAAAACTTGACCAATAAAAGGGGTTAGGTTAGCCCGCAGACCTTCTTGATAGCGGCGAGCATATGGTCGTTGTTCGGCGGGCAGCCGACGACGTAGCAGCCCTCGCCCTCGTGCTGCTTAAGGCAGGTTCCCATCACTATAGGCGTCCTCTTCAGCCCCTTAGGGACCTTGGCGTTGCTGCCTACGACTATGAAGAGGTCCCTGATCTCGCCCATGATCCTCATCTGCTCCAGATCGTAGAGGACGCTGTGGATGGTTCCCCTGCAGGCGCTACACGCTCCGTCGCTGATCACCGTGAGGCCCGGGCCGAACTCCATGTCCGTGGGCGGCCTCTTGAACTTCCTAGCCACTGAACTTATCGGCTCCCCGACTACCTCGACCCTCTCGGGGTCCACGAGGCCGTGCTTCTTCCCCTCGGCGAGGTAGTCGAGCTCCTCGAGCTTGAAGCCCATCACCTGGCTGGCGACCACGTCCAGGCTCCAGACGTCTTTCGACGCGATTATGGTGTTCAGCTGGACGATGTCTCCGAAGCTTGGGCCAAGCCCCTCCATAGCGTTGATGGCGTCGAGGACCGTGAGGTCGACTGGCACCACCTTGTTCAGGTCGAGGATCGCCTTAACGAGCCCTGTCCTGTGGAAGAGCCTCTTCTCGGGCTTCGGAATGACGCCCTTTAGGTTCTTGACGCCCAGGGTGACGATGAGCTGGTCATGGGTCTTCATCACGGGCAGGTTGATGCGGACGTCGGCGTCCATGAAGCTCTTTGAGACAGGAATCTTCTCGAAGGCTAGGTGATTGGGGACATCGAGCTCGACGAGCTTGTCTTTGTCGACGTCGACGACCTTAGCTCCGAGCGCCTCGGCCGCCGCCTTTATGCCGCTCTTCTCCAGCGCCACATCGGTCGGGGTGAAGTAGCCGGAGCCCTCGACGACCAGGACCTTTCCGGCGCCTGCCTCGAGGCTGAGCCTGATCATCGCCTCGACGACCCGCTTGTCGGTTATGACACCGGGCTTGGAGACCCTGCCCGTGACCACGTTCGGCTTCAGGGCCACCGTGTCGCCCTCGTGTATCATGCTCCCGAGGCCTCCGATGAGGTCGATCGCCTTCTTCACCATCACCTGGACGGCCTCGGAGTCTGGCGGCGCTGGCGCCTTAACGATGGAGACCTTTCCCATGAGTCATCTGTGGATAGTGAGGGTGAGGAGGATAATAAGGTGACGAACGCCGGCGGAGAACATCATTCACCTGTAACCCTCAATTCACTGTCCCCGTTACGGTGGCGAAAAATCGTTACACAAGCCTTTTTAGAAGCGGGATGTCTCAACCCGAATTTTCCCTGGAACAACTCAAGACAGCGATAGAGGAGAAGGACGCCAAGTGGCACCCTGAAGTAACCACACTCTCACAGCTCACCGTCGAGGAGCGGAAGACGAGGCTCGGACTCCTACCCACGAAGATGGAGCTCCAGCTCGCCACAGAGTTCAAACTCGACAAGCCCCCTGAGGAGAAGCCGAAGAAGAAGGCCGGCAACCCATACGGCACGGTAGCCGTGGGCCTCCCCTCCAAGCAGGATTGGAGGGACGTCAACGGAGTCGACTGGACGACGCCAATAAAGGACCAGGACGGATGCGGCTCATGCGTCGCCTTCGGCACAATAGCCGCCCTCGACGCACTGCTGAGGATCAGGACATTCAACGACCCGAACAAGGTCATCGACCTCTCAGAGGCCCACCTACTCTTCTGCGGAGGCGGAAGCTGCGGCGGCTGGCACATGGACAACTCATGCAACTACCTGAAGAGCAACGGCGTCCCAGACGAGGCATGCTTCCCCTACGCCAAGGGGCTGCAGGTCAAGACATGCGCCACGTGCAGCGACTGGCAGAACAGGATCGACCACACCAAGATCCTGAGCTGGGCCAACACCAAGGACGTCAACGAGATGAAGAAGAAGCTCGTCGAGAACGGCCCCCAGATCACGGGCATGGCCGTCTACCAGAACTTCTTCAACTACGCAGGCGGAGTCTACGAGTACGTCACAGGCAACCTCGCCGGCTACCACTGCGTCGCGGTCGTCGGCTACGACGACTCGGCTGGCTGCTGGATATGCAAGAACAGCTGGGGCACAGGCTGGGGCGAGGTCTTCAACGGGCAGCGGGGCTGGTTCCGCATCAAGTACGGCCAGTGCGGCATCGAGAACGTCTTCGGAATGTGGGACATGGTCGTGCCCACGATCAAGACCTCCGGCTACGCCAAGTCCCTGCTGGTAGACCACAGCTTCGTCGCAAACGTCCGCTGCCTCTGGGCCTACGTCGACGGTGCCTGGCGGAGCAGGCTCCTCACAGACCTGCAGGTCGAGGGGATCGCCAAGGTCGTGATGGAGGCAAACAGGCTCGACGTCTGGTGGTCAGACGGCGCGATAAACTTCGTCAGGTGCTGGAAGAGCTTCTAGTTTCCCCCTTTTTCTCAGCAGCCTCTCTTCTTGCCTAGCCTCTTCTCCGCTTCCTTGAGCTCCTCGTCCGTGGGGAGGAGGCCGAGCCGCTTCCTCTGCTCCTCAGGCGGAAGATTTGAGATGCTCGTCTCCTCGACGGTCCACTTGGCGCCCTTCTTCCTGATCTTCTTCTTCAGCTTCTCCTCGTCGCTCAAGCAGATTCACCAAGATGATCCCTGAGCCGCCCACCGATATATGCTACACATCCGTTAATATTAAAAAGCGGAGCCGATGCCGACCACCCGGCGAGGAGGGGGGAGGGGGGTCCACTGGAAAAACCTGAACCCGGCTCCTTCCACGAAAAGGAGCCACGGAAACGGTCCTCCCATGATCCAATCCGTGCAAAAAACGTGAAATAGGTTGCAAAAGACGCGTAATAGGGAGCTATAGAAATTGTAATTCCCTGTAACCGGAAAGAAGATGCCCCTGAGCAGACCTTAAACCGTCACAAAGCCAATCGTATTTGGGTGGACTGGTTGGCGGAGACCGGCACAGTCAGTTTCATCGGCGTCGTCGAGAAGGTCGAGGGCGAGCTCTCGACCATTCAGCTCAAACCAGACTATGCCTCAGGCCTCTTGGACATCGAAGAGTACTCTCACCTGATCATTCTCTACTGGTTCCACGAGAGGGACAACGAAGGGCACCGCTCCACCCTCTACGTGACTCCTAGGAGGCATGGCGTCAGCGTGCTCAAGGGTGTCTTCGCATGCAGGAGCCCTTCAAGACCGAATCCGGTGGGCCTCACAGTTGTCGAGCTCCTTGGGGTGAAGGACAACATCCTCCGTGTAAGGGGCCTTGACGCCCTCCCGGGTTCCCCGGTAATAGACATAAAGCCATACTCCCCCCACAGCGACTGCCACCCGGAAGCGAAGGCGCCAGACTGGGCCGGTTAACCCAAGCGCCGGAATAGGCGACCCCTAGATGACGCCGTCTCTCCTCAGCCCCTCGACCTCCTCCTCTGTGAGCCCGAGGAGCTGCGAGTAGACCTCGACGTTGTGCTCTCCTAGGGCGGGCGAAGGCGTCGAGAGGTC
>CAZVMI010000020.1:10653-16280 GCA_964628365.1 uncultured Candidatus Bathyarchaeia archaeon | reverse complement strand
TGTCGCCGGGATCGAAGACGCTCATGCGCCTCGTCACGTAGTCGGATATCACGGTGGATGAGAGTTCCTCAAGAGTTTTCGTCATGATCAGAAACCTGACTTATTATTCTGTGGCCGAGGTTAAATAGGTTGAGACCCGCGCAAACCCTTTATCCTCGACTCTGGTCAACCTGAAGGGATCGAGGGAGCTGCCTGTTTGTGTACCCTGATCGTGCTGTACGACCTCGTGTATGATTATCCCATTTTGGTGCTCCACAACAGATATCTGGGTAGAGGCACTGTCGAGCGCCCTCCTTGCAGGCTGCCAGGGAGGAGGGATGTGTTCTGCCCCGTTGATGTCGCCTCTGGTGGAACATGGGTCGGCTTCAACAAATCCGGCCTCCTCGTGGCCGTCACGAACCAGGAGACGGAGTGGGACGAGGCACCGGCTAGGAGCAGGGGGCTCCTCGCCCTCGACCTCCTTGAGGGCTGCGGCTCCGCGGATGAGGCTAGAGGCCTCCTCCTCGACCCCGACGCCAAATGGGACTACAGGAGAGGGAACTTCGTCGTCTTGGACGCCACGGCTGGCTGGCATGTCGTCTGGGACAGGGAGACCTACTCTGAGCGGCTTGATCCAGGCAAGCACGTGGTCACAACGTTGACGATTGTACCCGGTATCGAGTGGACCGATAGGGCGGAGAGGATGTGGATCAACGCGGAGAAGCGTAGGATACGTGCTTTGCAGCTCCTGAATGGCTTCCAGCCCAGTGACGTGGACTCCGCCATCGACGCGCTCAAGGCGATCGCCTCAGACCACGGGTCGGAGAAGGGCCCCGGCTCCATCTGCTACCATAACCCCACCGGGGAGTACGTCCAGACCTCTTCGACTATCATGGCGGTAGCCAAGAACATCGGGGATTCTCGGATACTCTACTGCCCAGGGAACGCCTGCGAGAACAAGTACGTCGATTATTCTAGTCTCCTAAAAAATTAGGAGGGTAGGTCCCTGCCTATCCCCTTCTTCTTCGCCAGCTCGTAGACCTTCGCAGCGGTGCCAACGTCCTGTATGGCTAAGCCGGTCGCCTTGAATAGGGTTATCTCGTCCGGGCTGGTGCGCCCCTTCTTGGCTCCGCAGACGATCTCGCCCATCTCGGCGTAGATATCCTTCTCGGAGATTGCGCCCTCCTCCTTCGGCTTGGCGAAGTCTCCCACGACGAAGGCCTGCGGCATGTAGTCGACGACGAGCTTGTCCGCCTTCTTTAATACGCTGGTCTCAAGCTCACGCTTGGCGGCTGTGTCGGCTCCTATCGCGGAGACGTGGGCTCCCTTCTTTAGCCACTCGCCCTTCATGAACGGGGTGGGGCTCGGCGTGCATGTGATGACGATGTCGCTGCCCCTGGCAGCCTCCTCTGGCGAGTTGACGGCGGCGAACTCGACCTTCGGGTAGAGAGCCTTCATCTCCTTGACGAAGGTGGCCTTCGCCTCTGGGATGACGTCGTAGACCTTCACCTTCTTGACATTGGGGCGGACCTCCATGAGGCCCATGATCTGGCTTCGGCCCTGTACGCCGAGGCCGCATATCCCGACCTCCTTGGCGTCCTCGTGGCTCAGGTACTTGATGCCCACTGCCCCGGCCGCGCCGGTGCGGAGCGCGGTGATGTATGTTCCATCCATGATGGCGAGGGGTGATCCGTTCTCGATGCTGTTGATGACTATCTTCGCCTGTACGGCGGGGAGGTTGTACTCCTTCCTGTTGTTCGGGTGGACGGTGACGAGCTTGGTGCCCGCGGCGTTCAGGTTCGGCATGTAGGCGGGCATGGCGATGAGGACGCCCTTCGGGAAGTGGAGGTAGACCCTCGGCGGCATCTCTATCGCCTTGTTCCCCATCTCCCTGAAGGCGTTCTCCACGGCTGTGAAAGCGCTCTTCATGTCCAGGACCTGCTTCACCTCATCCTGAGTGAGATACAGAGTCATTACAATCCCTGAAATGAAAGAAAGAGCTATGAGGTATTAATAATTGCGAGGATATGCCCTCGAAATGGATTCATGGCGTGAACTTCTCGCCGCCAGTGAAGACGCGCTGGAGCTCCCCGTAGAGGGCGTTGAAGCCGTCGTGGGTCTTCGCCGACGTCGGGATCGGGTTGAACTCGACCCCTATGCGCTCTATGACCTCCATCATGTCCTGGCTCAGCGTCCTGTTCATTCCTGAGAGCTTGACGTCCATCGCCTCCTCGAGGGCGTACTGGTCCTCGCCCCAGCCGACGATCTCGTCGAGCTCCGCCTCCTTCAGGAGATCGACCTTCGACAGGACCTGGAACTGAGGGAGCTGGAACCGTGTGTTTATGGCGCTGGCCAGGAACATGTTCATCACGTAGTTGAGGGGGTCCCTGCAGAAGGCTGCGTCGAAGAGGTAGCAGACCCCCTTCTCTGCGTCTGTGAGCCGCTCCGCTATCTCGGCACCCGTATTGCGGAAGGCGAACAGCTCCATCTGACCTGGCGTGTCGACGAGGCAGATGTCAGGGGTGAAGTCCTCGATGTCCTGGGTGAGTTCCTCGACCCTCCCCAGGATCATGTCGCAGGCGAGCATCAGCCCGCCGTTCGGGCCGAGGCTGTACTCCTCCATCAGCTCCTCGACCTTGATGTACTCCCTGACGTCGACGTTCGCCGAGTAGGGGAGGGAGGTCGCGCCCGGGTCGAGGTTCACGACCATCACGTCCTCCCTCTGCATCTCGAGCCACCGGGAGAAGCCGCCCGTGAGGCTCGTCTTGCCCGAGCCCGCCGTGCCGACCAAGAAGATGAGGTTCATCCCGACCCTCTAGGCGGTGAACTCCCTGAAGAGTCGGTAAGCCTCCGCGAGGCTAGTCCTCTTCGCCGATCTCTTGAAGGCGTAGCCGCAGATGGCGGGCACCGCGCCACACACCTTCCTGTCCTTGGCGATCTTCAGCGCCCTTATCGCGTCTATGAGGACAGAGCTGCCGTTCGGGGCGTCAAGCGTGCTCAGCTTAACGTCCATGGTGAATGGGGCGCCCCCGAAGTAGCTTCCCTTGAGCCAGAAGAAGCTGTCCCTACCGTTACCCAGGAAGTCTACGAAGTCTGTTGAGCCCGAGACGAGGGGAAACTCATACGGGATCGAGCCCGTGACCGCCGAAGTCTTGATGCTCCTCTTCGTCTCCCTCGTCTTCTCAAGGGTGTCGATGGACTCAGTGCCCCCGCCGACGTCGAGCTGGTAGCTCTCGTCGATCCTGACGCCACGGCTGTTCAGGAACTCTAGGAGCCCCATGTGGACGACCGTGGCGCCGACCTGGTCGAGGAGGTCGTCCCCGGCGAGGGGCAGGCCCGAGTCCCTGAACCTCGAGTCCCATGAGGCGTCGCTCGCCACGCCTGCCGGCGTCGCGTTGAGGAAGCCGCAGCCTGCCTCGACGCAGGCTTCGGCGTAGAGCCTCGACGCCTTATCCGAGCCGCCTGAGATGAGGTTGACGAGGACGTCTACCTTCCCGTGCTTCAGCGCCTTAACGATGTCCGTCGGCTCCTCCTCAGCCCTGGCTATGTTGCTTAGCGCGTTCCCCTCGACGTGGTCTGGCGCAGGGCCCATCCTGACCTCGACGCCGAGCCTCTCAATGTCGTGGAACCTCGGCGCCTGGTTAGGCGAGGAGAAGATGGCCTCGGAGAGGTCGTTCCCGACCTTCGAGGCGGCTATGTCGAACGCCTCGACGAACCTTATGTTAGAGGCCTCGTAGCCTCCGAGTTTCGGGTGGGGGAGGCCGAGGCCCCCCTTCTCGTGGGAGTAGTAGCCGACCCCCTGGACGAGGGAGGAGCAGCAGTTACCGACGCCCGCGACGGCGACCCTGATCTCACCCATTAAACTTCACCCGAGATAATCAAACGATAATCCTTGGTCCGGATATAGAAGGCTACCGGATTCGGTCTATCCTCTTCTCCATCACGAGGCCGTCCTCGTCCCTGTAGTACCCGGGCAGCCTACCGACGACCGTGTAGCTGTTCTTCGTGTAGAGGGACTGCGCTGGGAGATTCGACTCCCTCACCTCGAGGAAGAAGAGGGCAATACCCCTCTCCTTGAGCCGTACCTCGAGCTCCTCGAGCAGGGCTTGCCCTACCCCTTTCCTCCGCCACGGGTGGTCAACCGCGAGATTCATCACATGGCCGGCCGATGAGCCGCCGCGCATCTCGACCTCGCCAACGGCGTAGCCCACGACCTTCTCATCAGAGACCGCTACGAGGAAGAGCCCTGGAGCCCTCTCCAGCATCAGGTGGAATAGCGCGCGCGGCCAGGGGTCAGGGTAGATGCTCGCCTCAATGTGCTGGACCCGCCCAACGTCCCCGGGCTTAGCTGGCCTAATGACTACCTCCAAGGCTCACCTGAGACGATCCACCCATCCTGGGCTATAACACTGTACCCCGTGCCCACTGAGCCTCAGATGCAACGTCAACTATTTATTGAAAACAGCCGATTAGTCGGGTAGGCTCCCGAGTTGATGGCGAATAGACGAGGCCTACTGGTCACCGCCCTAGGAGCCGCCATATTCGTCGTCTACCTCGTCTACTCGAACCCCTTCACCGTTCTCTTCGAGGTTGGGCGCTTCAATGCCGTCGACTATCTCCTCGCTGTCGCCGTAGATTACCTCGGTCTCTTCTTCTACGCCGCCTCGTGGTATGTGCTGCTCCGCGCCTTGGATGTGAAGGTCAGCGTCTGGGAGGCGACCCAGGCGACGTTCGCCAGCCTCTTCATCACATGGATGCTGCCTCTCCCCATGATCACCGAGGTGATTAAGGCTCAGCTTGTGAGGGACAAGGAGAACTCGAACATAGGGAAGGCGATCTCGAGCTCTTTCATCCACAAGGCCTACTACAACATCGCCTTCGGGATAGTCATCGGCCTCGCCGCCCTCATGGTGACGGTCTTCAGCGGGGGCAGTATGCCCATCCAGCCGGGGCTTATATGGTTCGAGATAGCCTGGGCGGGCGTCTCGGGGGTCATCTTCGGCCTCACCCTCAGCCCGAGGCTCCTCAGGAGGGTCTACGGCCTGAGCCCGATCTGGGTGAGGAGAAACATCTTCGACAGGATGTACGGCTCTGGCTCAGCCGAGGGGAGCTTCAGCAGGGTCGTCGACGACATAGAGTCCTCGATCGGGAAACTTAGGACGAGGATGAGCTACAACCTCCTCTCCTTCATCCTCGTCGCGTTTCACTGGAGCTCCGGCTCGATAACCGCCTTCATCGTCGCCCGGAGCCTCGGCGTCCACATCGACCTCTGGCTGATAGTCCTCGTCTACGCCGTCGTCGAGTTCATCCAGCAGCTCAACTTCGTCATACCGGGCGGCCTCGGCGTCGTGGACGCGGGGTTGACCGGGGGATTCGTCCTCATCGGCCTACCCCTGCCGGTTGCCTCCGCCATCTCCCTGCTGACCAGGCTCGCGACCTACTGGCTAGAGCTCCTACTATGCGCGCCCATAACCATCCATTACGGCTACATGGAGTCGATGAGGCTCGCGCGGAAAGGGCGGGAGAACCTTCGAGCCTCCTTGGGGCAGGATGAAAACTCTTAAACTGGTAGCCGATTAGGTGTGGGGAGAAATGCTTCGCCTGGGCATCATCGGCTGCGGCAGGGTCACGACCATGTTCCACCTCAG
>CAZVMI010000020.1:0-10553 GCA_964628365.1 uncultured Candidatus Bathyarchaeia archaeon | reverse complement strand
GGAGGCAGGTCAGGTGAACAGGGTCTCCCTCGTGCAGGCCGGCGGCGACGTCGAGGCGGCGGTGAGGAGGGGCGTTGACCTCGTCGGCGGCCTGAACCTCGAAAGGGGCAGGAAGGTCGTCGTCAAGCCGAACATATGCAACCCCAAGAACCCCCACGGCATGGTCATAACCGACTTCGGCGTCATCGAGGCCGTCGTAAAAATAGCGCGGGAGAAGGGGGGCAGCGTCACAGTGGTCGAGTCTGACAACATCGCCGGCCCCGCCGAGAGGAGGGTCACCGAGTCGGGGCTCATGGCGAGGCTCGACGGCCTCGGGGTGCCCTTCCTGAACCTGAGTGGGGACGAGTACGAGGTCCACAGGGTCGCCGGGGTCGATCTTGAGCTGCCGAGGACGGTGCTCGACGCCGACTACCTCATCAACCTCCCTAAGATCAAGACGTGCGCCCACACCCTCGTGACCCTGAGCATCAAGAACCTCTACGGTGTCCTCAGGGCGGCCAAGAAGAGCGTTCATCATAGGCATCTCAACGAGATACTTCCCTACCTGGCGAAGACAGTCAGGAGCGACATGATAGTCGTCGACGGCCTCACCTGTATGGAGGGAAACGGCCCAACAGTAGGCAACCCGAGGAGAATAGGAGTGATAGTCGCGGGGATGAATCCGGTCTCAGTCGACGCCTTCTGCTCCCGCCTCATGGGTTTCGACCCCACTGAGATCGCGCACATCGCGAACGCCTCAAGGGCGGGAGCGGGTGAGATGGACGCCGACAAGATTGAGGTAGTCGGCGACGACTGGGAGGGGTTCAGGTGCAGCTTCGAGAGGCCCTACTCTTTAAGGGCGACACTGAAGTCTCTAAGCACCGTGAAGGATATCTATCTCGGTGGCTCGGCTTAGCTATTCGTTTAATGTCGAAGCGCCTCTCGATCTCTGTCGAATCGCTTAAATATGGTGCGATTCACCTTCTCTCAGTCTCCATTTAGGGTCGAGGACATCATGAGGACTCTGAACAAGGTCGGCATAGCAGGTTACGGGGCCTACGTGCCCATGTACCGGCTCAGGGCCGCCGAGGTGAACAGGATGTGGGGCACCTCGGGCGAGCCTGTCGAGGAGAAGTCGGTCGTCGGCCTCGACGAGGACACGGTCACCATCTCGGTCGAGTGCGCGAAGCTTGCCGTCAGGCGGGCAGGCGTAGACCCCTCAGAGATAGGGGCCGTATACGTCGGCACTGAGTCGAAGCCATACGCCGTGAAGCCATCCGGGACGATAGTCGCTGAGGCTATAGGGGCTACGCCGGGCGTCTCCACCGCCGACTACGAGTTCGCCTGCAAGGCCGGGACCGAGGCGTTCCAGACATGCATAGGGCTCGTCGGAAGCGGCATGCAGAGGTACGCGATGGCGATAGGCGCGGACACGGCACAGGGGAAGCCGATGGACGCACTGGAGTACACGGCCGCGTGCGGTGGAGCCGCCTACCTCTTCGGCCCACTCGACGATTCCCTCGCCGAGGTCGAGGCATCCTACTCGTACGTGACGGATACGCCTGACTTCTGGCGGAGGTCGAAGGAGATGTACCCCAGGCATGGGA
Source organism: uncultured Candidatus Bathyarchaeia archaeon (assembly GCA_964628365.1). Taxonomy (GTDB): domain Archaea; phylum Thermoproteota; class Bathyarchaeia; order TCS64; family TCS64; genus UBA8941. The sequence continues at coordinate 8,967 of CAZVMI010000020.1, read as the reverse complement.
ACAGGTTCACTGGCGAGCCGGCCTACTTCAAGCACATAATAGGCGCGGGAAAGGGGCTCCTCGACGAGACCGGCTACAAGGCGACGGACTTCAAATACGCCGTCTTCCACCAGCCGAACACGAAGTTCCCGATAAACGTCTCGAAGATGCTCGGCTTCGGCATGGACCAGATAAAGCCCGGGCTCGTGGCTCCGCTCGTCGGGAACACATACGCTGGCTCGTCGCCCCTGGGACTCGCGGCCACCCTGGACGTCGCCGAGCCTGGTGACAGGATATTCATGGTCTCGTACGGCTCGGGCGCGGGGAGCGATAGCTTCGTCTTCAGGGTGAGGGACCTCATCAAGGGGAGGAGGGCTGGGCCCAAAGTCCAGGCGTTCATCGACCGTAAGCAGTACGTCGACTACGCCACATACCTAAGGCACAGGGGGCAGATAATACAATGAGGAGGGTAGCGGTAGCAGGGGTCGGGCTCACAAAGGTCGGTGAGCCGTGGGAGAGATCGGCGAGGGAGCTCTTCGCTGAAGCCGCGGTCGCAGCAATGAAGGATGCTGGCAACCCGGCCGTAGACGCACTCTACGTAGCCAACATGTCTGGGGGGCACCTCCAGCACCAACTCCAGTTCGGGGCGATGATGGCCGAGGCGATTGGGAGACCGGGTATACCCGCGATGAGGGTCGAGGCAGGCCAAGCAAGCGGCGGCGTCGCCTTCAACGAGGGAGTGAAGGCAGTGGCCTCAGGCATGTGCGACTCGGTTCTCGTTGGGGGCGTGGAGAAGATGAGCGACATGCTCCCGGAGTGCGTCGCCTCAAGCCAGGCGATGGCAGAGGACCAGGAGTACGTCGCCTTCACCGGGGTCACCAAGACGGGGCTGAGCGCGATACTTCACAGGATGTACACCGAGGGGTTCGGCGCGAGGCCGGAGGACGTCGCCATGTTCGCCGTCAGGGGGCACGACAACGCCGTCGGCTGCGCCCACGCCCAGTACCCGTTCAAGCTCAGCATAGAGAGGGTGATGGCCTCCCCGATGGAGGCTGACCCCCTCCACATGATGGAGTGCTCCGCAGTATGCGACGGCGCCGCCGCCGTCCTCCTCTGCCCCGCGGAGAGGCTCAGGGACGGCGTCGAGGTCGCCGGGACCGCGGTCGCCACGGACGCCTTCTCCATAGCCCAGAGGGGGGACCCGCTGACGCTCGGGGCCGTGAGGAGGGCGGCCGAGAGGGCGTACGCCGTGGCCAAGGTCGCACCTAAGGACGTGGACGTCCTCGAGGTCATGGACGACACGACCATCGACGGGGTCCTCAGCCTAGAGGGGCTCGGATTCGCCAAGAGGGGCGAGGGGGCGGCTTTCGTCGCCGCAGGCGGCACCTCTAAGGAGGGCGAGATACCGACGAACACCTTCGGCGGCCTCAAGGCGAGGGGCAACCCGCTGGGGGCGACGGGCGTCTACCAGGTAGCGGAGGTCGTCCTCCAGCTGAGGGGCGCCGCGGGGCCGAGCCAGGTCAAGGACGCGAGGATCGGGATGGCCCAGAGCATGGGGGGCGTCGGCTCGACCTGCTCCGTGAGCATCATGAGGAGGGCCTGAGATGAGTGTACCAAGGTACTGGCGCGAGGAGAAGCCCAGGTACAGGCTCCTGGGTGAGCAGTGCACTGGGTGCGGGGCGAGATACTTCCCAAGGACCCCGGTCTGCGTATGCAGTGGCACAGAGTTCAAGCCATATAAGCTGCCCGAGACGGGCAAGGTGGTGAGCTGGACCGTGATAAGGAGCCCGCCTGAAGGATACGAGAAATATGTGCCATATGTCGTCGCCCTCGTCGAGCTCGATGACGGCCTGCGCCTGTTCAGCCAACTCACCGATGTGGCCGCGGAGCAGGTCAGGAGCGGGATGAGGGTTGAGGCCGTCCTAAGGAAGGTGAAGGAGGACGGCTCCGCCGGCATCATCCAGTACGGCTACAAGTTCAGGCCCATCGTCGAGTAATCCTCATTTTCTTAGTATCTTTATATGTCCGGCTCCTATCACTGTTTTAGGCTGTTCGACGATGTCTTCTGGGAGCCTCTACGAGACCATCACGGAGATCGCCAAGAGGCGGGGCTTCTACTGGCCCAGCTTCGAGATATACGGCAGCGTGGGCGGCTTCTTCACCTACGGCGACGTCGGCGTAAAGCTCAAGAGGAACATAGAGGGCCTCTGGCGCGAGTTCTTCGTCCGCCGCCAGGGCTTCCTCGAGATCGACGACCCGATAATCAACCCGGCCAAGGTCTTCGAGGCCTCTGGCCACCTAAAAAACTTCAGGGAGTACTCAACAGAGTGTTCGACGTGCGGTCGTAGCTTCAGGGCCGACCACCTCATAGAGGAGAAGGCTGGGCTCGAGAACGTCGAGGCGATGGGCGGAGACACCATCAAGAAGCTTCTGGCTGAGCACAAGGTCAGGTGCCCGGTCTGCGGGGGCGACCTCAAGGAGCCTGTCCTTGTCCTCACCATGTTCCAGACCCAGATAGGGGCGAAAGGCGGCGAGGTCGGCTACGCCCGGCCCGAGGCAGCCCAAGGGATGTTCACCAATTTCAGGCGCGGCTACCTACTGGGCCGTGAGAGGCTACCGTTCGCCCTCGCCCAGACTGGAAAGGTGCAGAGGAACGAGATCAGCCCCCGTAAGGGGATGCACAGGCTAAGGGAGTACACCATCATGGAGCTCGAGCTCTTCTTCGACCCACAGAACCCCTCCTGCCCGTGGCTCGGCGACATTGCGGGGGAGAAGCTCAGGCTGATAACAGAGGAGATGGGAGAGAAGGGCGTCAAGGAGCCGGTCGAGGTCGTGGTCAAGGAGGCCGTGGAGAAGGGCTACCTCCTCACGGAGTGGCAGGCGTACTTCATGGGGCTGTCGAAGAAGTTCGTCTCCGCCCTAGGCGTCCCAGAGGACCGGCAGAGGTTCCGCGCCCACCTACCCGAAGAGAGGAGTCATTATAGTTCACAAACCTACGACCACGAGATACGCCTCGATGGATGGGGATGGACAGAGGTCTCAGGCCACGCATACAGGACCGACTACGACCTGAAGGCGCATCAGGCTGGCTCAGGGCAGGACATGTCGGTGCTGAGGCAGGATGGCAGCAGGTTCATCCCCCATGTCGTTGAGCCTAGTTTCGGGCTGGACAGGCTCTTCTACGTCACGATGGAGACCGCCTACGAGAGGAGGGAGAAGAGGAACGTCTTCCGCTTCCCGCGTAGGCTAGCTCCCTACTCCGTCGGTGTCTTCTCCCTCGTCACAAAGGACGGTCTCCCCGAAAAGGCTGCGGAGATAGGCAAAATGCTGGTGAACGAGGGCTTCATGGTCGCCTCGGACGATAGTGGCTCGATCGGCCGAAGGTACGCGAGGCAGGATGAGATCGGTACGCCACTCAATGTCACCGTTGACTACGACACCATTGAGAAGGGGTTGGTGACGATACGTGACAGGGATAGCTGGAGGCAGGTCAGCGTCCACGTTAATGATCTGAAGAAGAAGCTCAGAGCCTACTTCGACGGGGCCGAGTTCACCTCGCTCGGTCCCCTCGTCCAGAAGCCCGAAGTGTGATGAAGCCCCCGAGGCTATCGATCTCGGCGACGTAGACGCCGTCAAGGACCTTCGTGGCGCCTCTGCTGTCCCTCAGGGCTACCCCGAGGCTGTTCGCCTTGACGTTTACGACCCGATCCATCGAAAGCTCCTTCTCGACGTAGACCCTATAAGGCAAACCGGATCAACCTGCCTAACGGCTGGGGCGGTTAAAACTTTATTTAAGCTCTATTGTGCCCCCGCCCGCGGCGTCTATCAGGCGCTGATACTCGAGGAGGAGGACGTCCATCCTTGCCTCAGCCTCATCCATAGTTGGCGCCTCCAAGACTATGTCGACTTTTATAGACGTCACCTTCTTCCTGTCCTCATCCGCCTCCGGTGGCGTTGCGGCGTTTTTTATGTAGACCTCCGGGTAGTCGGCTTGGAGCTGCCTGTAGACAGGGAAGAAGTCCATCCAGACCATCGAGACCGTGAGTGTCCTCGCGAGGAAGACGCTCTTCGCCCTGCCTTCGACTATTGGGGCGATGTGCTGGTCAAACATCGCCTGCATCTCCTGCGGGACGCCGGGGAGGGTGAAGATGAGCTTGCCACCCTCCTCCAACATCATGCCCACGGACATGCCGACCGGGTTCTGGAGGGCTTTAGAGCCGTCTAGGACTCGGGTCATCCTCCTCGCCCTGGTCAGGTCGGTCTGGCCACGGCGGTTGTATATCCCCCTGATCTTCTCGAGACCCACAGGGTCATATGAGACCTCCCTGCCGAGGGCGTGGCCGATCGAGTCGACGGTGAAGTCGTCCTCACTGGGGCCGAGGCCACCGGTGAAGACTATGATATCTGCGTCCCTGTGCAGTGCTTCGTGTAGTGCATCGATTATGTCTGCGTCGTCGTCTCCGACCATTGCGACCCTGCGGAGGTTCGCGCCGAGCTCCGCGAGGCGCTTCGCTATCCAGTTAGAGTTGGTGTCGAGGATGCGACCGTACATGAGCTCGTCGCCTGTCGCGATGATCTCTACTCCGCAGCTCCCCTTGTGCTTCACAAGGGAGAGGATTGTCGTCCGGCTCCTTATATGATGTGCCTCTCCGCGGGAGAGTTTTATAGGAACCGGCCCCGCTATGATCGTTGATGGTCATGTCTGCGGAGGGTTTGACTGTCGAGAAGGCGCTACAGATCGGTGTCACCATGGAGGAGGGGGCTTTCAGGCTCTACACGGACGCCCAGGTGAAGGTGAACAACCCGGGCTCCAAGCAGCTGTTGAAGGAGTTGGCGGCCGACGAGGCGAAGCACAGGGAGTACTTCGTCAACGCTCTGAAGGACCCGAGGAAGGTCATGGATGCTTCTAACATGGCTGATCTGAAGAGGAAGGTCGTCGACCTTAAGGTCTCAGACCCTCTGAGGCAGGAGCCCCTCAACCCGGACGCCTCTTACCAGGATATACTGATCTTCGCGGCGAAGAGTGAGAAGCTCGCGTATGAGTTCTACTCCGCCCTGGCTAAGGAGTTCAATGCACACCCAGTGGGGAAGATGTGGGCGATATTCGCCCAGATGGAGCTCGGCCACAAGCAGAGGATCGAGAAGGAGTACGATGACGTGGTCCTCAAGGACAATTAACCTTAACGATGTATTCCTAATATCGACTAGGATTTAACTTATTGAAACGCGCGCCCAGCCCAATTTCTAAACTGAGTTCTCAGCGCCTGGAATCGGCGATATTAACTCGCGCGCGTGATTATTGTGCAAAGTTTATAAAGGATAATTTTTCTTGCGTCTTTGACACATATATATAATCCCCCACACGAGTGTTAGACAACAGCATGTCCAGCGAATTGACCCTTAAGGATGTCGAGGGCCTAGGATACTACGATTTCATGGGCTACATGGGAGTCCCGTTCTTCAACATCGGAGGCGTCGCCAGCATGGACAAGCTCGCTGAACTCTGCCAAATCACTGAGCGCACCAAAATACTCGAGGTGGGCTGCGGGACAGGGGCCAACGCCTGCTACTTGGCTAAAAGGTACGGGTGCAGCGTCGTGGGCATAGACATAGCCGAGCATATGGTAAGGTACGCGCTGAAGCGGGCCGAGGACTTGGATCTCACCAACCGCGTTAGTTTCAGGGTGGGAAACGCCTACAGCCTAGAGTTCCCCGACGACGACTTCGACGCGGTGCTGACAGTCTTCGTGTCCCAGTTCCTGGACCCGGCCAGGGCCTTCCCCGAGTTCTACAGGGTCCTCAAGGCAGGTGGATGCCTCGGAGTCAACGAGATGTACAAGGCTGATAATCTACCCCCCGAGGCTATGGATCGAGTCAATTACGGTGAAAGAGTCTTCAGGGAGCTGACTGACCTTCCATTCACGCTTCGAAGCCCAGAATCCTGGGTCTCAGCCTTCGAGTCCGCCGGGTTCAGTGACATCCTTATGGAGGAGCATTCAAATAGCTCGCAAAAGCCCTACGCGTTGAGCAAAGTGGATGACTTCGGGGGATGGGGCAAACTCATAGGCACTCTCTGGGGGGTGCTTGTCCTCGCGTTGAGGAGCAGGAAGATGCGGGAGCGCTTCGGTAAGATCGGTGAGGCTAAGAGTGTGCTGTTGCGGGATAAAGTGGCGAGCAGCTACATGGGCTACATCTTATGCGTAGGCAGAAAGTCTGTGACTTACCCCAAATGACTTTATCCTCATATCATGCACGTGTGCGCACATTTTAGGGACAAGGCAACGCACGCGGAGAACTAGGCCTCCTTCATTTCTTTAAAAAAGGGATCGTGGGTCATTTTCAACAGTGGCCGAGCATGTGCTCGGCTGCCCTGCTCCTGCAGAAGACGATGAAGTCTTTGAATCCTAGGGCCTCCGCCTTCGTCTTCTTCCCCGAGGCGGTCTCGACGATGGTCCTGTAGATGCGTACGCCGACGCTGTTTAGGCTCTCTGAGCCGTCGAGGATGGTTCCGGCGTTGATGTCCATGTTGTCCTCCATCTGGGCGTATGTGACCGGATTGCCGGTGATCTTTATAACTGGTGCGACGGCGTGGCCCGTAGTGCTTCCCTGGCCGCTGGTGAAGCAGACGACCTGGGCCCCGGCGGCGACCATGTGGGTGACGCTCGGGACGTCCCAGCCTGTGCCGTCCTGTAGCCACAATCCTGGGCGGGTGGGGCGGTCGAATCGGTCCCAGTCGTTCCAAAGGACGCCCTGCACGGGCTTCGTGCCTCCCTTACGGATGGCGCCGAGGCTCTTCTCTTCGATGGTCGTGAGGCCGCCGTCTATGTTCCCGGCGCTCATCCAGCGGCTGTCGACACCTACCGCTTTGAGGCGCGCCTCGTCCCTGTCGATCATGGTATAGATGTCGTCCGCCGCCTGCTTGCTAAGAGCCCGACGGGCGAGGATGTGCTGTGTGCCTATCATCTCCTGGGGCTCCGAGAAGATGACTGTTCCACCCTCGTCGATCAGCTTGTCGCAGGCAACTCCGACGGCCGGGTTCGCGGAGAGACCGCTTGTCGCGTCCGAGCCACCGCATTCCACTGCGAGGGTGAGCCTGGAGACCGGGAAAGGCTCAGGCCTGAACTCGGCGACCTCCTGCGCCCAGCGCTGCAGGATGCGGATCGCCTTCTCCTGGGTCTTCAGCGTGCCGCCCTCCTCCTGGATCACGAGCCTCTCGATAGGTTTCCCGCTTGGACGGATGCCGTCCGCGACGATGTCGGCTGTGAGGGTCTCGCATCCTAGGCCTACGATGAGGACGGCGGCGACGTTGGGGTTGAGCCCGGTCCCGACGAGGTTGTGGGCGAGGACGGGGTCGTTGCCGCAGCCGTGGTACTGGGTTACAGCAACGGCGCCCTCGACCTGGGCTGCGATCTTCTTAGCCGGCTCGTAGCTGCAGTCTATGGGGGCGATGACTAATAGGTGGTTGCGGACCCCGACGGAGCCATCCTGTCGCCCGTAGCCGTAGAACTCGGTCATAACCCCGCCTCCCTCATGCGTGGTAGCTTAGGATAAGGCGAAAATTTTTTCCTGGATGTCATAAAATTCCCTCCTCCCTTCCCCTCGACGGTAGCCTGGCGCTTCCGACGTTGTGGGTGTGAACCCAGGTGCCCGCTGGGATCGGCCTCAAGGCAACACCTATGATCTCGCCGTACTTCAGGATGGCCTCCCCCTTCTTGATCGGCCTGATGGCGAGCTTGTGGCCGAAGGGGATCGTCTCGGAAACCTTGGGTTTGAGGATAACCTCGCCATTGGGGCTGATCACCTCAAGCTGCTTCCCGGCGTCGACGTCGCCTGTGACAGTGGCGACATTATCCCTCTCGTCTATCTGGATCGCCTTGTTACCCATGCGTTACTGGGTAGCGTCTGCTCATGTAAAAGTAACGGAAAAAAAGGATCTAACAACGGAGCGAGGATGTAGGAGCCAGATTCCGCTCAGTGGGCTGGCTGCATGAACTGTTTCAGACTCTCTACGACGATGCGGGCGGGCAGCTCGATGAAGTCGACGACCTTTGTGGCGTTGTCGCCGTCCAGGAGCTCGATGGTGTACGGGCCCTTCTGCTCTAGCTTCCTGATCTTGTCGTAAGTAGCTTCGAACTTCTTTGAATATGTCTTGTTTAAGAAACCCTTCTTGGCTATGAACTGTACCTTCTTGTCCGAGAGCGTTATGTAACCATACTCGCCGTTCAACTTGCACGGGTATGTCTTCTCGATCTTGTCCCCTGCCTCAAGGCCTTTTTTGGCCTCATCTATCCAGTTAGACATTTTTTCACCTTTTTGAGGGAAGCCAAACCGCGAGAAATAAATATTTCTTTTTTGAAGTATATACAAATATAAATATTATTGTAGATAAATACTTTTTTTGGTGGGATCGTGGAGGTTCGAGCATTGGGCCATGTGATTAGATCCTATTCATTTGACATTTTTCGGTAGGAAGAATAGTAGTTATTGTTTTACCTAGATCATGCAGGATTCGGGGATGCCGCTTGTGCCATCTGGGAGGACGGAGACGGACGGCTTATCCCCATGGTGGGCCTTGATGAATTCGATGACCTCGTCCCACTTCTTGATCCAGGTGACCGTGCCCGGGGCGAAGCTTCCTTCCAGGCTCCTGAACCTGTATGGGCTGTATATAACCAAGCGTGCGCCCCTGGCCAATGTGCGTGGTTTCCCTCTCCAGAGACTGGCGCCGACGTACTTGCCGTGGCGGTTGAATATCCAGTGGTTGATGTCGCCGTCGGGGTCGTTGGCGAGGAGGACGACGGTGCCTTCAGCCCTTACGCTCTGCGCCGCCGGCCAGAGGCTCAGGTACGGCTCGTCCTGACGCATGTAGCTGTTTGCGACCACTACATCCATCTCCTTCGGCGACTCCGTGCGGTGCCAGCGGAGGACGCCCTTAGAGGCTGCCCTCTGGGTCTGGACGAAGTCGCCGGCGTAGACCTCGATGGGGTC
>CAZVMI010000019.1:14717-16692 GCA_964628365.1 uncultured Candidatus Bathyarchaeia archaeon | reverse complement strand
CACAGGGGTGGCTATCCGCCCTTCCTTACCTCGTCTGCGACGGCAGAGCCGAACTCTGACGTGCTGTTATTCCCCTTGAGGTCTGGCGTCCTGACCTTCTTGGCGCCGAGGACCCTGTCGACCGCCGAGTCTATGCCACTCCACGCCTCCTTCAGCCTCCTGTCTCCGTGCTTGTTCCCCATCCAGTTGAGCATCATGCCAACCGAGAGGATCATGGAGGTTGGGTTCGAGATCATCCTGCCGGCTATGTCCGGCGCTGATCCGTGGGTGGGTTCGGCGAAGCAGTGGTCGTCCCCTGCGTTCAGACTGCCCGCCAGCCCCATGCTCCCCTGGAGGGCTCCTGACATGTCAGACATTATGTCTCCGTATTGGTTCGGCATCACGGCGACGTCGTAGAAGTTGGGGCGCATTATGGCGTAGTACGACCATGAGTCGATCCAGGTGGTGTCCTGCTCTATGTCCGGGTAGTCCTCGGCGATCTCGTGGTAGATGTCCTTGAAGAGGTCGTCCCCCTTGCAGATGCCCCACTTCGCGGTGCAGGTCACACGCTTCTTGCCGTCGAGGGGCGCCCCCGCCCTCCCCTTGTACTCGCCTGTCTTCGCCATCTCGAATGCCTTCCTTATGATCCTCTCGCACCCCTTCCTGGTCTGAACGTAGTCGTCTATGGCGAGCTCGGTCACGCCGCCTCGGCTAAGGTATCCTCCTATCCCCACGTACATGTGCTCAGAGTTCTCCCTGACCACAATGTAGTCGATGTCGCCCGGCTTCCTCCCCACCAGGACGCTGTCGACGCCAGGCCTCAGTCTGCACGGCCTTATGTTGGCGTAGAGGTCTAGGTCCATCCTCATGTTTATGGGCAGGTTTGGGCCAGGAAGTTTCCTGAGTAGATCCGGTAGCCCCACGGGCCCCTTGAAGATTGCGTCGACCTCGCGGAAGAGCCCCTCGGTGATGGTTGGGTCCCAGCCCCGCCTCATGTCGTGGTCGACCCAGTACTTTGCACCAAAATCGTACGGCCCAAGGATCTCTAGGCTGAAGCCATACTTCTCCTCCACGGCCTTTAGTGCTTTCACGGCCTCTGGCACTATCTCGCCGGCGATGCCGTCGCCGACGAGCCCGAGAATCGTATATCCCCTAGACATTTCAGAACAGATCAAAATGGAGCTGTTAGGTTTTAAAAGGATGCAAACGCGCCCTTACCAGGGGCTGGGTAGAGCTTATTTATGGGCGGAGTATTGCTATGGTTGGCTGGGCTCGTGGTCTAGCACGGATATGACATCAGCCTGCGGAGCTGGGGGTCGTGGGTTCGAATCCCACCGAGCCCGCCCTTCGAACAATTAATACTTTTTCCAATGATTACCGGAGTCGATCCCTGATGATAAATTCTTGGCGGAGTCGCCGAATGGTGTAGTCGCAGAAAACGCCGATGTATCTCGTCGCCCGCCTTTCACTGAGCAAGGGCACTCCTATGCGCGTGAACCGTCTCGTTTTTATCTGAAATCAGGGACATAGGGAATAGGCGAATAGAGTCGGCAGTATATCCATTAAAGGCGTTTCCAGACTATCTCGGGACGATCTATAAGGTCGTTCGATTTCCCTCGATGCTAGGCTACGTCTCGGCGGCATTAACGGGCTCTCTCTTAGCCGGCACCCTCCTCGACCGCAGAGTAGTTTGGCTGCTGATGTTCTCAGCGTTCAGCTCAGCCTTCGGCTTCGTCGTGAACGATCTATGCGACGCAGAGCTTGACAGGTTAGCTGGCGTGACGAGAAACCCTCTCTCGACCGGCGAGCTGAGCACGGGGAGAGGCATCTCGTTAGCGCTCCTCCTTCTCCTCTCCTCGATGGTGTCCCTGTACTTCCTAAGCCTCCGGAGCCAGCTGCTCGGTTTAGCAGTCGTCTTTCTCTACCTCACATACTCGTGGCTTGTGAGGGCGAAGGCCAGACCGATACTGGACATAGCATACCACGGTCTCTGCCT
>CAZVMI010000019.1:8501-14617 GCA_964628365.1 uncultured Candidatus Bathyarchaeia archaeon | reverse complement strand
CCCGGCATGGATATGATCCATCAGGCCAAAACCATTTTCTAATCCCTCAGCCCACCATAAGGGAAAGGTGGCGCCATGCTCAACTCGAAGACGATCAGGCACCTCATAGAGACGCAGCAGCTCGTGACGGACTACGTTGACCTCGATAAGCAGCTCCAGCCCGCAGGCTTCGACCTGAGCCTGAAGGAGGTCCAGGCGTATAGAGGCGGCGGCAGCGTCGACTTCACCAACAAGGAGCGCGTCGTCGCCGAGACGGAGCCAATAAAGCCCGACGCCGATGGATGGTTCAACCTAACCCAAGGCTGCTATGTCGTCGTCTACAACGAGGTTGTGAAGATGCCCCTGAACCTCGTCGCCCTGGCCAGGAGCAGGTCGACGGTCCTCAGGAACGGCGCCGCTGTGGAGACCGCCGTCTGGGACCCGGGCTACCATGGAAGGAGCAGCAGCCTCTTGGTCGTCCACAACCCCCACGGCGTAAGACTCAAGAAAGACGCCCGCATCGCTCAGCTCGTGTTTTACACCACGGACGAGGTCGAGGAGGGCTACGCCGGTGTCTATCAGAACGAGAGGAGGAAGGGTTAGGAGCGCCCGGACCCGAGCCTCAGGGGCTTGCCGGGCAGCGCCCCCGTGTGCTCCCCTCCGCTGATCACCGCGACCCCGTTCACTAGGACGTGCTCCATCCCCGTCGGATACATGTAAGGGTTGAGGTACGTCGCCGTGTCGGTGATCTTCTCGGGGTCGAAGACGACGACATCCGCCCAACATCCTACCCTGACGAGCCCCCTGTCGCCCAGCTTGAGCCTCCTCGCGGGCAGTGATGTCATCTTCATCACAGCCTCCTCCAGGGAGACCACCTTAGCGGCTTCGTCGTAGACGAGCTCGGGCCGTGAGACGCCCATGACGTACTTGCGGATGACCATGGGGAAGGTGCCGTAGCTCCTCGGGTGGTTGCGGCCGCCGCCTAGGACTCCGTAGGGTGCCAGTGCGTAGCCGTCCGAGCCGATCATGCTCCTTGGGTGCCTGAGGACATTTCTGATGTCCTCCTCGTTGTAGTAGAAGCCGACGACGCTGCCCGCCGCCCCGGAGGCCTCGAGGAGGTCGAAGTAGGCGTCGAATGGGTCGACCCCCATCTCGGCGGCTAACTCGGCGAGGTTCCGACCTATGGGCCAGTCCTCTGGGTAGGCGGAGATGAGTATCTTCTCCCACATACCCCTCTTCACGAGCCCGCATGGGCCGGGCCCAGGCACCTTCTCCTCCATCATGTCGAGCCTGATCCTCCCACGCTCCTCGGGCCTCCTCAGGCGCTCCACGATCCTCTCGGGGCCACCGGCCTGCGCCCAGGGAGGGAGGAGGGCGCTCAGGCTGGTGCTCCCGCCGATGTAGGGGTGCATGTCGCAGGTAACATCGACTCCCCTCGACTGGGCCTCGTCCATCATCGCCAGCGTCTCCACCGACCTCCCCCATGCGCCGATCTTGGCCGGGTGATGTGAGACCTGCACGGGCACCCCGGCACGCTCACCGATCTCGATGGCCTCACCGAGGGCTTCTATCATCGTCTCCCTCTCCCCCCTTATGTGGGAGGCGTAGAAGCCGCCGTGCCCGGCAACGACTCTGCATAGTTCGACGAGCTCGTTGGTTTCCGCGTACCTGCCTGGCGGGTAGACGAGGCCTGAGGAGAGGCCGAAGGCGCCGTCCCTCATCGCTCCATCGATAAGCTCCTTCATCTCCTCAAGTTCGCCCCGCGTGGGTGCCCTCCCCTCCATGTCCATGACACACTGCCTGACTGTGCCGTGGCCCACGAGGGCGGCGACGTTCACCGCGACGCCCTCCTCGAGCCTCTCCAGGTACTCGGCGAGTGACCTCCAGTCGACGTCGACGCCGTAGCGCTCAGCCTCCTGTTCCTTGGCGAGGCCGAGGAAGGGGGCGGCTGATCCACCGCAGTTCCCCACGACCTCGGTCGTCACGCCCTGCCGTACCTTACTCTCCGCCCTAGGGTTCGCTATGAGCGTGATATCAGAGTGACTGTGTATGTCAATGAAGCCCGGCGCGACCATGAGGCCCGAGGCGTCTATCCTGTGGACGCTTTCGTCCGGGTTGATTGGCCCAAGCTCGACTATCCTGCCATCCTTTATTCCCAAGTCGGCTCTGAAGACCGGGCGTCCGGTGCCGTCGACGACGAGGCCGTCGTGGATCACTAAATCGTATACCATGGAATGTTCCCCATGGAATGGTTGCTTCAGGTCTTCATAATTTTTTAGAGGTCCCTTCGGTGTCTCGTAAGGGGAATAGCTGCCTAACTGCCGTGGTTGCGGTAAAAAATGTTCTGTCTGCGACACCCGTGTCGCAAGGTATTTAAACGCACCCCCCGATGAAGGTAGGCGTTGATGAATAGATGAGCCTGTTCAGGTCGCGGCTGGCGAAGGAGTTCGACGACAGGACCGCGAGGTTCCACACAAGCGTCGTCGAGGACCTCCGCATCTTCGAGGACGACATCAACTGCACCGTCGCCCACGACATCATGCTCCACGAGCAGGGCGTCATACCGCTGAGGGAGCTGAAGCTCATCCTCGGCGCCTTGCAGGAGATCAGGTCGGATTGGAGGAAGGGCGAGGTAACCATAGGCCCTGAGTTCGAGGACATCCACGAGTACATCGAGACCAAGGTGATCGAGCGGATCGGCATAGAGGCGGGCGGCATGATGCACACCGGCCGGAGCCGCAACGATCAGGTCGTCACAGACATAAGGCTCAGGCTCAGGGAGGAGCTCCTGACGATAGGTGGGGAGATCCTCGACCTCGCCGAGGCACTCCAGATCAGGGCGGGGGAGAACGCGGAGACCTTGATGATTCTTTACACCCACGGCCAGCACGCCCAGGTGGGAACGTTGGGAGCGTATCTGTCCAGCTACGCCGACGCCTTCATGAGGGACTACGAGAGGCTGACCGAGTGCTACGGAAGGGTGAACATGAACCCCCTCGGCGCCGGTCCGGTCGGTGGCACGAGTATCCCCATAAACAGGAGCCGCACCACTGAACTCCTCGGCTTCGACGCAATAGCCGAGAACAGCATCGACGCCACAAGCGGGAGGGACTGGGCCGTCGAGACGGCGGCGGTCTGCGCTATCCTCATGGGGAACCTGAGCAGGGCGGCCGCGGACCTCCTAGAGTGGAGCGCCTTAGAGTACGGCTACGTCGAGCTCGCAGACGAGTATGCCTCGAGTAGCAGTATAATGCCCCAGAAGAAGAACCCCAGCACCCTAGAGCTACTCAGGGGGAAGAGCAGCGAATCCTATGGTGCCCTCATCGAGCTGATGACGATGGTGAAGGGCGTACCCTCAGGCTACCACCAGGACCTCCAGCAGACAAAGCTCACCCTCTGGAGGGCGCTAGACGTCGTTGAAACGAGCCTGGAGGTGATGACGGGCATAGTGAAGACCCTGAAGGTGAAGCCCGAGAGGATGATGAGGCAGGTCGACGGCAGCTTCACCATGGCAGTCGAGGTAGCCGAGGCCCTCGCCCAGGACGCCGGCCTCAGCTTCCGCGAGGCCTACAAGATAACCGCCGACCTAGTCACGCAGACGGTGAACAGGGGGGCAACGCTGAAAGCGCTCAAGCCTGAGGACTTCGATGCCTCCGCTGAGAGGCTATTCAAGAAGAAGGTCGCGGTCAGCCAGGGCTGGATAGACAGGACGACCGATCCAAGGCAGAGCCTGATGAGACGAAAATCCATCGGTAGCCCCCACCCGGACGAGGTCATGAGGATGGTGGGGGAGCACGGTATCGCTCTGAGGAAGGCGCGTGCCGAGCTGGCGACCAGGCGGAAGAAGATAGAGTCCGCGATGAGAGGTCTCAGCCAGACAGCCGAAGGATACCTGAAGAAGCAGCCCTGACCGAGAGACGATGTTTAAAACGGGGTGCCCGCTCCTTCATTACTTGACGACCTCTTGGACAAGAAGTGGGTATACATCGCGTTCTTCGTCATCATCGGTGGCCTCCTGACGGCGGAATTCCTCAGCACCGTCCTCTGGCCGATAATCGACTACAAGCCAACGGGACTGCCGAGACTCGAGGTTGGCGCAACTTATACTTACAGGTACATGAAGGACGACCAGCAGGTCGGCTCCTATGAGTATACCGTGGAAAAGATGGAGGTAGTCTCGGGGACGGTGACATACGACGTCAGGTCCAGGACGAACATCTCCTTCCAGGGCAAGGGCTTCTACCTCGAATCCCTACTCATGGTGAGCGAAGCCCCCAGCCCCCTCTCGTACAGCCTGAACGGAACAGTAGCGGGTGACGAGACCCAGATAACATGCACCTTCCAGGGCTTGAAGGTCAAGGAGAGCGCCCGGCTGAAGGGCGAGACGAGCTACACGGAGGTAGACATCCAACCGAACACACTCCTAGCCGACAACAACATGCCGGGCCACTGGGAGCTATTCTTCAGTTCCTTCAGCTACGAGCAGGGGAAGCGCTATAAGGCAAGCGTCTTCTCGCCCCAGGGAGGGTCCGTTAGCCCCATGGAGTTCAACTTCGACAGCAATCTCCAGACGGTGATCATAGACGGCAAGAGCTATAGCTGCATCCAAGTTAGGGAGACAAACAACGACCTCTACTTCTACCTCTACCAGGGGGCGCTGATCAAGTACGTCAACAACCCCCAGGGCGTGGTCTTGATCAGGATTCCTTAGGGCGGACCTGCGATTAGGCCAGGGCCTGGAATAATGGTAGGGATGGAGACGCTTTTCTTGGCCCTGACAGCCAGCGCGAGGCCGCCGTAGAGGACGACATCGTTGCCGAGAGGTGTGATCTTGATCTCGGGCTTCCTGTTGATGATGTGCCTGTCGATACCGCCTATGATGGGCCCCAGCACAAGCTCGGGGTTGTTAAGGGTTATGCTGCCTCCGACTGTTATCAGCTCGGGGTCGAAGACGTTGACAATATCTCCGAAGCCGACCGCGTTCACCCTCCCCACCTCGCCGACGATCTCACTCGCCAACGAGTCACCCTTAGACGCTGCCGAGAAGATCATCTCTGAGGTTAGTTTCGACAGATCCGTGCCAAAAACTTCGTAGAGTAGACTGCCCTCCAAAGCCTTGCCTCTTAGGATAAGTCTGGCAAGGTTGGGGATGTTTGCCCCCGAGCAGTACGCCTCCCAGTGGCCACGGCAACCGCAGCCGCACATGAGTTCAGAGTCGGGGTTGATAGTGACGTGCCCGATCTCTGGGGCGTTTCCGTCCTTGCCGTTGAGGAGGTGACCGTCGACGATGGCGCCTCCCCCGAGGCCGGTGCTAAAGGTGACGTAGAATAGGTTGCCGACCCCCCTGCCTGCGCCGTACACCTGTTCGCCGAGGACGGCGGCGTTGCAGTCGTTCATCAGCCAGACGGGGACGCTGAACTCTTCGAGGAGGGGCTCGACGACGGGGATGCCCTTGAAGGGGTAGTTGGGCGTGTTCGTTATGTACCCCCTCCTCAGGTCGAGGGGGCCTATGGAGCCTACGCCGATGGCGTCTGGCTCAGCCCCGAGGCTCCGAGCCATCCTGATGATCTGTGCCGTGACCCCCTCAGGACCGTGCAGCCGGTCCGTCTGCTCCCCCAGCCTCGAGCCGAGGCCCTTCTCGTCGCCTACGGCGACCCTGATGTTGGTGGCGCCTACATCAACGGCCAGGTATGACAAGTTGACCCCCAAATAGAGGGAGATTTCAGGATAAAAAGGGGTTACTTCTTGGCGACGATGGTTGTGCGGAGAATCCCTATCTTCTCTACGGTCGCCTCGAGGACGTCGCCCGCCTTTAGGAAGTTGTCCGGCTTCGTTTTTCCGTCGATGACTGGGCTCGTGTCGAGCGCCGTGCCCGCGCAGGTGCCTCCGCAGACGATATCGCCAGGGTAGAGGAACATGTCGCGGCTCAGCCAGGCGATCCACCAGGGGAACCTCCTGATCATGCTCTCCATAGAGCCGTTCTGCCTGATCTCCCCGTTCACCGTCTGCTTCAGCTTCAGCCTGTACGGGTCGCCTAGCTCATCCGCCGTGACTATGCAGGGCCCCATTGGGGCGCACCCGTCGAAGTTCTTTGCGAAGAAGAAGCCGTCAGGGCCCCCTGTCCTCGGGCCGTCGCG
>CAZVMI010000019.1:0-8401 GCA_964628365.1 uncultured Candidatus Bathyarchaeia archaeon | reverse complement strand
ATCCTGCTCGCAGGGCTCGGCAGCGGTGCGTGGAGCTTCTCGCCCTTGAAGACGAGCTGCTCACCATTCGGCCCGACCTTATGCCCCTTCTTGACGTAAGCGACCGCCTCGGAAGCTGCCTTCAGTCCCTCGTCGCCCTCCTCGATGAAGCAGAGCAGGCACGAGGGGACCTTGGCCTCAGCCTTCTCGCACGGGCGGGGGATGCCCTTGCTCGCGAGGAGCGCGGCGTAAGCGTGGTTGAGGTCGACGACCGACCCATCTTCCTGGAGGCAGCCTAGCCTCTTCTCTGAACCATAAACAACTAGCTTCATAATAGTCGTCAGAATAGGGGTGGAACGCCCTTTTAAGTTTGAGCAGAGCTGAAAAAGGGTTAAGGCGGCTTCCTCAGCGCCCGCTTGAAGTAGTCCTCGATATCCTTTTTCTGCTTATCGGGGATCGTCTTCTCGAACGGGAAGGCAGCAGCGTTGGCGACGTACCTGTCGAGGAAGAGCTCGACGAACTCCCCCTGGGCCTGTAATGTCTTCGGACTCAGCCATTTGACCCTGTCCTCCGTGCTGTGCATAAGCACGTTGGTCGGGGCGCGCCTGGCGAAGGTGACGCTGGGGACGCCGACGGCTGATAAGCTGGTGGCGTCCGACGATGGGACGCTCTCCTCGACTGTGAAGGCTGTCCCCGTCTCCTTTGAGAGTAGCTTGACAGAGGCCGTCAACTCCGGCGGCCCAACCACCTTGCACTCGTTTGTGCCTATGTAGGCGCCGTGGACGTCGAGGTTGACGCAGAGGAGCGTCCTGTCGAGCTCTGTCTCGGCGTTCTCGTCCTCCTTCTTCGCCTTCTCCGAGGCCTCCCTCAGCTTCGTCGCGTAGGCCTTGCTTCCCAGGAGGCCGATCTCCTCGCAGCCCCAGGCGGCGAAGCGCATCGTCCGTTTGGTGCCCTTCCCCTTGAAGGCCCTCGCCAGCTCCATGACGATGGCGGTGCCTCCGGCGTTGTCCTCGGCACCCGAGACCTCCAGCACCGTGTCATAGTGTCCCCCCACGACAACGATCTCCTCTGGCCTCTCACTTCCCTTCAGCTCGCCTACCACGTTTCGAGATTTCACCTTGACCTCCTCGGCCTCGGCGATGACGCGCACCCTCTTCGCCTTCTTCTCGAGGAGCTTGAGTCCGTCCTCGTAGGTCACCCTCACGGTGGGGAACTCGCCGAACCTCTCCTTCACGGTCAGGCTCCCGTAGAGGTTCTTGGCCGGAATCCTCGGCGAGGACTCGATCACGATCATCGCCAAAGGCTTCAGCCTTGACAGGATGCCGTAGGCCTTCTTCCTGTTGCTCGGGATGGCCGAGGTCAGTATCACCTTTCCCCTCACCTCGGGCGTCAGGTACTCCTCGTCAGCAGTGTCCAGGAAAATCAGGTCGCCGACGACACCGCTCGGAGCCGTCCCCCCGAACAGTGGCATAACCTCGCAGGGTACATCCTCACGGTAGGGCTCGAGCACCTCAAGCTTCTTGGAGACCACCCTAGCCGTCGTCACCTCGAACTCCTCAACGGCGGTCTCAAGGCCCATAGCCTCGAACTCCGAGGCGACGTACTCCGCCGCCCTCCTCTCCTCCTCCGTGCCGCTCGGCCTCGTGCCGATGCCGACGGCGAGCTTCTTAAGCTGCTTGAATGATCTCTCACCATCGAAAAGTAGTTTGGTCATCGCGAACCTTCCGTCAACCTATTATAATAATCAATTGCACTCTTATGAAATTTATATTCGTATCATTCTAAATGGGCAGTTTTTCCTCTGCCGAAGGGGCAGGCGTCGAGGCAGGTGGTGCACTCTAGGAAGCTGTTCGGGGTGGGCCTCTTGATCAGCCTTCGCTCAAACTCCCTGACATCCTCATTTACATCGTGGGAGCCAGGGTTCTCGGCGGCGTAGACCATGCATCTCTTGATTTCGATTTTGTAGGGCTTCAGCGCCCTCGTCGGGCAGGCCCTGACGCAGATGTCGCAGTCGCCGCAGAGGTCGACGGTGTACGGCTCGTCGGGCTCCAGCTTGGCCGATGTTAGCACCGAGGAGAACCTGAGCTTGGGGCCATGCTCCGGGCTGATCACCACGGTGTTCTTCCCCTGCCTACCAAGACCAGCGAGGACGGCGGCCCTCTTCAGCGCGATCCTATTCGACGGCTTCGCCTCGTATCCAAGCCGCATGAGGTAGTCTGCGACCATCCACGCCTTGTTCACGGCGATCTCGGCGTAGAGCTGGTGGAACTCGAAGTCCTCCTGATCCCTACCGCGAGGTTCGAGGCGGGGCTCGCGGGCCATGACGTTGAGTATAGGGTCCCTGACGAGGTATCCAAGGACTATGGCTGACCTCACTGACGGCAGCTCCTCCTCCGCGCCCACAAGCGTCTTTACGTCCTCCACGTCGCCGGTCGGCAACGTTCTAAGGCGTTCCAGAGAGATGACGCCGGCCTCCGCGACTCCTATACTACGGGCATACTCCTTGATCTCTCGGGTCGTTACCAGATCCATCACCTGATATCAGGTCCTACCTGGTTCATGGTTCTCATATTCTCTTAACACTCTACTGGATTCAGCCACGGGGTTGCCCCCTCACCGGGTACTGCCTGTACAGCTGCATATAGGGTATCAGGGACCTGATGAGCTTGCTCTCTCCCTTCGAGAGGTGCTCCTGGAAAGTCGTCCTCGGCACCCTCTCCCTCGAAGCAATCTCCTTCACGTCGGCGCCCCTCGGCCGCCTGTAATAGCCGTGGACGTACGCCTTAGTCAACGCCTCCATCTGCTTCCCCGTGAGCGGCGAGAATATGGAGTCCGTGGAGAGGAGGGTGCTCGACAGTGAGCCCTCAAATGGAGTCTTCCTAAGCATCTCAAGCTCGAACCCCCTCCCCTGGAGCCTCTCAATGAGGGTGGCGAGGTCCTCGTGTTTGAAAGCTATCACCCTGTAATACTCCCAGCCGCCTTCGTTCACGGTCGGCTGGATCTCAATGATGTTGAGGTCTCCGATGTTCAGGTCGACAGAGTTCTCAGGGGTGCAGAAGCAAGTCGAGGTTATGAGGCGGGCCTCCTGCCTATCAGGTGACTCGTCTAGGACATCGGCGAGCTTCTCAACCTCCCCGAGGACGGCCTTGTACTCCTTTGAGCTGCCTACGATGACCTCCAGAACCTCGTGGACCTTGTTGCACCAGCCGTATATCTTGAGGGATGGGTATCTTGAGGTCAGGTCGATGAAGGGACAGTCATGCCTGACCCTGAAGAGGGCTTCGAAGATTGTCACGTGATCTCCTTTCAGTGTGGTTTATTTATGGGTTGACCCGTCACATGACTGCTAGCTCTCAGTTTGTCGAGATTCGCCTTTGCTGCTGTGCCAGAGACCGTAGCGAAGGAACTCCAGAGCTTCTCTAACTTGCCGCATGGATAGTCCCCGCAGCCGGCACAGTTCTTGACGCCGTACTCCCGGCCGCATAGCCTGACAGGGCATTCGTAACAGAACTTGTGTAGTCTATCGCTGAAGCAGCCCTCGCAGGGTATGTCCTCAGGCCTGTACTTCTCATTCTCCCCAACTGACCAGAGCTCCGCCGTCTCCCTGAGCTTCTCTAGGTTGTTCTCCTTCGTGGCCGTGTAGGCCCTGCAGGAGAGGCAGTCTAGGCCACAGTAAGCTATCATTTCCCCGATCATGCCTCTAGTCTCCGCTAGACTAGATGATATTTGGGGAGGTTTAAGGGTTCTATAGTCAAATGACGGCTACACGAAGCCTCGTATCGAGTAAAGACGGCATGTTTGGGTTTTTACTAAAGGGTTATATGGTCCGGCTGGGTATACAAACGGATTCAAAAGGAGTAGGCCAAGTTGATGGAGATCAGGTTCCATGGCAGGGGCGGCCAAGGAGCCGTCACAGGCGTCAGGGTCCTCTCCACCGCACTGTACTACGACGGGAAGTTCACGCTGGGCATCCCCATGTACGGCACCGAGAGGCGCGGCGCACCGGTCGTCTCCTTCCTCAGGATAAGCGAGGGAAGGATAAACGAGCGCGACCTAGTCCATGAGCCGGACATGGTCGTCGTCCTCGACCCACTCCTCGGCAAGACGGTACCAATAACTGAGGGACTGAAAAAGGACGGGCTAGTTCTCATCAACCACCCCCGTGGCGGGCTTGAGACCGGCATAGGCGGGCCTTACAGGGTCGCCACGGTCGACGCTACCAAGGTAGCGATGGAGACCATAGGCAGACCCATAACCAACACGGCGATCCTCGGTGCCTTTGCTAAGGTCACGGGTATGGTTACAATGAAATCCCTCGAGGAAGCCACGAGACACCAGTGGAGCGGCCGCATCGGCGAAATGAACATAAAGGCGATCCAGAAAGCCTACGAGATGGCGACTGACCCGGTCGACGTCTCCAACGTCAAGGCTCAGGAGGTAAAAAGAGAGGGCCGGTTCTCGCGGAACGTCTCAAGCTGGAGGCTCTACCGCCCGGTCTTCAACGACTCCAAATGCATAGGGTGCCGCCGCTGTTACATCCTCTGCCCAGAGGTCGCCATAGGAATGAAGGAGAACAAGGCGACCGTGAACTACGACTTCTGCAAGGGTTGCGGCATCTGCTTCGAGGAGTGCCCGACGAAGGCAATCGACTGGGTCCAGGAGACGATATAGGAGGAGAATGAATATGTCACAGAAGTTCGAGGTTATGGTCGGTAACAAGGCCGTCGCCCATGTCGCGAGGCTGGTGAGGGCGAAGTACATCTCCGCCTTCCCAATCACGCCTCAGACGACGATCGTCCAGTACATCGCTGACATGGTGGCGAACGGCGAGATCGACGCCGAGTTCGTCAACGTGGAGGGCGAGCTCACAGCTCAGGCCTCGGCGCTGACCGCCGAGGCGGCGGGGGTCCGCGCCTTCACTGCTACGGCCGGACCGGGGCTCCTCTACATGCACCACCCAATGCACGCCACGAGCAACGGCGGGATACCGCTCGTGATGGCTATAATGCACAGGGGCACCAAGGGGATGGACCCCGACCAGAGCGATATGATGGCCCAGCGCGAGACGGGCTGGATGATGCTCGAATGTGAGAACGGCCAGGAGATCCTCGACACGGGTATCATGGCGTACAAGGTCGCGGAGGATGAGCGCGTCAGGCTCCCCTGCATATTCGCAGGCGATGGATACATCATCAGCTACACCGACGAGCCCATCGAGATCCCTGACCAGGCCATGGTCGACGCCTTCCTGCCGCCGTACAAGAGCAACATACCACTCCTCCCAGAGCAGGGTGAGGAGAGCCGCAGGTTCCTGATGGCTCAATGGGGCGTCGGCCAGGACCCGCAGACCCGTTGGAGAGAGCAGCAGCAGGCGATGGAGAACGCTAAGAAGGTGATCAAGGAGGTCAACAGCGATTTCAAGAAGGCCTTCGGCCGCGGTTACGGCAACGGCCTCGTCGAGGAGTACAGGACGAGGGACGCTGAAGCCGTTATAGTCGCAGCGGGGACCATCGCGAGCACAGCCCGTGTCGCCATTGATAGATTGCAGGCGGATGGCAAGAAGGTTGGCCTCGTGAAGCTCAAGGCGTTCAAGCCCTTCCCCGCGGAGGAGTTCCAGCGCATCGCCCCGAAGGTCAAGGCGATGGGAGTCATCGACCGCAATATCAGCCTCGGCACCGGTGGCTGGTCCTTCAGCGAGATAAGGAACGCCATCTACGACGTCGAGGAGAGGCCGAAGACCCTCCAGTTCCACGCCGGCCTAAGCGGGAAGGAGGTACGTGTGCAGGACATCATGAAGATAGGGGAGAAGACCCTTAAGGCAGCCGGCGGCGCCGAGGTCTCTCCGATTGTGGAGTGGGTTTGAGGAGGAAGATGATATGAGCAAACCAGTACCGCTCGCGAAGCTCGACGAGAAGGAGTATATCCTGCCCGCCAACCAGGCGTGCCAGGGCTGCACAGGCGCAACTGTAGCGAGGATCGTCAGTAAAGTCCTGGGGGGCAAGATGGTCCGCCAGGAGGTCGCCTGCTGCGGCCCTGCGTTTGGGAACATGAACCAGCCGAACATCTACGCAGAGGTCTTCGAGGGCGCGGGCGCACTGATGACTGGCCTCAGCAGGGCGTTTAAGAGGATGAACCGCGAGGACGCCATCGTCACGGGCCTCATCGGGGACGGGGGCACCGTGGACATCGGGTTCCAGGGCCTCTCCGGCGCCGCGGAGCGCAACGAGAACGTCCTCTGGATCTGCTACGACAACGAGGCCTACATGAACACCGGCGGCCAGAGGAGCAGCGCCACGACCAAGTACGCCGAGACCACGACGACGCCCATCGGAGAGTTCAGCCGAGGCAAGAAGGAGAGGCGTAAGAACGTCGCGGCGATCGTCGCCATGCACAGGGCACCATACATGGCCACAGCCAGCGTCGCCTACCCCGAGGACTTCATCGGGAAACTCGAGTACGCCAAAAACGTCAAGGGGTTCCGCTTCATACAGGTCTCCGCCCCATGCCCGACGGGCTGGAGGTTCGAGCCACAGTACGCGGTCAAGATCGGGAAAGAGATGGTTCTCAGCGGCCTCTGGCCCCTCTACGAGGTGATAGACGGCGAGAAGCTCAGGATCACCTTCAAGCCAAAGGAGCTGAAGCCGGTGAGGGACGTCCTCAAGATGCAGGGCAGGTTCCGCCACATCACGGACGACGAGGTCAAGGAGATACAAGACGACGTCAACTCCTACTGGAGCCGCCTCGTCGAGAAGGACGGCAAGGAATTCTTCTAAGCTATATTTCTTTCGACTCAATCTTATTTCTCTGATAAAGGTGCCTAAATCCCCATAAAGGGTGTAACATCGTCTGCGCGCGCCGCCTTCGAGAAGACAGTCAAGGTTTTCCAGACGAAGGAGCAAAAAATTAAGCCCTTTTCTGGACCGATTCGAGTCGCCTTGTTGCGGCGTCGATAGCTATAATTAAGGGGTCGTTGAGGTCCGAGACAGCTGGACAGTAGGCGAGCTCAATCGTACTTAGCTCATGGATAGTCATCCGCTTCTTGATTGCGAGGGCTATGATATTTATCCGCCAATCGGTACCTTCGGAGCCTATGGCCTGACCCCCGATGACGTTCCCTGTTTCAGCGTCTACGATGATCTTTATTGAGATGTCCTGAGCGTCGGGCATCCAGTGGGGCTTGGTCTTCATATTGGCACGCCCGGAGACGACCTTGAAGCCATGGGCCTCAGCCGTCGTCGTGTTATACCCGGTACAGCTCACCTCGAGACCGCCGAAGTAGGTGACAAAGGTTCCAAGGGAGCCTGAGAACTCGGCGTCTCCGCCGGCCGCATTGACGCCTGCTACGGTTGCTTGTTTGTAGGCTGTTGTGGCGAGGGGGACCGAGAGGGGCTGGGCGTCAATATTGCTGAAACTGAGGCAGTTGTCGCCGAGGGCGTAGATGTCCTTATCGCTGGTCCTCATTTTCTTATCGACGACGATTGCGCCCTTCTCCACTTTTAAACCGGCGTCAACAGCGAGCTTTGAGGTTGGGTCGATGCCTGTAGCCATGACCACGATGTCCGTTGGTATGGTTTCGCCAGCTATAACGACCGACTCAACTTTCTCGACGCCGTTGATCCTCTCTATTCCCTTGCCGAAGAGGTTCTTTACTCCATGGGACTCGATGAACTTCGAGATGATCTCGCTCATATCGGTGTCGAGCTCGTCTCCTAGAACCTGGGGGGTCCTTTTAGTAGCTATGACCTCGAGGCCAAGATGCCTCAGGGCTAGGGCTATCTCAAGCCCTATGGCTCCTCCGCCGATGACTACAGCCCTCTTGCTCTTCAAGGCCGCCTCTCGTAGTATCTTACCCTCCTCCGGCATTGAGCAGGTGTATACCCCCCTCCCTAGGAGCTCCCGTCCACCCGGTATCTGGAGGACCTTCGGTCTGCTTCCGGTGGCGAGGATCAGCGAGTCGTAACCTATCCACTGGGTTTCGCCTGTATCAAGTTTCTTGACCTCTACCTTCTTCCCCGATGGGTCAATCCTCAAAGCCTCGTGTTTCAAGAGCTTGGTTATGTTCCTCGTCACGGGAACCGTGTGTTTCAGCTCCTCGAAGTCCTTGACCTTTCCCTCAATAGCATAGGGGATTCCACATGGGGAGAACATATCATAGTCGCGCTTCTCGATGATCGTAATGCGCGTGTTCCTGTTGTACCTCTGGGCTGCACGGGAGGAGAAGAGACCACCCGTGCCGAGACCCACGATCACAACATGTTTACTCTGTTCGACGCCTGAACTCAAGGCATATCACTCCTCTTCACTAAAATAGTTAATATTATTATAAATTTCTGATCCGATGGCTCTTAATCTATTTATAGTATGCATTCGATGCGCTCTATGACGAGTTTGCGTGCAAACGCATTATTTGTTTCCCTCGTCT
>CAZVMI010000018.1:0-17780 GCA_964628365.1 uncultured Candidatus Bathyarchaeia archaeon | reverse complement strand
AGAAGAAGTAGCCCCCTCAGCCTTGTCACGTAACCTCCTAGGTGAAAGTGACAGCACATTTTCCGCTTAACCCATGTCCTTCAGTATGGAACCGTCGAAGCAGCGGAGAGGTCAGCTTGTATGGGGGAGGACAGGGAGGAGCCGACGAAGATGGACGCGCTCGACCTCCTCATCTCCGTCCTAAAGGAGCACGAGAAGAGCCTCGACCTCATCTCCGCTAGTCTCGAGGAGCAGTTGAATAGACTTGCAGACACGGTGACGAGGCTGGAGACGCTCATGACGGAGGTGGCGGCCATGAAGCCGAAGAAGAAGCCGTTGGGGCGCCGTGAGCAGCCCCCTGAGGGGCGACCTGGGTAACCTTTTTAAGCCCTCTTCCTCGGATGAGTTTTCGTACACCTTGAGGTGTGTGCCTGGGATGCGCCCGCAGGGCGCCCTGCGTTGACACCAGTCCAAGGTCTACGGTGAGTCAGGTGACCGAGAAGAGGGACTACTACGAGGTCTTGGGCGTCGACAGGAACGCATCCCAGGATGACATTAAGAAGGCGTTCAGGAAGCTCGCCTTCAGATACCACCCCGACAGGAACAAGGAGTCCGACGCAGAGGAGAAGTTCAAGGAGATAAGCGAGGCATACGCCGTCCTCAGCGACCCTGAGAAGAAGCAGCAGTACGACACGTTCGGCCACGCGGGCATCAGCGGCAGATACACCCAGGAAGATATCTTCAGGGGCGCAGACTTCCGCGACATCTTCGGCGAGATGGGCTTCAACTTCGAGGACATACTGAGCCGCTTCTTCGGCGGCGGGGGCTTCGGCGGATTCGGGTTCCAGAGGGTACAGACTGGGCCTAGGAGGGGAAGGGACCTCGAGACGGCCGTGGAGATCACCCTGGAGCAGGCCGCCCAGGGCGCCGAAGTCGAGCTCACCCTCAACAGGCTTGAGCCATGCTCACGCTGTGGAGGGAGAGGCGCTGAGCCGGGGTCAAGCCTCATCTCCTGCCCCAAGTGCGGCGGCGCAGGCCAGATCCAGACGAGGACGAGGTCGGTCTTCGGCCAGATGATAAGCATAGCGACCTGCGACAGGTGCCAGGGGCGGGGCCAGGTCCCCAAGGATCCATGTGTAAAGTGCAAGGGTGACGGCGTAGAGCAGAATAGGAGGAAGATCAACGTGAAGATCCCCGCCAGCGTCGAGGACGACATGTACCTGACCCTCCGCGGCCAGGGGGACACGGGTCTCTACGGCGGCCCGGCAGGCGACCTCTACGTCGGCGTAAGGATCAGGCCCCACCCCTACCTCCTGAGGCGTGGGCTTGACATCATCTATGAGGCTGAGGTAAACTTCGCCCAGGCTACTCTGGGAGCCGAGATCGCCGTGCCCATCCTCGGGGGGGAGTCGAAACTCAAGATACCGGCTGGTGTCCAGAACGGTACGATCCTCAGGATGAAGGGGCAGGGGATAAAGAGCCGCCGCGGCACCGGAGACCAGCTCGTCCACATAACCGTCAGGGTGCCAGAGAAGCTGAGCAAGAGGCAGCGCGAACTCGTGGAGGAGCTCGGCAAGGAACTCGAGAAGGACTCTGACAAGAAATCTTGGTGGGGACGCTGAACCTTACCGTCTGTCTATGATCTCGTTGTAGTTTGGACCCGTCCCTATCAGTGTTACCGGTAGGCAGACCTGCTCCTCGATCCTATTGATAAACGCCCTCGCCTCGACTCCCAGGTCATCGTAGCTGTTGGAGCCCTTGCACTCGGGGAAGAGGACGTCAAGTTTCGTTATGGCTAGTTGGGTCGCGCCGTTGATCATCGCCGCCCTCTTAGCGAGGCTGTAGTTGAAGGGCGCCGCCCTCCTCTGCCTGCCCGTGACGGTGCCGTACTCGTCCCACCCCCGCCTCTTGGCCTCCTCTGGGCCGATCTCCCCTTCGAGGTCGCCTGCGCCCACCCTCGTTACGTAGGCCTTGCAGACAAGGACGACCTCGTCAACCCTCGTGGGGCCTACGCCGACGTCGCTGCATGCCGCGGATGCGCAGATGTCCTTCGACGTCACGTAGGGGTACTGGCCATAGTAGAGGCTGATGAATGTGCCCTGGGTCCCCTCTATAAGGACGTTCTTGTCGTCGTCCAGGGCCCCGTTGACCACAGCCGGGACGTCTGTGAGATACTTCTTCAGGCTCGCTATCTCCCGGGCCATCTTGGCGACCCTCATAACCCTGTCCGCGTTGCACGGGCCGGTTCCGGTCCCCGTGGTCTTGACTACGTTCTTAAGGTTCGCATCGCTCTGGTCGAGCTCAATGTGCTTGGGTTCTATGACGGCGCACTGGGGGTCTAGGCCGAACCTTTTGTCTGTGCCCGTCTCCTTGACTTCCTTTAGGACGATGTCGGGGTTAACGAGTACCCCGGGCCCTATCAGGAGCAGGGTCTTTGGGTTGACGAATCCGCAGGGAACCATCCTCAGCTTGTAGACCCTGTCATCCTTCACCACCGTGTGACCGGCGTTGGGGCCGACGCCGGCCCTCGCGCAGACAGCCACGTCGTCGGCGACGGCGAGGTAGGAGACTATCTTCCCCTTCCCGGTGTCGCCGAAGAAACCGTCAACAACCACGGTGCAGCCCATACAGCGTTACCTGAGACACCGAGATTAGCCCGCTTAGCCGATTTAAGCCTTCCCGAGTGATCTTTACACCTTTAAGGAAAATTACATCTTTGACGTCGGGGCCCAGTAAACGTTTTCTCCCTATAGTCTCCCTTTATCAGGGGCGCTGTTTTGGCGAACATCGTGGGGCTGCTGATCGTCGGGAACGAGATCCTCGACGGAGTCGTCCTCGACACAAACAGCCAGTGGGTAATCAACAGGCTGAAGGCGCTGAGCTTCGACGTTAAGGAGGAGATGACCGTACGAGACGACATAGCCGAGATCTCGAAGGCGATCCACAGGATTGCTGAGGACGGCTGCGGCATCATCATAACCATGGGCGGCCTCGGGCCGACCCACGACGACATGACCCTGAAGGGGGTCGCAGAGGCCTTCAACTTGCCCATGGAGATGAACGAAGAGGCGCTCGCGATAGTCACCAGGCAGTACGCCGAGCTCCACAATAAGGGCATCATAGAGTCAGGCGAGATCACGGAGCCACGACGCAAGATGGCCATCTTCCCGAGGGGCGCGAGGCCGCTTGACAACAGGGTGGGAGGCGCCCCCGGGGTTTTGCTTGAATCCGGCGGCATTATGATCATCTCACTCCCCGGCGTGCCGAAAGAACTGTACTGGATATTCGACAACCAGATCCTCCCCCTCCTGGAGTCGAAGGTCGAGGGGGTCTTCGCCGAGAAGATCATCAACCTTCCCCTCAGGGATGAGTCCACGTTGGCCCCAATAATCGACGAGGCGATGAGGCGCTCGCCAGGGGTCTACATCAAGTCGATGGTGAGACCATACGGCGAGTCGGGGATTAGGCTCTGGATCTCGGCCCGTGGCGACTCTAAGCCAGAGGTCGAGGGGAGGGTGAGCATAGCCGCGGACCTCCTCGAAGAGCTGACGAGGAAAAGGCTTCCGAGGGGTTAGAGCCCTATATTAATATCCGCCATGGCGAAGTACTACCAAAAGGGCTGGCGCAGTTGAGGATATCTGAGCTCGACATCCCGGAGCAGGTGAAGCAGCTCATCGAGTCTAAGGGGATAACAGAGCTCTACCCACCACAGGTCGACGCGATTAAGACAGGTGTTCTGGAGGGAAAGAACCTGGTCCTGGCCAGCCCGACGGCGAGCGGGAAGACCCTCATCGCGGAGCTCTGCGCCCTGAAGCACGTCCTGGAGCGGAGGGGCAAGGTCCTCTACATGAGCCCCCTCAGGGCGCTTGCCTGGGAGAAGTACGAGGGCTTCCAGGAGTACGCCGGGCTCGAGAAGAGGGGCGGCGGCAAGCTCAGGGTAGGCGTCAGCACAGGCGACCTCGACAGCAAGAGCAACTGGCTGGAGGGCTACGACATCTTAATCACGACCAACGAGAAGTGCGACTCCCTCCTGAGGCACAGGTCACCGTGGATGGGCGGCGTCACCCTCGTCATCGCAGACGAGATCCACCTGATAGGAGATGAGAGGGGCCCGACACTGGAGATCACCCTGGCCAGGCTCAGGCAGATGAAGCCCGATGTTCAGGTACTCGCCCTGAGCGCCACGATCAAGAACGCGGACGAGGTCGCCGAGTGGTTAGACGCTGACGTCGTGACCAACGAGTGGAGACCCGTGGAGCTCAGGGAAGGCGTGGCCCACGGCAACACCGTCATCTTCAGGGATGGATCGACGAAGAAGCTCAGCCCCCTGTATGGCACGGACGCCCTCAACATATCTCTCAACTCGGTCACAGACGGGGGGCAAGCCCTCATCTTCGTCGAGAGCAGGAGGAGGGCCGAGAGCGTCGCCAGGGAGGCGGCCGGTGCCTTGGCGGGGATCCACCTCACCCGAAGGGCCCAGACGGAACTCGAACAGGTCAGCTCAGATATCAGCTACCATGGTGAAAAGACGAGCCTTACTGACAGCCTTTCATTCGCGGTCTCTAAGGGCGCGGCCTTCCACCACGCCGGCCTGAATACTGAGCACAGGAGGCTCGTCGAGAAGGCCTTCAAGGCTGGGACAATCAAAATCCTCGTGGCTACCCCGACGCTGGCCGCGGGTGTGAACCTGCCGGCCCGAACCGTAGTAATCGGCAGCTACAAGCGGTTCGTCGCGGGCTACGGCATGTACCCGATAACGGTTCTCGAATACAAACAGATGAGCGGGAGGGCTGGGAGACCCCAGTACGACCCGTACGGCGAGGCGATACTGATAGCTTCGACCTCGGACGAACAGGACTACCTGATGGAGAACTACGTCCTCGCCAGCCCCGAGAGGCTGTACAGCCGTCTAGCCCAGGAGTCGGCGCTGAGGGGGCACACCCTCGCGGCGGTTGCCTCGGACTTCGCCCACACCGAGCAGGGGCTCCTGGACTTCTTCGGCGGCACCTTCTACGGCTTCCACTACCCGGCCGCGAGCATCAAGCTGATCCTCACCGGCATCCTCAGGTACCTCGACAAGGAGGGGATGCTTGAGGAGAAGGGCGACTACCTCTATGCAACCGACTTCGGTCGAAGGACCTCGGAGCTCTACATCGATCCCCTCTCGGCAACCATCATCAGGGACGGTCTCAGGAGGGGCGCGATGGACGTCTCAGACTTCACTTGGCTCCACCTCATCTGCCACACCCCCGACATGAAACCCATCCTCCGTCCCCGTCGAGGGGAGACGGATGAGGTAGAGGGCTACGCCGAGGAGCGAAAAGAGGAGTTCGCCTGCCCCGTCACAGGCGAGGGCGACTACATCGAGTTCGAGCAGTTCTTGGGCGAGGTGAAGACCGCGATGGTTCTGGACGCATGGATAAACGAGAAGACTGAGAACGAAATTCTCGAGCGGTACGGCGTCCAGCCCGGCGACAGGTACGCCGCCGTCCACAACGCGGAGTGGCTCCTCCATGCGACCCACGAACTCGCCGACATAGTGGGGGCCCCTGACCACAAACGCCACCTAGGCGAACTCGAGGACAGGATCAAGCACGGGGTGACAAAGAAGCTACTACCGCTGGTTAGGCTGAAGGGCATAGGACGCGTCCGCGCCAGGGTCCTCTACAACTCAGGCTTCACTAACATCTCGGCCCTGACGAAGGCGCCGCTTCAGAGGCTCGTAGAGATACCCCTCATAGGCCCGCGCCTCGCGAAGTCCATAAAGGAGCAGGTCGGAGGCCTCGTCGAGGAGGGGGAGTGGGAGAGGCTGAAGAGGCCTGAGACCGAGCAGCGCGCCCTCACGGAGTTCGTCGAGGAGAAGTACGAGGACGAGCGACCAGATTAGCTTTAATATTAATTAAATGTTTGTAATACCGATGTCAACCGAGGATAACCCCGGATACGTCCTCAGGATAAGCACCGAAGAGTGGCTAAAACAGGTCTTCGAGAGGGGGAAGTACTACTCTGGCGTCATGAGGAAATGGAGGAGGGGGACCCCGATCCTCCTCGCCAAGAAGGCTGGCGCCTCAGATTGCTTCGTGGGCTACGGCGTCGTCGACAAAGTCGAGATGCTCTGGGAGATGACGCCGGAGGAGGAGGAGTACAGCAAGGGGCATAGCTGGAGGTGCAGCCTCACGTTCAGGGGCCTCACCCGATTAGAGAAGCCCTATCCGATCAAGGAGTCCATCCTGAAGGAAGATAAGAGGAGGGGAATGCTCCTCCATGGGGCGATGCTCACAGAGGAGCAGGTCGACGCCATCCTGGAGGCCGCCGAGGACTACCAGGACGCAGCCAAAAAGATAGAGCAGACAACTCAGCAAGCATTGCGATAACCCCTTATTCCTTCAGCCCCTCATCTCCTCGAATGAGCCTCATCGCCGGCCTCATCAGCAAGAGAGACGAGGACGTCACCTCCGAGCTACTGAGGATGCTGACAGGTTCTCGAGGGGTCATGGGCGACGCATACGGCATCGCGACGCCTAGAGGAGTAGAGATCTTCGACGACTCACCTGAATTTACCTCAAACCCGAGTTCGATAGCCCTGGGGTACAAGCTCAACAAGGTGATGCCTACAGACCAACCCCAGCCAATTCAGCAGACGAATATGTCACTGGCCATCAACGGCAGGATCTGGGGATCAGACAATCCGACGGAATTGGTCTTCGCGGACCTCGTTGAAAAAGACCCCGAGAGAGGCTTGCGGAGCCTGATCGAGGGCTACGACGGTTCGTACGCCGCCGTGGTGCTGAACGGCGACAATTTCATAGCCGGCAGGGACAGGATCGGCGTTGTCCCGTTATACTACGGCGAGTCTGACCGCCTCGTGGGGATAGCATCGAACAGGAAGATGCTCTGGATGCTCGGCCTGCAGCCCATCCGTGTCGAGCCGGGCCACATCGTTGAAGTGAGTGCCAGGGGCTTCAGGGTGAACAAAGTAAAGGGAATGGAGTGCCCCTGCTCCGTCGCCATGAGCCTCGACGAGGCCGTTGATCTGCTTGACAGGAGTCTGACTGAATCGGCCAGGAGGATGAGCAGGAGTTCTGTCAACACTTCCCTGGGCTTCTCAGGCGGCATCGACAGCACGCTCCTTGCATACTACCTCAACAGGGAAGGTACAAAGCCAAGCCTCATCTGCGTCGGGGTCGAGGGATCAGCGGATTTCGGAGCCGCAGATGAAGCCGCCGAAAGCCTCGGTCTCCCCATCGCTATCAAGATACATGGAACTGATGAAATTAGGGAAGACCTAGATGAGGTACTCCTCAGTGTAGAGGAGGCGGACTCGATGAAGGTGGGTGTCGCCCTCCCCCTCCGCTGGGTCGCCGAAAAGGCGTCCAGTGCTGGCTCCAAGGTATTGTTCTCGGGCACAGGAAGCGACGAACTTTTCGGCGGCTACGCCAGATACGTCGAGGAGTACGCCTCAACTGGAGACACGGTGAAGGAGACCATGCTACGGGATCTGATGTCCGCCTCCGAGGTGAACTACGAGAGGGACTTCAAGGTGTGTGCCGACCTCGGCGTCGAGCTGAGGCTCCCATACACGGACGGAGACCTCATAAGCCTTGGACTCTCTATGCCCACAAGCCTGAAGCTCCCCAAGAAGACCGATCAGCCGAGGAAAATCGTCCTGAGGGCCCTCGCGGAATGGCTTGGATTGTCGAGTGAGGTCGCGAACAGGCCTAAGAAAGCCATCCAATACTCTACGGGGGTGGCGAAGGCCTTGGAGAAACTCTCTAAGGTGGAAGGCCTCAGCGTCCCAGGTTACCTGAGGATGAGGTTCGAGAAATTACGGAACTCCTTGTAGGTTGGTAACCATGAGCGGATCGAAGAGGGTGGAAGGTATAATTAAAGCTCTGAAGGCCCAATATGTCTTCGAGGCGACCCAGAGAGGCGGTGAGAGCCCCTTCAGGGTGCTCATCGGCTGCATCCTCTCCCAGAGGACAAGAGACGCCAACTCCGAGAAGGCTGCAATGGCTCTCTTCCAGGTTGCCAACGACCCGGAATCCATTCTCAACTTGGACGGCGAGAGGCTGAGGCAGCTCATAAGGTGCTCCGGCTACTATAACCAGAAGGCAGACCGCATCCATCGTATATGCTCTGAGCTCCTGAGGAGGTTCGACGGAGAGGTCCCAGCCGACAGGGAGAAGCTTTTGAGCTTGCCCGGCGTCGGGCCGAAGACCGCCGACGTGGTCCTCAGCTACGCATTCCTTAAGCCGACGATAGCCGTCGACGTACACGTCCGTAGGACGGCGATGAGGTTAGGATTAGCGGAGAAATCCTCAGGGGTAGAAGGGGTCAAGAAGGATCTTGAGCACAGAATTAGGGAGGACGATAGGAGATTCATGGACAGCGCCCTCGTCCAGCTGGGCAAGGACTTCTGCAGACCAAGGAGCCCCCGATGCAGCGGATGCCCCGTCGAAAGTCTTTGTCCATCAAAAAGGGAAATGAACCTTTAATTTTGGGAAAAAGGTCTAGCGGAGACCCACGTCCCCTTTTGCGAGCTTGTCGCAGAACTCCGCGAGGTGCTCGAACTCGTAGGCGATGACCTCTTCGACCTGGGTGCTGAGGGACTTGACGCTGACTCCCTTCTCGGGTATTATCTGGGCAGAGGCGACGCTTGGCTCATTGATCGGGCGCCCTATCTGGCTCAGCAGCCAGACGTAGGTCTCCTTGACGCCACTCACCTGCTCCACGATGCGGTTCGCTATCTGGTAGCTGAGCAGGTTGTAGATCTTGCCGACGTGGCTGACAGGGTTCTTCCCCGCCGCAGCCTCAGATGACATAGGCCGTAGAAGGGCGATGACGCCGGCGACGTTGTTGCCGCGTCCGACCTGGCCGGAGTCCCCGGCCTCCGCCGAGGTGCCCAAGACAGTGAGGTAGCAGCCGTCTAAGCCGCGGCCCCTTTTATCCAACGCGTTGAGGCTGAGGTTCACCTTCTTGAATTTTGAGTTCTCCCTGATGTAGGTCTGCATGGCGTCGGTTATCTCCGCTCTCTTCTTGAAGTAGTCGTCCTCGCTACCGACGAACCTGTCGACGAAGGCCATGGCGACGGTGAGGTTGAGCTCCCCATTCTTCCTAAGCCCCATCAGCTTTATGTCCTCACCGGACTCAGGGTAGCTCTTCTTGAACTCCCTGGAGTTCAGGTGTCCTTCAAGCTCGAGGATCAGCCTCTCCATAGGGGTATACGGCGCGAAGCCGACTGCGGCCGATGTATCGTTGGCGCCGAGGAACTTCCCCTTACGCTCGAAGATGTCCTGGAGCGCCTGCGAGCCGGGCCTGATCTGGCTCTGATAAGTGATGTGGATGTCGGGGTCGACGAAGCGGAGGTTCTTCCTCATCCACGCCTTGGTGCTCATGATGGCTATTTCATTGACCGGTATTGCCTCTCCCTCGACCTCAAAGGTCGCCCTATCACCGTATACGATCAGGATCGGCTCAATCACCTCGCCGCCACCGAACTTCACGCGCGTCTCCCCGGCGGCAAGAAGCCCCTTGTCCAGGTTGTGGTGGAGGATCGTACCGAAGCGTTTCAAGTACTCCTTCGAAAGCTCCACAGACACCTGGTTCATGATGGCGTCGCACATCGTGTCCGGGTGGCCAAGCCCCTTCCGCTCACATATCTCGAGGGGCCTCTCCTCCAGCGGAACCTGGCCGAGTTCGGCTATGAAGACATTGTTCAAAACATTCACCTTGCACGTCCTTTAGGTTGCCAAATAATTCCCGATCCGACTTAAAACAGTTCTCCTTATTCTCCTAAGGTTAAAAGAAAAATATATCAAGGAATATCCTTGAAGGAATTTCCTCACGAAGGAAAGAATAAGTAAATAAGTTTCAGTAAGCTCCCTAAAACGCCTCATGTTTCATTAATACATGTACATAAAGGGAGAAAAGGCTAAAAACGGATGCCTCAGTTACCTATCAGAGAGGATACAGGGTTGAATGATAAGAGTTTAGGTTACACAATTATGATCGTGACTCTGGCTATCATGGTCGGCTACTTCGCGTGGGCCTTCGGCCCCTACTTTGGGTGGGTGCCTGTCTGGCTGGGGGAGTGGGCTTTCAAGCTCCCGATAGTGCTGGCGGTCTACCTTATGCTGTTCATCGTCCTTTGGATAGGCTACACGATGGCTACGACGCCGCCGCCGATACCGCTTGAGAACCCGCTCGAACTCGAACGCGAACTGGAAGAGGACAAGGAAGAGGGAGAAAAGGGGAAGAAGGAGCCTTAGGGGCCAGCCTCTCCAGAGCACCCTGGTTTTTCTTATCAGAATCAGCTTACTGCGATGTCCAGGCACACCTTCCAGACCCTGGGGCTGTACTGTGAGACCTTCACCTCATCCAAGATCTGCGTCGATCTGCCCCGGGCTGCCGCTGCCCCAGCGACCAGCCTCTCAGCCTCGACGAAGAGGGAGCTCGCCGGCGCCCAGTGGTAGAAATGGAGGACGCCGCCACCCTTGATGGAGGCAACGGCGACGTCGAGAAACTGGTGTGCTCCCTTCGGTAAAGGCATGAGTATCCTGTCAAACTTTTCGCCGAGCCTCGGGCAGACCTCCCTCACATCGCCGAGGATCGCCTTAACCCTACCATCGACCTTGTTGAGGCTTATGTTTTCAACGCACAGGTTGTGGGCGTAGGGGTTTAGCTCGACAGCCGTTATCATCGCTCCCGGGTGGCGCCTCGCGATACGGATGGCGAATGGCCCTACGCCACTGAACATCACGAGGACATTTTCGCCGTCTTTCACCTGCGCCGAGATGCGATCCCTCTCCGTCGATTCCCTGGGCGAGAAGTAGGCCTTCATGGGGTCGACCTTGAAGACGCATCCCGACTCCCTATGGAGCACGACCGTGTCCGGGTCGCCGTAGATGATCCGCATCTCCCTGACCCTGTACTCGCCTGTCCTCTCTGAGCCCTTGGAGAGGACGCTGACGACGTTCCTGTGGACCCTCATGATGGCCTTGGCGAGCTCCACCTCGTACTGGGACAGCCCCTCAGGGACCTCGACTATGGCCACCGACCTGCCCCTGGAGCCTATCACGTCGAATGATCTGGGGACGAGGCCTATGAGGGGCTCAGGGATGATGCCCGTCAGCTCGCTCCTGGTGTCATGCTTCATGTAAGTTAAGAATAGGCTTATCGGGTATATTTGGCTGCGGTGGGGCGGCTAAAAGATTGTCCGGTCTCCTATTTTCTTCGCGAGCTTGCCCCGCGCCCTTATCTCCAGCACCTTGAAGTCCTCCGGGTTGGAGTCGTCCTGCGTCCTCCGCTTGATGGTGAGACCGCATACGCCGTTGTCAAGGAGCTGCCTCTTGGAGCAGACAGCGTATGTGCACTTCGTCGGGTCGCACTCCTCCTCGCCCCATGTGCACCATGTCGACTTGCCCCTGAAGGACATCGCCCTCTTAGTGCAGCTCAAATCACGGCACCGGGAAAAACAATTTTTAACACCTGACAAGATGCTAAACCCCTATCGTCTTGGAACGAAGTAACCTGAATCTTTAAGGGATGGAGGGAGGTGCAATTTAAACTTTTTTCAGGCGATGATGACGCCGTACAGTTTAAAGACCCAGAAGAAGTCATCATAAGAAAATTATACATACATGGTTGCCTTGCCTGACCTTTTCAGCGAAGAACGATCTGGTCGATTAAGATATCTCTTAGCGGCGCGCGCGGGCTGATTAAATAATTATGTTGATTGACCGGTCAAATTCTGCCTTCATTTACCAACCGTTTCAGGATGAACCCTCGCCATGTGTTTCGGCATGTTCTCGGCTTTAACCTTGGCCCCGCACAGGCTGCACCTCACCCAGGCGGCCCCCGTGGTCGGTTTCATGAGCTAAATACATACAATTGCAAGTGTTTGGTTAAGGAGAAGAGGATTGAAGCGGGTTAACGATCTTGCCCATGAAGAGTATCGAGCCCGAACGGTCGTCCCTGATAACGAAGAAGAAGGGCCTGTTGACATTGAATACCGTGCGTATAGGAGCGCTACCGCTACTTAACATTGCTACCACAGTAGCTGCAGCTGCCTCAGTTCCCTGTTCATTAACCTCGACGACTGCTTTGTGATCCACGTAGCTGATGTATAGCTCCGCAGGATCAGCCGAAGTCATGCCGTTAAAGTTTGCTGAACCGCTGAATGCTATCCCCATTCCCATCTTTGTGAGGACATCGTTGAGGCGCTTTATGCCGTACTCCAGCTTGAACTTGGGAAGCATGACATCGAGCTCTTTTGGAGGCGAGAATCCGCTAATGAAGCTGTCAAAGGCAGTCTGGTTTAGGTTTCCAATCAATGATTCCAGCGGTATGCCTTCCTTTGGTAGGAAGATGTACATCGCAATCTTGTCTCTCCCATATGGAAGCCTTACCGCTTCGAAGCCTTCTCCTGAATAGTAACTGAAGGTTCCAGAGGTAGGCATCATATCTACCTTGACCGTGCTCCGGTTGGGGAGGAAGAAGTCAGCTCTCGCCGTCTGAGAAGCGTCAAACTTCTTCACCCAGTCTCCCTTGAAGTAGATGGCGTTGATGAGGAACATCACCATGTCGGGGTCTATCTCATCGATCATCTTGTCTATCTTACCATTCGTCTTGTCGCTAATCCAGCCGTTTATCTCTCCGACTGTTTTGGGGTCCATGAATGGGCGGGTGAACGCCTCACCTCTGTAGTAATCCGTTATCCTCTTCGTGAAGCTTGAGTCAACCTTCGGCTCAAAGCTCTTCTCCATCCATATTGAGTTGCCAATCTTGAGGCTGACTTGGCTATCGGCGTTCTCCAGGCTTCCTATCAGGTTGAAGTAACCTTCGTTCATCTTCCCAACATCCATACTGCTGTATTGCAGTGCTTTAGCCA
This sequence comes from uncultured Candidatus Bathyarchaeia archaeon, assembly GCA_964628365.1. Taxonomy (GTDB): domain Archaea; phylum Thermoproteota; class Bathyarchaeia; order TCS64; family TCS64; genus UBA8941. Next base: position 4,912 of record CAZVMI010000018.1, on the reverse strand, counting down.
TGGCATCCTTCGTCGAGCCTTCCGCACCGTTGTAGGTCATCGCCAGTGCCGTCGAGATGCTCAGGGGAGAGATGAAGATGTTCTTGTTCTGATCCTCCGCTTGGAGTTCCTTGAAGATGGCCAAGGCAAACCTAGTGTTCACTGCTACGAGATCCTTATCAACGGATGAAGCCCTCTCGTCAGAAGCAGCATAAGCTTGAGCCTGATAATATTGAGGAAGGTAAACCGCAGCTGAAAAACCAACCAAGGCTATCACTATAGCAAGAATTGCTAAACCTAGGATAGATCTCCTTAACTTCATTCGAGCAACGCTTCCCACTCCAATATCACGCGTTCCTTTATTTCATTCTACGTTTTAGAACAGCTAAACGTGCGAACACTCCTTAAAGGTGCTCACATGGCGAGGATTTTCAAGGGGCAAACTAACTACTGAGGATTCCGAAAAACCCCTAAAACCAGATGCTAAACCGACGTTTGTATATAAGGGATTAAATACTCTCAAAATCCGGAAGGAGGTTAATCGGAATCCTCTACATAGTAAGGACGGATATATTGATGAGTTCTTAGATAAGTATATTAAAGGAAATTATTGAAAGACTCTACATGACCTATATAATAAAGTTTTTCAATTTTTATCGCTCATCGAAACAGGAAGGAATTATTGAATTAGCCCGCGCGAACGGGTTTCAAACAGATGGGAGCTATGATATGGCTTCCTCGAGCTCCCTGAACGCCCTTCCGATGTCCTGGCTCCTGATGATGTAGGAGCCCAACGCGAAGATGTTCGCGCCGGCCTCCCTCGCCGCCCTTGCGTTGTCTGGGCTCATCCCGCCGTCCACCTCGATGGTCACGCGTCCGTCCATCTTCCTGAGCGCCCTGACCTTATCCAGCGTCCACGGAAGGAAATCCGCGCCGTACTTGCCCGGCTCGACAGTCATGACGAGGACGCCGTCGATCTCCCTCAGGTATGGGGCCACGAATTCTACCGGGGTCCCAGGTGATATGGCGAGCATGACCTTGAAGCCGGCTCTCCTCGTGGAGACAATGGCTCGCCCGACATCGTCCAAGGTCTCGATGTGTAGGATGACTGTCTCAACCCTACCGGCGAGCCTGGCGAGGTAACTTAGGGGGCGCCTAACCATGAGGTGGGCCTCGTATGAGAAGCCCTCCGGGAGGTGGAGGTCAAATTGGAGCGATGTGCCCGACACAAACTCGCCGTCCATGAAGTCCAGCATCACCCTGTTCGCGACGCCTCTGAGCCTAGAGAGTAGCTCGCCGAGCTCGCTCTGGTCACCGGCGATGACTGCAGGCACTATCATGGGCTCCATACAAGTGTAGAATCACCTGCCCATCCTTTTAAATAAACTCGGAGCGAGGACGATGCCCACGAGACGCCCAGGACACACAAAAAAAGGGGTAAGTTACCGTGCGTAGGCCTCGACAAGGTCCCTGGCGGTCACGATGCCGACCAGCTCGTCGCCCTCGTCGACCAGTGGCAGCCTCCTGACCCCCTTGGTTGACATCACGAAGGCGGCGTCTAGGACGCTTATCCCCGACGGGACGACGAGGAGGGGAGAGGACGCGACTTCGCCGACGCGGCTCTCAAGCGATCTCCCCTTGGCGACGAGGGCCGTGAGGAGGTCACGCTCCGTGAATATCCCGGTCGGCCTCCCCCTCCTGGTGACGACGACGCTCCCGATCCTCTCCAAGCCCATCACCTTCGCGGCTGCTCGGGCCGTTGTCTCACCGTCTACGGTGACGACCTTCTTAGTCGCATATTCAATTACCTTGCGAGTCGTCTCCTCGGTCTCCGGTAGGCTCTTGACGAGGTCCGAGGCTGTCACGATGCCGAGGAGCTCGTCTCCCTCGACGACGACGAGCCTGCCCCTCTTCCTGATCATCGTGCGGGCAGCCTCCTTTATCGTGGCGGAGGGGCCGATGGTTACCAGCGGCAAGGACATGATGTCGGCGACCCTCACCCTCGCGGGCTCCCTGTCCAGTGCTATCACTTGGCTGAGTAGGTCCCTCTCGGTCACTATGCCGACTGGTCTTTCACCCCTCTCCACTATGAGGCTGCCTATACGCCTCTCGCCCATGACCCTGGCGGCTTCCCCCATGTGAGCCTCCGGTGAGATCGTGATGACAGGCTGCGACATGATGTCTTTGACCATGTATAACTTCTTCGAATGCAGGATAGCCCTGTCGAGAACGCTTGGGAAGATTCTTCTAAGGTCTCTCTGGGTCTCCAAGCAGATCCCCGAAGATTAATACGACCACTGATTTTTTAATGTTTCAAAAAAGTCAAGCCTACCTGAAGCCTCCTTTCATGTAAAGAGGTTCTATGATGAAACTGCGTGGAAAATATCCAAAATTTCGGAGAATTTTATCCTTTTGATGAACCTTCCGGGCTCAAACAAGAACCTTTTATCAAACGTAACACCATGAATGAATCGAAGTGATAACTGAAACCTACCCCCTGGCGCCTATCGAGGTCGTCGAGGAGGTCCTCCTCCTCATCCTCGCCTTGATCGTAGCTCTATGGATTGCCTGGCACAGGATCTTCGCCTACTCGCCGGATAAGAATTACCGCCTGAACAGGTTCAACGGCGTCCTGGAGGAGGCCATGTTGGTGAAGGCTTGGCACCCAGCTGACGGTGGCTTCATCATTTGGAACAGCCTCGGCGTCATCAGGGGCAAGCAGAGGCTCCAAGAGATGTGGGGGCAGGGCGTCAACGTGGATGTCGGCATGTATCTCGAGCCGAAGGAGAAGGATAACCTGTAGTGGGCTCATGATCCGCCCCAGGAATTGGCAAAACAGAAAGTAGATAGGCTCCAGTTGGAAGACCTTTAGGACCTTATTCGGCTAGCCCAATTTGTCGGAGGTAGATCTGGCCACCCTTGTCACTTCCTCCAGCGCATCCGAGACGATGTTCCTCGCCCTCACTAGCTTTGTCTTCAGCGCCTTGTACTCACTCGTGTCTGGGTCGAGGGCTACAAGCTCTGAGACGGGCTGTAGGAGGGGGATCGGCTTGATGTACTCGGCGCCGTAGTGGTCCTGCCCGTACTTGCCGTGGAGGGTGTAGTTGATGGGGTTGAGGACCCTGCAGATCTTAAGTAGGTTCTCGTTGGTGAGTCTCACCTCTTTCTCAAGCCTCTCCGCTTCCTTCGAGTCCTGACACCTCTCAGACAGGAGCGCGGTGGCCTCGTCGAGGCTGGACGCAGCATTCTTAAAGACCTCGGCCTTTCCTACGAGTCCAGTCAGGTCCAGCGCTCCTCCCGCGCTCGCCCTGAGTTGTTTCAAAGTGTCGAGGGTCCAGTCGGCGGTGGCCTGGACCTTGTAGGGGAGCACGGGGAGGGTGCAGAGTCTGAGGATGACAAGAATCTGGGCCTTGTTGGCCATGTGGAGGGTGTCGGGGTCGCACTTGTCTAGAGTGTCTTGGTCACTGTGGTACCACCATCCTCCTGGGGGGACTCTCTCCTCGGGCGGGTGAACGGTGATAACCCTGACGGAGGGCACGCCGACGCCGTAGAAGGACTGGTCCCCCGTCTTGTTTGGGAGATACTTGGTCGGAGGCTTCCTGATGGGCGCCCCCTCCTCCTCGGCTAGCTCCGCTACGGTGGACCATACGAACTGCTGGAGGACAGGGTCTGCCTCGGCTGAATAGACGGTGGTGCCGATCATGCTCGGGGTGTCGTTGTTTAGGTAGGCGACGCAGCCGGTGTGGAGCCTGTCCCAGTGGTTGTCGACGTACCACGTTGATCCTGTCATGATGCCCGTCTCGTGGCCCTGGAACCAGAGGAACTCGACCCCCCTCCTGAGGCTTGACCGGAGCCTGCTGAGCACCCTCGCGGACTCAAGGGTAGAGGCACAGCCGACTGCGTTGCAGCTCGCCGCCCCTCTCCAGGCGTCCAAGTGGCTGCCGAGGAGGACGAAGCCCAGCTCCCTCCCGCTGATGGTGGCCATTGGTTGCCTGGTCGCGGCCCAGCCCCTACGGCTCCCTGCCTTCATACGGACACGGACGGCCTCCTTCCCCAGGAGTCCTTTCAGCTGCTGCCCATCCTCGGCCGAGATCAGGAGGACTGGAATTCTGCCTATCTCGTCTATGTCATCAGGCGTCGGGTTCCCCCAGACCGACTTGACGGTGCCCCAGTTGTAGACCATCGTAGGACCGGTGTAACCGATAACTATCATGCCGACGGCCCCCTTTATGATACCCGCGACGTAGTTCTTCCAGGGGCGGGCCGGAGGCTTGCTGAACTCGGCGAGGACGACCTTGCCCCGCGCGTCCACCCCCTCGTAGTCGCGGAGCCCTCCCCCTCCGACGTAGACCAGCTCCCCCTCCACCCCCTCAGGGGGCGTGGGGGCGGCCTGGGCGAGGGGCATCGCTCTAATATCCCGTTTCTCTGGAGAGAGCACCCTCAGCTCTGCCTCCGAGGGGTTTGGGAAGTCGAGCCAGGCTTGGAAAGCCGGGGCCGAGGCTTTGACGCCGTACCCCTTCAGCCTGTCGAGGACGTAGTCGACGGTCCTCTCGTTGGCTGGCGTGCCGGAGAGCTTCTCCCCGACGCTGGCGAACCACTCGACATGTTCCCAGCACCTCTCCTTAGAGACCTCCGCCAAGGCCTTCCTCTCGAAAACTGTCAGAACCATGTCTGGTAGAGACAGGGTGAGCTCTGTTTATGTCATTTTCCCGATCTTGACTAGCGATGTGACGGCCTATTCTAGGTCAGGGAACTTCTCGGGTGGGCGCCTGCGGCGTGTCGCCTGCTCGTAGGCGTAGGCGATCCTTATCATCTCGGGCTCTGCGAAGAGTCTCCCTACTATCTGGAGCCCGGCTGGGAGGCTGCCGTAGGTGAACCCCATTGGGACGCTCATCCCCGGAAGCCCCGTGTGGGGCGGTATCTTCTGGCTGTT
>CAZVMI010000017.1:0-19407 GCA_964628365.1 uncultured Candidatus Bathyarchaeia archaeon | reverse complement strand
ACGCGAAGGACGCCGGCCTCGAGGGCCCCATGGTGCTCGTAAGCTTCACCCTGATACTGACCTCGATAGCCGTCTTCGCCCTGATCAGAGTCCTCGGCACGAGGCTGAAGATCCCTATGAGGAGCGCGTACCCGCGCCAAGAGGGGGCGCTCAGCTCGAGGAGGAGCGTAAGGCTCAGGGACGCCACCACGATGGTCATATTCCTGCTCTTCGTCCTGATCCCCTCGGTCTTCATAACCTTCCCCGCGATAGAGGCGGCCACAGACGGCACCCTCGGAAAGGCGCTGAGCGGCGTCGGGATCTGGTCCAACTACTGGCAGGCTATGGGGCTCTCCTACCTCATCGGAGTCATAGCGACCCTGATCAATATAGCCGCCGGGTTGCCCGTGGCGATCCTCATCGCGAGAAGAAGGCTGGGGAAGACGCTGACGACCCTCCTTGAGGCTGCCGTCAACGTCCCCATCGTGGTGCCCAGCGTCGCCCTCGGAGTCTCCCTCAGCTTCTTCTGGCGCTCGTTCAGCTTCCTGCCGGAGTTCTGGGTACTCATCTTCGCCCACACGACGATCACCTACACCTACTTCGTCCAGGCGATGGCGGCCTCTTTGGAGGGGATACCCACGGAGATGGAGGAGACGGCGAGGACGCTCGGGAGCAAGCCGCTTAACGTCTTCAGGCGGATAATAGTGCCGCTGACGAAGTACTCGATCTTCTCAGGCGCCGTCCTCACGTTCACGAGGAGCGTGGATGAGACCGGAGCCGCGACGGCCGTCGCCGATCAGCTCAAGACGGCGCCCGTCCTGCTCGTCTCCTGGGTCAAGCATACGGTGCCCGCGACGACGTCTGACATAGCCCTGGGCATATCTTTCCTCGTGCTCACCTCGTTCGCTTCACTGCTCGTCCTCAGGCTGCTGGTCTACAGGAGGAGGTGAATGGGGGACGCCTGCGCTTAAGGTCTTGAGGCTGGCCAAACGCTTCGGGAGGACCAGGGCCTTGGAGGACGTCACCTTCGAGGTCAAGGACGGCGAGTACCTCTGCGTCCTGGGCTCCACCGGCAGCGGCAAGACGACCCTCCTCCGCCTCATCGCGGGGATAATCAAGCCCGACGAGGGGGAGATATTCATGGATGACGAGAGGGTGAACGAGGTCCCGGCTGAGGAGCGGAACGCCGTCTACGTCCCCCAGACCTACGCCCTCTTCCCCCACATGACCGTCCTTGAGAACGTCATGTTCGGGCCTATGGCGAGACAGACACCGGCGAAGGAGGCTTCCGAGGCGGCGATGAGGGTTCTGAAGCTCGTGAGGCTCGACCACAGGGCAGACGCCTTCCCGAACGAGCTGAGCGGCGGCATGCAGCAGCGTGTGGCCCTCGCCAGGGGGCTCGCCCCGGGCTTTAAGCTGCTCCTCCTGGACGAGCCCCTGGGAGCGCTGGACGCCAGGCTGAGGCTGGAGCTCAGGGGCGAACTAAGGAGGCTTGCCAAGGAGTCCGGGCTCACGGTCATCCACGTCACCCACGACCAGGAGGAGGCGATGACCGTGGCCGACAGGATACTCGTCCTCAGAATGGGACGGGTCCAGCAGCACGGGACGCCATTCCACGTCTACAACAGGCCAGAGAACATATTCGTAGCTAACTTCGTCGGCAGGACAAACTTCCTTGAGGGGATCATCGAAGCCCGGAACCGGGAGAAGAGCACGGTGAATCTCCGCGGAAACCTCTCCGTCAACGTCGCAGACACAAGCCACGAGGACGAGGAGGACGTCATAGTCGCCGTCAGGGAGGAGAACACCCTCCTGACGAGCGACGACCCCGGCGAAGGAAGGAACGTACTGGACGGCGAGGTCACCCAGATCTACTTCCTCGGCGCCTACATCCGCCTCGAGGTCAGGCTCAGGAACGGCGACGTCGTCTCATCGCTCATGCCGACGGATATCCTGCTGGGGAAGTTCAGGGTCGGCGACAGGGTCTGGGTATCATTCTACCCCGGGAGCGCCCTCGTCTACGACTACCCGACGCTGGGGCTCCGCCACGAGCTGGAGGCCTACTAGATGCCTGAAGTGAGGCTTGAAAAGGTAACGAAGACCTACGGGAAGATCACCGCCCTGAGGGACGTGAGCCTCGAAATCCACAGCGGCGAGTACCTCTGCATAGTTGGCCCCAGCGGCTGCGGCAAGACGACGCTGATCAAGTCCATAGCGGGCATCGTCCAGCCGGACAGCGGCGAGACATACATCGACGGCAAGTCGGTGACGCCGCTGCCGGTGGAGGACAGGGGCACAGGCTACGTCTTCCAGGAGATAGCCCTCTTCCCCCACATGAACGTCTACGACAACGTCTCGTACGGGCTCATGGTGAAGGGCGAGTCAGTCGACGGTAGGAGGGGTACGGTGACCGAGATGCTCGACATGCTGTCGATGAGGGAGAGCTCCAAGTTCCTCCCGTCTGAGCTGAGCGGGGGCGCCCGCCAGAAGACGGCGATCGCGAGGGCCTTGGCCTCCGGCTCGACCCTACTCCTACTGGACGAGCCTCTGGGCGCCCTCGACTTCAAGGTCAGGACCGTGATCCGATACGAGCTGAAGAGGCTCGTAAAGGGGCTGGGGCTCACAGCCGTCCACGTCACCCACGACCAGGAGGAGGCGCTCTCCATAGCGGACAGGATAATCGTTATGAAGGCGGGGCGGGTGGTTGAGGTCGGCCCGCCGGACGAGCTATACCTGAACCCCAGGAACCTGTTCACGGCGAAGTTCCTCGGCGAGGCGAACTTCTTCGCCTGCAGGGTGCTTGGACTGGCCGGGAAGACGTGCAGAGTCGACGTGGGCGGGGCAGTGTTATCGATAAAGAGGAGGGAGGACCTCGACCTAAAGCCCGGCGAGGACTGCGTCGTCGCGATAAGGCCGGAGTTCGTCAAGCTGGTCCACGGCCGGCGGAGCCGGGCGAACACGCTTCAGGGCACGGTCAGGGAGGAGAGCTTCCTCGGCGACGCCAGAAGCTACGGCGTCGAGACCCTGAACGGGCTGAAGGCACAGCTGAAGGTTCCTGCGTCCGAGGAGGAACCTGATATAAGGGTCGGCGACGAAGTAGGTATCATGCTCCCCGAGGAGCACATGCTGATATACAGGTACCCTCCTGAGGGGCTTGAGAAGGAGCTCGCGCTAGAGTAGTGGTGAATAGGGATGAAGTCTCTTGAGAGCTGGTTGAAGACGAGGAGGAAGGTCCAGGCCATCACCATGGTCGGCGAACACTCAAAGGACACCGTCATGGCGATAGAGCAGCTTCAGCGCTGCATCTCCTTCGCCATAGAGGGTAGGAGGGAGGACCTCGAGCGCTGCTTCAACGTCCTCTCCCAGAAGGAGAAGGAGGCGGACGTCCTCAAGAAGAAGATAATCATAGAGCTCGCCAAGGGTGACCTGCCGCCGAACGAGCGTGAGGACCTGATGCGCCTGGCCAGGTCGATAGATCAGGTAATAGACTGGATCAACGAGACCGGCAGGATACTCGTGGAGTTCGATCTCGATAAGATGCCTGAGGAGATCAAGGCCATCGTGAAGGACATGATGCGGGTCATCAGGGACTGCGTCGTAAAGCTCGACTTCTGCACCGGGAAGCTGATAGGCAGGGAGTTCGACGACGCCCTGACGGCCGCCGACGCCGTCGAGAGGCTCGAGGAGGAGATGGACGGCCTCTACCAGAAGGCGAGGGGGGCGATCAACGGGCTCAGGGGCGACGGCGTGGCCGTGGGGCCGACGATCCTCCTCAGTCAGTTCATGGACGCGATGGAGAACATAACTGACCGCTGCGAGGACACCATCGACGAGATAAGGACCATCTCCGTCGCCACACTCTTTTAAGGTTAATCGTTTCAGCCTCCTCCCCCTGATCGTTCAAGTTAAATTCTTGTCCCTGGCTATGTGGGGGAAGGGTAGGAGCTTGGAGGAGACCGACCGGAGGATCGTCGTGGTTGTGTCCTCGCTCACCGCCTTCCTCACGCCCTTCGCGGCCTCATCCTTCAACATCGCCCTCCCCACCATAAGCAGGGAGTTCGGCCTCGACGCCATCTCCATGAGCTGGGCCTCCCTCGCCTACCTCCTCACCTCTGCGATGCTCCTCGTCCCGTTCGGCAAGCTCGCAGACATGTACGGGAGGAAGAGGGTCTTCGTCTACGGCGTCTCCATCTTCACCGTGGCCTCCCTGCTCTTATCGTTCTACCCTTCCTCGTTCACCCTCATCCTCCTCAGGGTGATGCAGGGCGTGGGGACCTCTATGATATTCGGTACCAGCGTCGCCATCCTGGTCTCCGTCTTCCCGCCGGAGAGGAGGGGGGCCGTCCTCGGCGTAAACGCCGCCTCCGTCTACGTGGGCCTCTCAGTCGGACCTTACATCGGCGGCATACTGACGCAGAGCTTCGGCTGGAGGAGTATCTTCCTCTGCGGCGTCGGTCTCGGCGCGGCGATAGTCGCGTTGACCCTGTGGAGGGTGAGGGGGGAGTGGGTCGAGGCGCGGGGGGAGCGCTTCGACCTCCTCGGCTCAGCCGTCTACGGTCTAACCCTCCTCTGCATAATGTACGGCTTCTCTCTCCTCCCTCAAGAGTCGAGCTACATCCCTCTCGCTGCCGGCGTGGCGGGGCTCGCGGCATTCCTCTGGGTCGAGTCTAGGGCGCGGAACCCGGTCCTTGACATAAACCTCTTCAGGAGCAACATGAGGTTCACCTTCTCGAGCCTCGCTACGTTCATCAACTTCGGCGCGACTTACGCCGTCAACTATCTCCTCAGCCTCTACCTCCAGTACCTGAAGGGACTCAGCCCCATAGACGCGGGGCTCGTCCTAATAGCGTCGCCTGTAGTACAGGCCTTCTGCTCACCCGTCGCGGGAAGGCTATCGGACAGGATCGAACCCGGGAAGCTCGCCTCTATAGGGATGGCGGTCACGGTCATCGGCCTCCTCCCCTTCATCCTCCTCGACGGCTTCACCTCGATCCTTTTCGTAGTATGTGGCCTCGCAGTCCTCGGATTCGGCCTCTCGCTATTCGCCGCCCCCAACACTAACGCGATAATGAGCTCCGTCGACAGTAAGTACTACGGCGTCGCCTCCTCCACCACCGGGACGATGAGGCTGACCGGGCAGATGCTGAGTATGGGGATAACCATGATCCTCTTCGCCGTGAACATCGGGCAGATCGAGATAAGGCCGGAGGTCTACCCCCAGCTCCTCGCGAGCGTTCACTCAGCCTTCATCATCTTCTCCGTCCTCTGCGTCCTCGGCGTCTTCGCCTCCCTCGTCGGGGACAGGAAAGGGACCACCTGAGTAGTTTGAAAGTCTTAAATCCGGTGCAGGGCTTGATCTAGCCGGTGCACGTTTTTGGAAAATCCATACCTAGAGGTCGATAAGAAGATCGTCTCCGAGGTCTACACCTCCTCGGAGCCGATGGACAACCTGAAGATCTTATGCGACGTCCACGGGAGCAGGTTCCCTGGGACCCCCGGCGACCTCGGCTCAGTCAAGTACATGGTCGAGAAGCTGAAGGGCTATGGTATCGAGGACGCCCATTACGAATCCTACAAGATTCCAGGCTGGAAGCGTGGGCCAGTGAAGCTGACGATGACCAGCCCCGTCGAGAAGGAGATCGACTGCATCAGTCTCCCCCACAGCCTCGCGGGCGAGGTGGAGGCGAAGCTCGTCTGGCTCGGCGACGGCGCCGTCGATGTCTACGAGAAGAGGAAGGCGGAGATAGACGGCAGCATCGTCATGGTCTCGAGCGCCAATCCCCTCGGCATGAACAGGTCCCTCCACAGGAGCGAGAAGTTCATGAGGAGCGTCCTCGCCGGCGCCAAGGGCTGGATATTCATGAATCAGTACCCCGCCTACGGCCCCCAGACCGGCGGCATAAGCCCCGTCGTCCCCTCCATCAGCGTCAGCTACGAGGACGGCATGTTCCTAGTCCGCACCCTCGAGCGTGAGGGAGATGTCAAGTTCAGGATCAAGACCTCCGACAAGAACATAGACGTCACCACCTACAACGTCATAGCCGACGTCCCGGGCACGAGCAGGAGCAAGGAGTACGTCGTCGTCGGCAGCCACTACGACGGCCACGACATCAGCCAGGGCGCCGTCGACCCCGCCTCGGGCGCCGTCACGGTAATGGAGATCGCCCGCAACCTCCAGATGGCTAAGGACAAGCTGAAGAGGCGGGTCAGGTGCATCTGCTTCGGCGCCGAGGAGATCGGGCTCTACGGGAGCTACAACTACGTCGCCATGCACAGGGACGAGATGGACAAGATCAGGTTCATGCTGAACCTCGACTCGGGCGGCAGCCAGGGGAAGAAGGGCATCATCCTCCACGACTCCCCTGAACTCGAGCCATTCCTCGAGAGGTGGGCGGCGGAGATGAAGGCGGAGCTCCCCTTCTTCCAGCGCGTAGGCCCGTACAGCGACCACTGGCCATTCTTCCTCAAGGGCGTCCCGTGCGGCAGCGGCGGAGACCCGGAGTCCATCAGGACCAACACGGGGAGAGGCTACGGGCACAGCAAGTACGACACCGTCGACAAGGTCGACCTAGAGTACCTGCGCCTCGCGGCGGCGAACTACACTAGGTTCCTCTTCAGGGTGGCGAACGCCGAGGACTGGAAGCCACGTAGGAAGACGCAGCAGGAGATACAGGAGTTCATAAAGAAGCAGGGCTACGACCAGACCGTCCAGCTCGCCGACAAGGTCAAGGAGTACGTCAGAACCTGGAAGAACATCCACCCCGAGACGAAGGACTGGCTTGAGAGGAAGTCGGACTGGTAGGCAGCCGGCCCCTCCCATTTTCTTGACTGTAGCGCGCACCGCTGAACATATATTTAAAAGCTAGGTATTCTCCTCACATCTGTACCGGCCCACTGCCCGTGGGCAGGTGCAGAAGGAAAAGGAGTGAAATAGATGGGTTATAGGGGTAGGCGCAGTTTCGACGACGCGCCCAGAGAGATGCACAAGGCAGTCTGCTCTGACTGTGGACAGGAATGCGAAGTCCCATTCAAGCCCACAGAGGGTCGTCCCATATACTGCCGCGAATGCTACGCCAAGCACAGGCCACCGAGAAGGTTCTAATCGACTCGGCAGTATCTGCGCTAAGTAGTTCAACTTTTTTTAAAGTATTTTTGCTCAGCTTCTGAGGCAAAGAAGTTTTTATCAGGTCGTCCCCATTCAACCCGTTGTCCACCCGGGAGAAGGGGCTGGTCGTAGTCTTCGAGGGTCGGCGCACCTGCCTAAGGGTCTTCAGGCGCCTCTTCTCCCCCGTGAAGGTCAGCTCCGACTACGGCGACATCATCGTCTACTCCGATACGAGGGATGAGAGGGAGATCAGGTATAGCCACCCAGAGGAGTACGGCCTAGATGACCCCTTCAAGGTCATCTCCCTCATCCGCCTCGCCAAGGCTCTCAACTGCCTCGAGAGGGACTCGCCACAGGAAGGAGACCAAACTTGCAGGGTCACCATTTGCAGAAGCAGCGAACTGATCGGCCCCAATGTAGAGAGGGATGATTGGGTGCCCTTCGACCCGGCGAGGCTCAAGCCCCTCGATGAGAGGATAAAGGAGGCTAGGAGGAGGGCTGAGTGGGCGAGCAGGATGAAAAAGGTCTGAAGGGGTGAGCTCAGCGGGGTAGGCTCTTGACTAGGTCCTCGATGAACGCCCCGATCTCTGCCTTGGGCACCTTTGCTCCGCTCGCCCGGTTGTGGCCTCCGCCGAAGCCCCCGTGCCTCTCGGAGAGCCTGGACGCGAGGAAGCCGAGGTGCTCCCTGAGCCTCCTCTGCCCCCTGAGGGAGACGTTGACGAGGCCGTCCTCCACCTTGTAGCACATGCCCACATCGACGCCCATGGCGTCCATCACTATGTTGGCCGCTTCGCCCGTGGAGATGTCGTCGCCACACTCCATGTAGGCGACCCTGCCCTCGACCTTCGCCTCCCTTCGGACGACCTCCCTAACCCTTACGACCTTGTCGAGGTGGGATCGGGATGCTTCCAGGGCGCCCTTGATCATGTGGGGGTACCCGTAGTGTGTCAGTGAGTCGAGGACCAGCCCCTTGAACTCCTCCGAGGGGTTACCTCCGAGGGCGTGGGTCAGTATGAGGGCCTCGTGTTCCACGAACTTCCTGTCCATGCCATCGAGTATCCGTGAGGCCACTGGGCCGTCGTCGAAGAGGTCCGAGATGGCGGCGTACGCCGCGAGCCTCGCCGCCTCGGGTTCAAGCCTGTCTCGGAAGCGGCTGTAGACGAGGACGGCGGCGCTGTCCCTATTGTCCAGGGTCAGCTCGACGCCTGCTCTAGTCAGCGCCTCCCTGAATTTTGGCGTCATGGGGTGGTGGTCTATGACGTGGATAGGCGCCCGCGCCCTTATCCTGAGGATCCTGTCCAGCAGCGCCGGCCGCAGATTGAGGTCGGTGATATACAGCTCACCGACCTGCCAGTCCACGCCGTCGAGGACCTCCTCCAGGTTGTCGTAGTTGGCCAGCATCACCTCTGCGTCGAATAGTCTTCTCATCAGGGCCCCGCAGACCAGGCCGTCTGAGTCGTCGCCGTGCGTGATGTTCACTACCTTCAAGGGTGGCGCACTTCAAATCACAGGCGCGGACGAAGGTGATAAACCCATCTCCCGACGGTTGAAAGACAGTTCGGTGCTTTGATCACTGCGTGGGAGTGCCGGGCTGTGGCGCGTTGGCCTTCTGGGCCGCCTCAGCCCTTGCCTCCCTCCACTCGAAGACCACCTGGATCATCCTCAGCACGACGGTGAGGACCGCGACCTGAAGCAGGAGGCGCATGTCCATCACGACGGTGGTTTCGGCGTTCTGTATGTTCAGCTTGACGGTGGTGAGCCCCATGCTACCGACGTTTCCGAGCCCCAAGACTATGAACGTGAAGAGCAGCGTGATGCTGTTCGATGCCAAGCTCAGTAATAGGTAGGTTATGGTCTTGTCGTCGATGAACCCCTTCACGATGGTTATTGCAGCGATGACGACGCCGATTATCACTGTCTGGTTTAAGAGGCCTTGGACGCTGAAGCCGACCTGGCTGAGCTGGGCGGTGAGGTCGGCAGGTAGCAGGTAGAGGACGCCCATTGGTAGCCCGACGAAGATGGCGAGGGTGAATAACGCCGAGAGGATGGCGCTGGTCCTACGGTTCATCACTGACCACCTCCCTTGGCTCGAATCGTGGTGGAGAACCCTACGAGGTCTTGCAGTGTCCTCACGCCGGTCTGAACCTCGAGGCTCGTGCCGCCGCCTGCGGCGTACTCGTTGAACCTCTCGACAGGAACCTTCAAAGTCATCTCGAGGCTCTTCCGCGAGCCAGGGTTGAGGTAGAGCTTCGTCGAGTTCATCGCGAGGTACTGGTCGCCGGGCGCTACGATGCCGACCTGGACGCTCAGGCTCGCCCCGATGAAGCCCCCGTTGCCCGGGCTCATGGTGAAGGTCAACTTCGCAATGCCTGTGTTTTCGTCGATCTCAACGGGTATCATCTGGCCACCGTTCGGCACTACCGAGCGCATGACCGCGAAGATGGTATGGACGCTCACCACGAACGCGAGCATCCCCGCGACCTGTATGACGAGGAGAAGGATTCCGAGGGCCTTCGAAGACTTCAACAGGACCACCTAGTACGCTTCAACGTAGCCCCAGACAGATAAAAAAACGATCAATAGCGCCTAAACTTAGTTAAAAGAAATTAATTGAGTCGTCAACGGCATTTCAACCGGATATCCAATAAACCTCGACGTGTGCTGGGGGTCGCTCTTTTCGAGGACCCTGATCGTGGCGGCGAGCTCCTCGACCCCTTCGAGACGGAAAGGTGGATCGAACCCCTGAAACCATTTTTAACCTCGAAAGATAAATCTAGGGCGATGGATTTTGTCGACCCCTAAGATCGCCCTCGTCCGCGAGCCCGGCGACATGTACGCCGGCTGCCTCTCGACCCACCCACTCCACCACACGGTATCGCTTAAGGGGGCCAGGGAGCAGCACGCGAAGTATTGTATGACTCTCGAGGAGCTCGGCCTCGAGGTCGTCAGGGTTCCCAGGGACGACCTCCGCCCCGACTCCTGCTTCGTCGAGGACAACGCCGTCGTCCAGAACGGGAAGGCCCTCATCTGCAGGATGGCAAAGGAGAGCCGCCGTGGCGAGGAGACCGGCGTCGAGGCGGTGCTCAGCGAGATGATGCCCGTGAGGCGGGCCAAATCCCCAGCTACGGTAGAGGGCGGCGACGTTGTCCACCTGCCTGACAAGCTGATCAGCGGCATAAGCGACAGGACGAACCCTGAGGGGGTCGCCCAGATGCAGGAGTGGCTCGTGGTCCCTGTCGCCACAATATTCGACCCCGCCATAATGCACCTGAAGAGCTATGTGACATACCTTGGAAGGAACATCATGATCGCCACGGAGAAGTACGCCTACCACCCCGCCCTCGAGGGCTTCGAGATACTGATCCCTCAGGGGAAGGAGGAGTACGCCGCGGACACCCTAGCCGTGGGCGACACCGTCCTCATGGCTGATGGCTACGCTGAGGCCCAGCAGATGGTGAAGGAGATTGGCTTCGACGTCATCTCGCTGAACGTCTCAGAGATACAGAAGTGCGACGGAGCCCTCACATGCCTATCGATTCTCATTTAGAACGTGATCCAGATCTTCTTGTTTGTGGAGGAAAAAAGGCGTTAGGGGAGATTCTTCTCGCCGTGGGTCGTCGCGGCCTCAAGCTCGGGTGCCTCATCGCCTATCCTAGGCATGCTCAGTTTAGTTGTCTCTAAAAGTTCACCTGAAGAAGACCCTCTGGGGGATTTCTAATACGCCTCATTCAACCGAAATCGCTCGGCCAACCTCCGATGGGACTAGGAACCAGCAAGGAGCCGGAGGGCAACGGCTTTAACCCAGGGTAACAATGAGATTTGTAACCCTCAGGGGAGACTAGTACCCGGGCTGAGTCCCCGAATTGCGTGATGAAAGTTCTCTTAAAGGGGGAAGGCGGGAGCCTAAACAAAGGAAATGTGGAGAAGAGGAGGCTGCCTAAATGCTCGACCAGATCTTTGTTGCACTCTACTTCCTCTTCAACGCCCTCCTACTCCCATACGGCTACAACTGCTTCTTCATGGTATTCGCTGCTCAGAGATACATGAACTCGCCAGCTAAGCCCGTCGCAAACCACCCTATCGTCACGATACAGTTGCCCGTCTACAATGAGAAGTACGTTGTGACCAGGCTCATCGAGTCTGTCTGCGCCATCGACTGGCCTAAGGACAGGCTTGAGATACTTGTGCTCGACGACAGCAAGGACGACACCGTCGACATCATAGACAAAGAGGTCAAGTCCTACAAGCAGAAGGGCTTCAACATCAATGTCATCAGGAGGCTGAACAGGACTGGGTTCAAGGCGGGGGCTCTCCAGAACGCCCTCAGCTACACCCATGGAAAATACATTGCGATCCTCGACGCAGACTTCGTGCCACCGACCAACTTCCTGGAGCGGACCGTCGCCGTCCTAGAGGCTGACCCGGGGCTCGGCTTCGTCCAGGCCCGCTGGGGGCATATAAACAGGGGCTACAGCCAGTTCACGGAGGCCTTCGCGCTGGGCATAGACGCGTATCACATCGTCGAGCAGTCCGCCAGGAGCGCCATGGGGCTCGTATTCAACTTCAGCGGCTCCGCGGGGGTCCTGAGGTTCGACGCCGTGAAGGAGGCCGGTGGCTGGTCGTCGGACACACTCTCAGAGGACCTGGACATCAGCTACCGCATCCAACTGAAGGGGTGGAGGTCCCTCTACCTGAAGGACTACGTCGTCCTCGGCGAGGTACCACCCACAATGTCGGCGTTCAGGATGCAGCAGTCACGGTGGGCTAGGGGCAGCGTCCAGTGCGCCAAGAAGCTGATCGGAAAGGTCTGGGCTTCGCCCCACCTCAACCTCCTCCAGAAGGTGGAGGGCACCCTCCACCTCAGCTACTACACGATCAGCCTCTGGATGTTCCTGGGCCTCGTCGTGACCGTGCCGCTCCTCGCCTTAAATAAGTTCCCTTATGTAACGAATCCCATATACCTCGCCCTCTTCGGCTTCCTGACAGTGAGCTCCTTCGCCCTCTACTATACGGCCCTCAGGATGCAGAAGTTTGAGTTCAAAAAGAAGGCTCGGTTCATGGGCCTCCTCTGCCTCATAGGCTACGGCCTCTCCGCCAAGTGCAGCATAGAGATGATCAAGGGGTTCTTCAGGGACGGCGGCTCGTACGAGAGGGTTCCTAAGTACAACATCACGAAGAGTACGGACAGCACGGAGTCGAAGTCGTACAAGGTGTTTCACAGTGTGCCGTCGATAGAGATCTTCTTCATGCTCTACGCCGCATTAGGCCTCTTCTTCGCGGCGGTGAACAGTTCGTACGGGGTGATGCTATACCTCCTCGTCTATCTCTTCGGCTACTTCACAGTAGTATTGAGTACAAGATAGGCTCCAGGCCTAAATTAGAAAAGATAAAATACTCGGAATCCATTAGGTTCAGAGCCTTTAGGAACGCAGGTGTGTATGGATGTCTCTCAGGGATCCCTTCAAGATCGATCTGGCCAGGAAGTACAGGATCGAGAAATCTGTCTGCAGGACGTGCGGCGCCTCGAACCCGAAGAACGCGACGAAGTGCAGGAAGTGCCACAGCAAGAACCTCAGGGCTAAGAGGGCGAAGGGCAGGGGCAGGTAAAGGGCCCTAACCAGCCTAAACAATTTTAAGACTTAACCAAGTCGAAGGCTATTTCCAGCAGCCCCTTCTGAGCGCGGAACCTTATTTTAGATATTTTTAGCCTCCCGATCTCGCCAGTCCTCGAGGTGTGCTGCTTGTTGCAGGCGTTCACGTTCCAGTCCCTTAGGTTGAATATCTTCAGCCTTGTGACCGTCGGCGGGAGCGGGAACAGGTCATGTATTGCCTCTCCCCACCTCGCCTCCGCCTCTGGCCTCCCCATCTCTAGGACCTCCACCGGGGCGTCCTCGGCGATCTTCCCGTTCGCCATCTCCTCAATCCTTGCCACCTCCTCCTGGGTTGGCTTCCTGTCGTACTGGACCGTGAGACCCCCATGGGTCTCCGTAACATATGTGCTAGCAGTCAGCTTAGCTCCCAGTACCCTCTGTACTGCGCCCTTGAGCACGTGCAGGGCTGTATGTGTCCTAACCTCATCCGGCGTGGCCATCTTACTCACCTCGTACTGCCTTCATGATTCCCCGATCCCTTCGACGACAACCGATTCATCGAGGCTATGACAAGTAATCGTCGGCCAGGGGGATATTAAACTGGCTTCTAGGCTGTAGGTTTTCCATAAAATGGAGGTGCCCGAGCGGTGTCACCGGGGGGATGCTCGCGTTCTCCATCAGCCTAAGCCAATAGAGGCGCTGTCGATGCCCATCCCGCTGGTTCTGCGAATCGGGGGTCTTCCGCTTCTTTCGACCCTTATTCGCCGCCACTCGGGCAAACAACAATAGCGTGTTGATGGTATATACTGGTTACGTTTCACGCCGGATACAAGAAGGGTCATTCAGGGTTAGGAGACGCAGGCTTTATTGTAACGAGGTATTCAATAATGTCCCACATGACTAGAACAAAAGGCTTTATTCCTCGTGGGCTTTTTTTCTCCGCCGACGGTTCGATGCGGTTAGGGATTCACGGCGGCGTCCATGAGATATACTTGGACGTCGTGTACCTCTGCTTCTGAGCCATCCCCATGCCCATGCTGAGGATCTCGGGCAGGACCTGGTTGGCGAAGCGCTCGGTTGGCCTCCCCGGTACTATGCCTTGGCAGTCCGGGTCAAGGTAGACGTGCCAAGTCTTCCCCCTGAACTCGTAGGCGCTGTTGTCCCCATGGCTGTAAACTGGCTCGTGGTGGATGCGGAACGGGAAGAGGCGGCAGGCGGTCGGCTTCATCCCCTGTATGGTGCAGACCCACCGGTCCATGAGGGGGCGCTGGAAGATGCAGCGGCGGTCTACGCCCATCCTGAGATAAGCCTTGCCTAGGCCGTACTCCATGACGCCGGACCCGTAGAGGCTGCCGACCCTGACGTACTCGTCCATCTTCAGGGGGACCCTGTAGCCGAGGCAGCAGTTGCCGCAGGCGTTGCATGACCAGCCGCTGACCTCCCTCCAAGGTATTAGCGCCTTGTCCCCCATGTTCGTCTTTAGCCCTAAGTCGGCGGAAACCTAAATACTTTGCCCGATGAAAAACGGGGGCCGGAAGGACGCCAGGTGCATGAGCTTGTCGCATTCATATATCATCCACATGGCGTCTCGTCTGGGATGAACTCGCCGGGGATCCTTCTGCCAAGCTTAAACGTTCTTATTTTACCCGCATGAAAAAACGTGATGATAAATTAGTATCTATTCTTACGAAGTTTTTTAAAATCGAGCCCCTTAAAAAGCCTCCATGGGCGCGGCGCAGGCTGAGCAGGGCAGTCGACTCAACTTCATAGACTTCACACGCGGATTGATCATGGCGTTGATGGCCTGGGACCACGTCTCTGGCTTCTGGAACGTCGGCCACAGGGGGAGCGAGGGGCTCGGTGGGACCTTCCCCCTATTCCCCGACTTCACTCAGTTCATGCTGAGGTTCATCACCCACTTCTGCGCGCCGACCTTCATGTTCCTTGCGGGGACGGCGCTCGCCCTCTCGACGATCAAGAGGCTGAGCAGAGGCGAGTCTCAGAGGGATATTACCGTGAGGATCGCGAAGCGTGGCGGGGTGCTCATCCTGCTGGCCCTCTTCCTCGAGGGAAACGTCTTCGGGAACGGCCCCCTCTACTGGGGAGTCATCTCATGCTTCGGCGCCTGCTTCATCATCTTAAGCGTCTACAGGCGTCTACCGACCGCAGCAATCTTCCTGTCCTCACTCGCGGCGATTCTACTGCATCAATTCATAGACTTAAGCTGGATTCCAGCCAATCCTTACGGGAACTATTACCTCAGGCTGGGTTACTACCTCAGGCTAATAATTCACGAGCCGAGCTTCAATTACCAGCCATTCGTCGGGTTGTACCCGATTATCCCGTGGATAGGCGTGATCGGTCTCGGCTGGTGCTTCGGAGTGCTCCTCTCGAGGTATGACCTCGGCAAGATCAGGAGCCTTAAGCTGCCGATATCTTTGACGGGCTTGGCGTCCCTCGTCCTCTTCGTGGTGGTGCGCTGGTTCAACGGCTACGGCAACCTCTACCCCCGCAAGGGAGACTCACTTCAGGACTGGCTCTCCCTCTCGAAGTACCCGCCGGACCTCGCCTTTCTCCTCTCCACCCTAGGCGTGATGTGCCTCATCCTCTCCCTCGGCATCGTCCTCGAGGAGAAGAGGTGGATAGAGAGGGGCGTCTTCGGCGTCCTCCTGACCTTCGGCAGGGTCCCCCTCTTCTTCTACTTCGTTCACCTCTTCCTCTACAGGTTGAGGCCTACGTGGATGGCGCAGCCTCTGTTCATGATGGACACATGGGGAACACTCGTCTTCTGGCTGGTGGGACTGTACATCCTCTGGAGGCTGTGCCTGAGGTACGAGAGACTGAAGAGGAAGCACCCTGACTCGCTGCTCCAGTACCTCTAGCCGTCGCGCTGCTTCTTCTTCTCCTCCTCCTCGAGCTCGTAGAGGAGGGGGTAGATGTTGTAGTGCTGCTTGATGAGCTTCACGGTGAACCTGGCGAACCAGTAGAAGATGACGGCGGATATGCCGAGGAGCAGGAGGCTCATGCCTGTGACGTAGTCCACGTTGGTTCACCTGCTACTGACTTGGCTGACGGGGGATTAATAACTACCTATCCGCGAGAGCTTGGGCGCTCAACTCAGCGGGAACGCCATCACCCAGGCGTCCTCGCCGTCCAGGTAGTACCCGTAGTTCCTCTTCACCTTGGCGAAGCCGAGCTTCTCGTAGAGCCCTATCGCGGCGTCGTTACCGATCCTGACCTCTAGGTAGCACTCCGTCGCCTTATAAGAGGCTACGCCCCTCTTCATGGCCTCGTCCATCAGGGCGCGGGCCATCCCCCTCCGCCTGAAGGATTCCCTGACGGCTATGGAGACGACGTGAAGGAGCCTGGCGGTGCTGAAGCTCCTTGTCTTTGAGAACCCCCTCTCGACGCGGCACATTATGTAGCCCTGTATCTCGCCGTCGGACTCGGCGACGAGGAAGGTGTCCGGGTAGCTGCTGGCGAGCTCCCTGTAGAAGTATGCGCTGTAGTTCTCGGGCAGGCACTCGAAGTTGATCTCCATGACCCTATTCAGGTCGTCCGCCTTGAACGCCCTGACCTGGAAGCCCGCTCCACTCAATTTTGAACCCTTCATACGTTTTTCGCCATGAATTTAAAGAGATCGTCTCACACCGATCCGGTTACGTTTTTAGCCACCAGACCCCATCTGGACCGTTGGAGGAGACGTATGGCTTGGCGGAGACGCCTAAGTACGACCCGTCCGTGGACGAGGCCGTCGGCGACCTGTTCGTGGTCGAGGACAGGTACTTCGACAGGGATACCCTCGTCTTCATAGTCTCCCCAAAGGAGCCTGGTGATAAGGAGCAGCTCATAAAAAGCTCCTTCAAGGAACTGGCGACGAGGCTGAGGCCCCACGGCTACCTCCCACAGCTTAGGTGGATCGTCGGCAGGTACTATGTCTCCATCCTGAGGAGGGGGCCAGAGAGGAAGAGGAACACGACGAGGAACAAGATACTCTTCGCCGCCACGGTCTGCACAGTCTTCCTCGACGGATACCTGAGGAGTGATAACCCCGTACTGACGCAGGCATTGATGGCTGGCGTACCCGTCTTCGTGAACGCCCTCCTCTTCACCCTCGGCATCGTGGCGGTCTTCGGCCTCCACGAGATGGGTCACAAGCTCATATCCACAAGGAGGGGGGTCCCGGCGTCGATGCCCTACTTCATCCCGGCGCCGCCCGGGATGGGGGGGACCTTCGGCGCGGTGATAACCCAGGACGAGCCACCGGTGAACAGGGACGACCTCTTCGACCTCGGCATCAGCGGACCCGTCCTCGGCTTCGTCGCGACGCTGATAATAGCCCTCATCGGCCTAAGACTCTCATACGTATTGCCAATTGACGAGGTCGCGGGCTTCATGATCAGATTCCCAGAGATAAGGTTCCAGGCGATGCCGATGCCTCTGCTCCTCAGATACATATCCATGTTCATCCAGCCGGTGGCTGAAGGGTCGGCGCTCATCCTCCACCCCGTCGCCTTCGCCGCATGGGTCGGCTGCCTCGTCACCTTCATCAACCTGATACCTGCATGGCAGCTCGACGGAGGCCACGTCGTCAGGGCCATATTCGGCAGGGAGACACATAAGATCGTCTCGGCCGGGGGAATAATCATGCTCATCGTCTCGGGCTACTTCATCATGGCCGTCATGGTGGCCTTCTTCATGATGCGGGGCGGCGGGGAGGGTATGGAGCCCCTCGACGACGTCTCGCCGATCAGCGCCTCCAGGAAGCTGGCCATGGTCGGCTACCTCGCCCTGATGGGGGCCACCCTGATAGTTCTGACGCCCTTCTAGCCGGCCGCGGGCACCGTGCTGCATCCGTAGGGCAATACGAGGGTTCTACGGCCCCTCCTGTTCTCAAGCGCCACGTCGTATGCGTCGTTCGCGGTCCTAGCCACCTTCAATCCGATTGGCTCCACGAGGTACCTCGGCAGCGAAGAGACGAGGATGACATCGTTCCTCGGAAGCGTGGACTTGAGGAGATGCAGGGCCTCGGCGCCTAGGGCGTACCTCCTCTCCAGCTCGCTCAGCTGGTCGATGTGGGCGAGGCTTGTGAAGCTGTCGACGCCAAGCCCCTCAGGGCACTCCGCGAGGAGGATGACCGTCGCCCCCTTCTTGATGACGCCGGAGGCGTTCTGGAGCGCCCAGACCGAGTTGTAGAGATCGAAGTCGAAACGGCTTCCCCCGGCACTGAGGACGACTATGTCCGCGCCGCCCTCAGCCTCGACCTGACACGAGGCGCCCAGCTCGTAGATCGCCTGCCCCCACGACTCCTCCAGGGCTCCAGAGTGGACGCTCATCAGCGTACCCTGGGGGCTGGTCACGAGGTTTACAGCTAGGTCGACGCCGGCCAGCTTTGTCGCCTCGATGGCGTCCTCCTTGACGGGGTTGAGCTCTACGACGCCGGGCTTCACACCGCTCTTGAAGAGGAGTCTCCTGTTTGCCTCTATGGTGGCGATGGATGAGATGCCCGGGACGACGGCGCTGTGGGCCCCCCTGAAGCCCGTGTAGTTGTCGAGGAGGACCTCGCCGACCGCCACCTTGACCGTGGCCTCTGAGTAGTACCTGCTTACTGAGACCGGCGTTCCCCGATGAGTCTTCCCTACTTCGACGAGGTTCGAGGAACCCTTCCCGTGCTCCACGAGCCTTACGCCCTTCAGCTCCTCCGATCCCCTGAGGGCGGCCACCAGCTCCTTGGAGCTCTTCCCCCTCGCCCCGTTTCCCACGATTACTGTGACCCTGTCCTTTGGCACTATCATCGAGACGAGCTGCTCGACGAGGTAGGAAAGGACAGGCACAGCTAATTTGGGGGAGACGGTACCGTCAACGGCTACGGCCACTTTGCAGTCTGGGCCCACGAGTTCCTCGAGTCTCTTTCCGCTGCCGATGTTTGAGAGCGAAGCCGCCATCATCTCCCTGGGCTGAGTTCGGGGCTCGATCTTCGTGGGCTCGGCGACGCTCAGTAGGTCCTTGATGCCAACGGTGACGTAGACCTCGGTATTCCCGTAGGGGAGCCAGCACTCGACCATACTGCACCAGAATTATAGTCTCCTCTCACCCGTCTTTTATCTTTCGGGTGAAACGGCTGCGGAGAGACGATTCAGGAGCGCGCGCGCCCGTTTCAAGCACTGCTTACTCTGTAGCGTCTGCTTATCCTAATCAGGCTCTGGCCGCCGATCTTCCTCTCCTCGACTATTCCCATGGCTATGAGGCGCCTGAACATCCTCCAGGCGCTCGTCCTGGGCAGGTCGAAGCGCTCCCTGATCTCGTTGGCGAACGCCTCTCCCCCAGACCCGGCTATGAACCTGAGGACCTCCCTGTCGTCCATTCTGAGGCTGGGGTTCCCGTCGAAGATCGCCTGGAGGTCGACCTTGGTCTTCGGCTCCGCGGCGGGCTCGGCCTCTCGCCTCCTCCCCCTGAGGACGAGGGCGACGGCGGCGATTATGGCGGCGGCTCCCGCGACGGCGACTATGGTCAGGTAGTTAATCTCCGGCTTGGCTGCCTGAGCGGCCTGGTAAGCCTTATCCGCTTCCGCCTTGGCCTTGATGTAATCCCCCTCAGAGTAGTAGGCCTGGGCGGCGGTCAGGAGGCCCTCAGCGTCGCCTAGTCCAGATGTGCGCCCCTCGGATCGGGCTGCCGATATGGCCGACGTCGCAGACGTGATCGCGCTTTCAGCCGAAGAGGCCGCAGCCTCCG
>CAZVMI010000016.1:0-20262 GCA_964628365.1 uncultured Candidatus Bathyarchaeia archaeon | reverse complement strand
GGCACGGTCGGCGACGAGTTCTGGTCGCTCCGCGCCCGCCTCGGGCTCAACGTCATCCTAAGGGGCAGGGTCTGGAGGATAATCCAGATCGACGAGGAGCGCGGCGTCCTCCACGTGCTCCCGTCCGACGACCCCCTCGGCGCCCTGCCCGGCTGGGACGGCGAGCTCATTCCCGTGCCCAGAGTCGTCGCCGAGGACGTTGGCTCCCTGAGGGAGAGGATTGCCAAGGAGGTCCTCGGAGAGCAGGACAAGGAGGGGGCTATAAGGAGGGTCGCCGGAGAGCTCCAGACCGACGAATCGAGCGTCAGGGCCGCCGCAGCCGAGGCAGAGGCCCACGTGGCCCAAGGATTTCCACTGCCGACGAGGAACAGGCTCCTCCTCGAGGCCTACGACAAGTACCTCGTCATCCACTGCACGTACGGCGAGAACGCCAACCGCACTCTAGGAGCGATCTTGGACCCGCTGCTCTCTGATAGCGACCTCATCTATGGCTGGTGGAACGACTCGTACCGTATCCTCGTCGAGGCACCGCAGAAGTTCAACAAGTTTGACCTCGAGAAGGTCGAGGAACTCCTAAGGAGCCTTACCAAAGAGGAGGCAGAGCGGCGCCTGAACGAGTTCATGGAGGCGCGCTTCCCCTTCGGGTACAAGATGAAGTTCATCGCCGAGAGGTTCGGTGTCATCCCCCGGGGAAAGGTCATGAGTGCTGAGGGCCTGGAGAACCTCTACCACCGCTTCAAGGACACACCGATCTACAGGGAGACACTGAGGGAGGCCTACCGGGAGAAGCTCGACCTCGAAGCCGTAAAGGCAATAGTATCCGGCATAAACTCAGGCGAGATAGAGGTGACAACACGCCTAGTTAAATCCCCAAGCCCCCTCGCCAAGCACATCCTCGAGGCCTACGCCGACATCGAGGAGCTGATGGTCAGCACGACCGTCCAAGACCAACTAGAGTACATGAAGAAGAGCGTCATGTCCCGTAGCGTCGACCTCGCCTGCGTCAACTGTGGCGAGTGGTCTCAGCATCTGAGGATAAGGGAGCTGGACGAGAAACCGATGTGCGGCAACTGTGGCTCCCAGCTGTTGGCCGTGCTCCGCCGTCACCAGAGGCCGGAGTCCTTTCTAGCCCTAGTCAGACGGTGGAAGGCAGGCGAGGAGCTTACGGGCGACGACATGGATGTCCTTACCCACGGAAGGAAAACCGCCGACATGGTCCTCAGCTACGGCAGGAGGGCGGTCGAGGCGCTCGCAGTCCACGGTGTCGGGCCGGTTACCTCGTACCAGGTGCTCTCGAAGATGCACCGTGACGAGAAGGAATTCTACTCGGACCTATTGAAAGCCAAAATACAGTACATGAGGACGAGGCAGTACTGGGACGAGAAATAGAGAAGGGAACTGTCCCCGACCTTACTTGTCGGGCTCAGCTTCTAGGGCGAAGTTCATGTGGGCCATGGAGGCGCCGGCGTTGAGGGCTGCGGCGATGGCGATGACCTCCGCTAGCTCCTGTTTGGTCGCCCCAGCCTGCAGCGCCTTCTTGGCGTGGGACTCGATGCAGTAAGGGCACCTCGTGATGTAGGTGCATGCGACGGCGATGAGCTCCTTCGTCTTAACGTCGAGTTTCCCTGGCTTGAACGCCTCCTCGTTGTAGGCGCCCCACGCCTTCAGGGTCGCTGGATCGAAGTACTTGGTTACCTCCCTGTTCCTCTTCTTGACGTAGAAGTAGTCCATGCCCGTCTCTGGGACTCGATGGATATTCAAGATTTGTGGTCTTGCTCTACCTCGGCAGAAGTCCGGCAACTTCCTCCAAGATGTTTTCGACGCCGTCGCCGAGCTTCCCCGCGTTCATCTCGCGGAGCCTCTCGACGTATGATTCGCTGTTTAGCATCGAGTCTGCCAGGCCGAGAAGCTTCTCCCCGCTAACCTCGTGCTGGTGGATGGCTTCGGCGACGCCGAACTCCTTCGCCCGTCTCGCGTTGCCGTACTGTTCAGGGTGGTTCGGCACGGGTATGATTATCGAGGGCTTGCCGTAGCAGATACTCTGCATCAACGTCTCGTGGCCGGCCCTGGATACGACGAGGTCGCAGGCGTTGAGGTAATCGAACCTGTTCTCGACCCACGGGATCTTTATGAGCCTACCCATGTGGCTGGGCACCGATCCGCCGCCTGGTGTCCCCATGGACATGACAACCTGATACTGGGGCGGGAAGTTCATGAGGGCCTCCTCAAGGATGGAGAGGAGGGGCATGCGCTCCGCCTTCGGGCCGCTGATCCCGGCGTAGATGAGCCTCTCTTTTTTTTCGACGCCCAGCCTCTTCCTTACTTCGTTCCTGTCAGTGGCCTGCTCCGGCTTGACGGGAAGTATCGCCCCGACGAACCTAACGAGATCCTTGTACGGCTTGGGTATCCTCAGACTGTCGACGCTAATCGTGTATGGCTGCGGGAAGTCAGGGATCAGCACAACATCGCTGAGCCCCCAACACCTCCCGATTAAAGTCATGATGACGCCGTCCGCCACCTTAAAGAGCATGAACCTGTCGCTCCCCCTGGGCACCATCGGCGTAAACTGGTTTATTATCAGCACAACGGGTACGCCGAGGAGCCTCGCCGCGAAGATTGACGAGAGCCTCGAGTCAGAGACCACGACGTGTGGCCTAAAGGCCTTCATGTACCTGAGTTCCACGTTGACCTGGCTCATGAAGGTCGGGATGGCCGGTATCCCCTGTGTCAGGGTGGACATCTTGAGGTCGATGCTGCCCGAGGCGTCGTTGACCATGGAGATCGCCGGGCTCCTCGCCGTCGGGAACCCGTGCCGCGTCGCGTAGTCGACGCCCTCGAGGTAGGTGGAGAACATGACATCGGTGCCTCTCCTCCTGAGCTCCGAGGCGACTGGCTGGCTCCGACTCACGTGGCCTAACCCCATGCCACAGGGGCTGAAGTAGACCCTCGACCCGTCGAAGCCCTCCACCCACATCCTTCCTAGCAGCCGCGGATCTCTACCCTCTTGATGGTCCCACGTGGGCTCTCCTCGGCGAAGATGAGGGCTTGGAACTTCTGAACCTCAGTGCCCGGAATCAGCCAGGAGTCGGGAGGAAGCCCGGCTTTTACACAGCACTGGGAGAGGAACTCCTCTGCGTCCCACTCCCAGTCCACCGCAACCTGGGGCAGCAGCAGGCCACTCCGCCCGCCCCTCCTGATGATCAGCCCATCTACGCCAACCTTCACCTGCTCAGGGAATCGCCTTGGGTCGTCGACCTTCACCACCTCTGGAGGGGTTAGGACGCTCACCTCGACAACGATCTCATCCATCTCCCCCGCCGAGACCCTGGGGAAACGTGGGTCCTCGAAGGCGGCGCCGTGGGCGACGTCGACGACGGCGTCTGCGAGCGTCTTGACCGGGTATGGGTACCCAATGCACCCCCTGAGGCTGTGCTCGCCGCCCCGAACCTTGTTGAGGGTGACGAAGACGCCGCAGTGCCTCTTAGCTGCCTCGGGTGCTTCAGATGTAGACGGCGGCCTCCCCCCGCCGAGGACGCTCTCGATGGTCCTTCTCGCCAGCCCGACGAGGAAGGCCCCCTCCTCGAGGCTGAGATCGAACGTCATTAAGGTGCCCTGCCTAACCAAAGCAGGGGAGCGGACGATATAAAAACTGTCAGGTATCTCGTCACCTACTCGCCCGGCCCGCTAGAGGCCTCTGCGAGGGTGGAGGTGATCTTAGGCCAGTGGCTGCCCCTCCAGAAGACGCTGCCGCAGCCCGCGCAGAGCCAGAACTCTTCGAACGCCTCAAACGTTCCTTCCGGCACCTTTTCCTTCACTGCTAGCTTCTCGACCTTCGCGAGCTCATGGTTGCACTTGGGACATCGTGAGATCTCTGGGGACAACTCCACCCCAACGGTTCTCGAGAGGAGCCTCAGCCTCTCGACGTCGTTCCCGCCTACTAGGTAGTAGGCCTCGACGCCCTCCTTGTTCGCGCGATGGGCGAGGGACTCGTCCCGTGTGAGGAGTATCCTGCCGGTCCTCCTCGCCGTCTCGATCAGCTCGTCATCCGAGGAGTCCCTGCGGTACTCCGAGTCGTATCCGCATATCCTGAGCCACCTCGTGAGAGAGCCGAGCATCCCATCGAGGAGAAAACGTGGCCTCATAACAACTACCCAAGTGAAGACTCTGGAGCCGGGCTGTTTAATCCTCCTTCTCCTCGGCCCTGCAGTCCTCGCATAGGAACTCCCCTTCTACGGCGCGTAGGTTCGTGGAGTAGATCTCGCACCTGTCACAGTAGCCGACGGTTGAGGACCTGCTCGTCACCTCGTTGCTGTTGATCTTCGCGGCCTCCCTTATGATCTCGAGGATCGTCGGCATTATCCTGAGGATGTCCCTGTCCGAGATGATGCCGACGAGGTTGTCCTTGTATGAGACGCCGAGCCTCCTAATGTTCATCTTGTCCATCAGCCTCATGGCGTCTACGATCTTCATCTCCGCGTTGACCAGCCTGAGCGGCGAGGACATGACCTCCTTGGCCTTTGTGTTCTTCGGGCTCTTACCGTCGGCGACGACCCTCAGAACGATATCCCTCTCGGTGACTATGCCGACGGGATGCCCGTCATGGCTGTTGACTATGATCGCGCCTATCTTCTGCTGCCGCATCAGCTTGGCGACCTGTATGATGTCGCTGTCCTCGGGCACGGACACAACGGGGCTCGACATCGCCTCACGGACCATCATCTTCGGTGCCAGCTCGAGACCCATAGCCCCCCTCCGAATTGAAGTGAGTCTCAGTATATAAAAACATCATGAATCATGGACCCCGGGTCCGCCAGTCCTTATAGACTATTAGAAGACGAAGTTGGAGAGCGCGCCACAGCTGCCACACCTGACTAGGCTGCTCTCCTCCAAGTCGGGCTCGTCCACATGGACGAGGCCGCCGCACTCGCTGCACCTGAAGACATATCCCCTCAGGCCGCCGTCCCCTGAGAAGATCAGCGAGCTTATCTGGTTGATCCTCTGTGGGAGTATCGGCCTCTTCAATCCGAGCCTAGACGCCTTCAGCCTTATGGCGTTCGGGCTCCTGAGGGGGAGCTCATCTACGACCTCCTCGAAAGACGCATCGGACGTGTAGAGGGCCTTCAGCTTCTCCAGCTCCTCCCCCGTCCACTCCTCCCCCTTCGCCATGCCCAGTACCATCTCCCTTCGTGTATTGAGAAGTTGTAGCGCTGGCCGCGGGCAGGCGTTGTTGGCTCAGGTCCACAGGCCGTGAGACGCATCGACCCTACACCACTCCAACGCCAGCCTCTCCAGGATGCGTTCAGGTCAACCCGAACGCGTCGACGTCTCTTCCAAGCCCGCCGGCCCCTGGGCGCTCCTGCGCTACAGCCATAGGGGAGGTTGAAAGCTATATCACGGTTCTGTTGCAGGGAAATCGCATTCAGTGGCTGCTGATGCCCGGCGTATAAGAGGTCGTTGAGGCAGATATGTTAAGAATGTCTCCCCAACATGAGACGAAAAGGTTTTTAGTTTTGGGCAACAAAACTGAGCTCGTCCAAATTTTTTTTTTACATGGAAATCTAAAATGGATGGTCTGCCAGATGCGTGGTAGCTCAGAATTTCCATCGCAATGGAAACAGAGCGCCGACGACACCACGACTCCCACCTGAACGAAAGGTTTAATGCAAAACATAACCATCTTTTACGAGATTCATTTGGACGTCCGCTACCTCAGCGAACCCGAGCTCGAAGGGCCGACCATGGTCGCCGCCTGGCCTGGGATGGGCTACATTGCAAAGATCTCGGCGGACTACCTGAGGAGGCGCCTCAACGCGAGGCTCTTCGCCGAGGTCGTGTACTACCACAACGTCCTCCTCTACAACAGTGGCGTAGGGGAGCTTATGCCCATAAGGCACCGCTTCTATGCATCGTCTCCGCATAACCTCATCATATGCGTTGGGGACGCACAGCCCTCGATACCCGAGGAGTCCATCCGCCTCGCCGAGATCGTCATTGGGGTGGCGGAGAAGTACGGCGCCAAGCGCATCTACACCATGGCCGCTTATCCCAGCGAGTACGAGAACGAGCCGAAGGTCTACGGGATCTATAATTACGATAGGCTAAAGTCGGTGCTCGACGGAGCGGGCGTCAAGGTCATAACCGACGAGGGCGCAGTCAACGGCCTCAACGGCGTCCTAATTGGTATAGCGAGGATGCACGGACTCGAGGGCATCTGCCTGATGGGCGATATAAAGTACGCGAACGTTCCACAGCACCTGAGTTCCAAGGCGGTTCTGGAGAAACTCGCCTCAATCTTAAGCGTCGAGATAGACGTGAGCCAGCTCGAGAAGAGGGCGAAGAAGATCGACGCTTCCATCAAGAAGCGGCTTGAGATCTACGAGGAGGAGATGGATCTAGCGCCTGTACCGGACAAGAAGCTCGGTTACATCAGCTGAGCACGGCTGCTACACTCTTTTTATACGAGCAAGTGAGATAAGTGCGGTGAAGGGCCGGGAAATGAAGCAGTCCGAGAAGATCTACTGGCTCAAGGTCGGCGCCTCCGTGGCGGTAGCCGTTCTGTGTGTCGTCCTACAAGTGTACATACAGATCGACGGCGGCTTGGTATTCGCCTTCGGCGCCCTCATATACATGGTCATCTCCGACCTGCTGGCAACCCTTATTAAGGTGGAGAGAGGCCACGGCTTCAAGATAGGCATAGGGGCCTACATCTTCACCTGGCTTATGGTCTGGACCCTGCTCTACACGATCTTGAAGCCTATGGCGTGATCTTACTTCTTGGCGTTTGACCTGTAATGTACTAGGTCGGACCAGGCCGAGAAGAAGCCCAAGTCGAAGGGCTTGTTTATACCTCTCCGGATGAGGTCCTTGAAGTCGCGGCTGTACTTGTCCATGGTCTCCTCGTTGTAGGAGGCCCGGTTGAAGAAGTCTCTCTCGTCTCCGGACTTGGCGGAGAAGAGCATCCCCTCCAAGGCTTTTATGTAGCCCTCCCTGAACTCGGGGTTCGCGTTCCTCCTCGCTTTGACCTCGTTGAGCGCCTTATCGGCGTCGGAGAAGCGCCTCTCGATGATGGCGTCGAAGAATGTTATCGCGGCCTCACGGGTCTTACCCGTCGCCGCCATCCCTCTGCGTGACTCAGATCTCTTCATCGCTCTCTATCCCCTGCTCAGTTATCCTTATCGGCGTCTCGCCCTCGGGGAGGCTCGGGCTCACCGTCAGTTTCGCGATGCGGACGTTGTCCCTCCCCTTCCTGAGGAAGATGCGGGTGTGGCTCATGTGGCCGACGATGTGGCCGCCCACCGGCATGACCCCCTTCGTGAAGAAGGCGTCTGGCTGGGACATCACCTGGTTAGTGATTACCGCGCACGTGTTGAAAGCCCTTGATAGACGCATCAGCTTGTGCATGTGCTTGTTCAGCTGCTGCTGCCTCGGAGCGAGCTGCTCCCTGCCGAGGTACTCGCTCCTGAAGTGGCTGGTGAGGCTGTCGACTATGATAAGCCTGATGTTGTTCTCCTTGATGACCTCGTCTGAGTTCTCGAGGAGCACCGTCTGGTGGTTCGAGGTGTATGCCTCGGCGAAGATTATCTTCTTCAGCGCCTCCTCGGGGTCGACGCCGAACCGTGGCGCTATCTGCTGGATCCTCTCGGGGCGGAAGGTGTTCTCCGTGTCGATGTAGAGGGCGCTCCCGCCTAGGCCGCCCTGCTCCTCGGGGAGCTGGACTGTGACGCAGAGCTGGTGACAGATCTGCGATTTACCTGTGCCGAACTCGCCGTAGAACTCGGTCAGCGACTGGGTCTCTATCCCACCCTTCAAGAGGTTGTCGAGGCTCGGGCAGCCAGTGGTGAGGTGTCTTATCTGTTTCCTCAGCTCTACCAGCTCGTCGCCTCTCACGAAGGTTATCGCCATGCTCTTTCTGGCGGCGTCTATCAACTTCTCGGCTGTCTGCTCCCCTATGCCGGCGGCGATGAGCTCAGCGACCGTCGCCATCGCAACCGACTCGACGGTCTTGAAGCCTATCTCCCTCAGCTTAGTAGCCGTAGCTGGGCCAACCGAGGGTAGATCCTCCAAGGTCTGGTACTTCGCCTTGTAGTAATCGATCTGCTCGGCGCCCATCTAGACCACGTTGGACTCTTATCTAGAAGCTATTTAAATCACGCCCCAGCTTGAGGGCGCTGGATCTACCCGTGATCGTTGTCTTCTCGTTCTCTTCTCTCTAAATCTTCATCCTCGACCTCGAGTTCGAGGACGAAGGCTCCCTCGTAGCCGCAATCCCTGCACCTGTAGGTTGTGGGGAGGATGCCGTAGTTGGGGACAGGGTATATGTTCTTTCCCTTGCATTTTGGGCAGAAGACCGGCTGGGGTCTCCTGTGCCTTATCTGCCTCAGTGTGTCCTTTACGCCCTCGAAGGGCATGTTACTGGACCTCGATGTTCTCCTCTGGGAAGCCGAGTTCTATCAGGACATCCCTGACAACGGCCCTGTGGTCGCCCATGAGGAGGATCTGCTCGTTCTTAGCCGTCCCCCCGCAGGCGCACTTCTTCTTCAAGGTCGTGGCCAGGTTGCTGAGCTGGTTCCCCTTAGAATCGATGCCGTCGACGACGGTCCATGTTTTGCTCCATTTGCGGTTCTCTAACCGGATCCTTATCCGCTGCTGCTCCCTGCTCATCTCCTCGCAGACACAAAGGTCCTGAGGGAGTCCGCAGACGGGACAGATTTCCGCCATTCTCACATGGAATGAAACGTCCTCGTTCTAAAAGCTTTACTATTGCTGTGAATGTGTTCATCGGTTACGTGTAGTTCTGGAGGAGGCTGAAGGCGCGTAGAGCGTCCTTGGAGTCGAGGATTATCACCGTGTTCGTGGAGCAGCTGATGAACTCGATGATGTTTATGTTCCTGCTGCTAAGGAGCTGAGTCACGAATGCGACGAAGCCCGGTGTCGTCTCGACCCTGGGCGGGCTGAGGAGTATTAACGCCACGAGGTTGCTCGTCACCTGTATGTTCTTCGGCAGCTCCCCCTTGAGCCCGGTCTGGTCGACGACGTAGACGTAGCTGTCAGTGAGATAAGCCGTTACGAGGTAGGGGACATTCAGCTTAGCTGGGGAAATGAGTACGGCTATCTTGTCTTGGAGGCGTACCTTTGACTCCTTGAGGATCGACTGTACCCTCTCCTCCTGCAGCCCACGTTCAGATGAGATGTCCTCAGCGACCCTTATGATCGCGGCCTTGACCGCCTCGAGGCTCCCCTCCCCTATCTCGTCCTGGAGCATCCTCGCGAGGGCGGAGTAGTTCACGATCTTCATGTTTAGCGCGTCGAGGAGGCTCGGCCTCATCTGGATTGCCTCCCTTACGAGCTGGGCCACCGACTTTGCCCTATCTGATGCATCATGTTCCATGTATGCAACATTCGAATTAGAATGTATAAATTCATCGAGTAAAAACAGCAATTGGAATTTTAGATGCTTAAAACGATTATGGATCGCTCATTTAGATCACAATGGGTGATGCTCTGAGCCGACACCTTTCATTGAATACCCCATTTTTATTAAGTCGTTGAGCCTAGTATCCAGTAATCTCCGTGGAGGTCTTCTATGTCCCGTGAGGAGTCCCTTATCGTGGTGCTTGAGAGGGCACTTCCGCTTCCGCCCAAGGTCATCGTAGGCTACAATAAGCTCGAGCCAGTCTTCACCAGCGGCGACGTCGCCCGCATCTGCGACATCTCCCGCTCCTCGGCTAAGTTCTACGTGAACAAGATGGTTGAGCTCAGGCTTGTGACGAAGGTCCCCCATAAACGGCGGTACCAGAAGTACGCTAACGCCCAGATCTTTTCAGGCTGGTTTAAAGATCTGATCAAACTGGCAATCGAGCCCCTTGAGTCCGGGGTCCTGGCTCTCCCGGATG
This sequence comes from uncultured Candidatus Bathyarchaeia archaeon, assembly GCA_964628365.1. Lineage (GTDB taxonomy): Archaea > Thermoproteota > Bathyarchaeia > TCS64 > TCS64 > UBA8941. The sequence goes on along the minus strand of CAZVMI010000016.1, from coordinate 10,369 downwards.
AAGACGAATCTGAAGAGGAGTAAGGCGTAGGTGTCGCTCAGGGACCTCGCCGATACGAAGCCTAAACGGCAGCGTTTCACGCGCACCCTTACCGGGAAGCAGGTCAGGGCTATGAAGAAGCGGGGCTACGACGCGGAGAGGGAGCTCGTCGCGATGATGAGGAATTCCGGCTTCGACGCGATAAGGGTCCCCGTGAGCGCTCCGAGCAAGGAGGCTCTGCCAGACGTCTTCGCCGTGAAGGGGGGCTCCATCATCGCCTTCGAAGTGAAGAGCCAGCTCAGGTACGCTTACTACAAGAGGGATCAGGTGTCGAAGCTCCAGCAGTTCCTGGAGATCCACAGGATATATCCTAGAAAGTTCGCCGTCCTGGCGGCGAAGTTCAAGTACCATGGGTGGTGCTTCGGCATAGCTGAGAGGCTGGACGACTACACCCTGAAGATCGGGGGGGGCCTCTCATTCAGGGAGCTCCTAAGCAGAGTTACATGAAGATTGAATATTATCCTTAATTAACCTCCGTCGCGATTTCTATCACAATCATAGGTGACGCTTCATGGTTGTCGAGTTGTCGTATGATAAGGCTCGCCGTAGATGCAGGACGGACATCGTCTCCTGTAAGTCAACGGCCGACCTCACCCCCCTCCAGCAGATTATTGGCCAGGAGAGGGCCATGAGGGCCCTCCAGTTCGGGTTGAAGATGAAGGACGGGGGCTACAACATCTACGTCTCAGGGATGCCAGGGACGGGGCGAAAGACACACATAGTCAACTTCCTCACGGAGAAGGCGAAGGATATGCCGACGCCGCCAGACTGGTGCTACGTCAACAACTTCAAGGACGAGAATGCGCCGAACGCGTTGAAGCTGCCAGCGGGTATGGGACGCGAGTTCAGGGACGCCATGGACAAGTTCGTGGACGAGATGAAGAAGGCCCTCACTAAGGCATTCGAGAGCGAGGACTACTCCCAGAGGCGGGTTAGCACCCTGAAGGGCTTCGAGGACGAGAAGAACAAGCTCTGGCAGCAGATGAACGAGAAGGCGAGCGAGTATGGCTTCGTCATCCAGAGGAGCCCCATAGGCATAGCCATGGTCCCGGTCATCAATGGCCAGCCAATCGGTGAGGAACAGTTCGGATTATTGCCGCCGAAGATCAAGGAGCAGATACAGGCGAGGAAGGAGAAGCTACAGGACGATTTCAGGACAGCCCTACATCAGCTCAGGGACGTAGACAGGAAGGCCGAGACCGCCGTGGACGAGTTCAACAAGGGTGTTGCCTCCTACGCCATAGATCACCTCTTCGCCTCACTTCTTGATAAGTTCGGTAAGATTACAGAGGTTTCAGGTTACTTGGACAGCGTCAAGGGGGATATCTTGGGTAACCTCTCCTCTATCCTCGGCGTCGGCCAGCAGCAACAGCAGGCGCAGCTCCCGTTCATGTTCGGCGCCATGTCTCAGGACCCGACCACGAGTTACAAGGTAAACCTCGTCGTCGACAACTCCGAGCTGAAGGGGGCTCCGGTGGTCATGGAGCTGAACCCGACCCAGAACCGCCTCTTCGGTATGGCGGAGAAGGAGGCTCGGTTTGGGGCCCTCGTCACCGATTATACCATGATCAGGGGCGGCTCGGCGCACAAGGCGAATGGCGGCTTCCTAGTGCTTCCAGTCGAGGATGTCCTCATTAACCCCCTCTCCTGGGATAGCCTGAAGCGCGCCATAACGAACAGGAAGCTAGAGATAGAGGAGATCGCACAGCGCCTCGGATACATGGCGACGAAGACGCTCACCCCGGAGCCGATACCCTTCGACGCGAAGGTGATACTGGTCGGTAACCCCCAGATCTATTACCTCCTATACGAAATGGACCGTGACTTCAAGGAGATATTTAAGGTCAAGGCCGATTTCGACACGACGATGGACAGGAGCGAGGAGAACGTCAAGATGTATGCTGCCTTCATGTGCACCATATGCACCAAGGAGGGGTTGAAGCACCTGGACTCCTCAGGCATCGCCGAGGTCGTCGAATACAGCTCAAGGCTCGCCGAGGACCAGGACAAGCTCTCCACCCAGTTCGCCAACGTCGCCGACATAATCAAGGAGGCGAACTATTACGCCACCGAGGATGGTTCCGAGTATATAGCAGCGAAGCATGTGATGAAGGCGCTCGAGGAGAAGGTCTACAGGAGCAACCTCGTCGAGGAGAAGATAGAGGAGATGGTCGAGAAGGGGATAATTCTCGTCGATACAGACGGCGAGAGGGTCGGCCAGATAAACGGATTAGCCGTCCTAGGCGCAGGTGACTTCATCTTCGGGAAGCCGAACAGGATAACGGTCAGCGTCGGCGTCGGCAAGAAGGGGATCATAGACATAGAGCGCGAGGCACAGATGGGCGGCCCCATACACACTAAGGGCGTCCAGATACTGAGTGGCTTCCTCAACGAGCGGTACGCTAAGGAGATCCCCCTCAGCCTAACGGCGAGGCTCGTCTTCGAGCAGAGCTACTCAGGCATCGAGGGGGACAGTGCCTCAAGCACAGAGCTCTACGCCATTCTCTCCGCACTCTCGGAGAAGCCGATAAAACAGTACCTGGCTGTGACCGGATCGGTCAACCAGAAGGGGGAGGTCCAGGCGATAGGCGGAGTAAATCAGAAGATCGAGGGCTTCTACGAACTCTGCAAGTCGAGAGGGCTGAACGGGAAGCACGGCTGCGTGATACCCGAGAGCAACGTGAAGCACCTGATGCTGAAGGAGGAGATAGTCGAGGCGATCAAGGCGAAGAAGTTCCATCTATACCCGGTAAAGAAAATAGATGAGGGCGTCGAGGTTCTCACGGGGGTGCCTGCGGGGGAGATGCGGAAGGACGGATCCTACCCTGAGGGCACAGTCAACTACCTCGTCCAGAAGAACCTGAACGGCTTGGCTGAGCGGGCGAGGCAGTGGAAGGAGTCCGAGTAGCCGAGCGCACCCTTTTTGAGCGACCTCCGCACTAGTTTTTAGAGTCGATACATGGATCCGGTCTTCGACATCATCGTCATAGGCGGGGGCCCAGCCGGCCTCACCGCCGGACTGTACGCTGCAAGGCACGGCCTTAAGACCCTCGTAATGGACGGCAAGAAGATCGGGGGTAGGCCTCTTGAAGCACACTGGGTTGAGAACTTCCCCGGTTTCCCTGAGGGTCTGACGGGGGCCGACCTCATGAGGCAGTTCGAGGCGCAAGCCGCGAGGTTCGGCGCCGAGTTCAAGATTGAGTCTGTCATAGGGATAGGCGATCTCGGGGAGGCCAAGATGGTCTCGACCCGCCACGGCTACTATCAGGCCAGGTCGCTGATCATCGCCACGGGCGCCCAGAGGCAACAACTAAGTGTCCCTGGGGAGGGGAAGTTCAAGGGGAGGGGCGTCTCATACTGCGCCATCTGCGACGGCCCATTCTTCAAGGGGAAGAGGGTCGCCGTGGTCGGATCCGGTCGCGAGGCCGTCGAGGACGCGATGAGGCTCGCCGACGCCTCGAGCATCGTTTACGCAATCCCCGGCTCCAAGGGATACAGCGAGGAGTTCCCCGATCTTAAGCGGCTGAGGAGCAACCCGCGGATAGAGGTCCTCGCAGGTTACGACGTCGTCGAGATAGGCGGTGATGGGACCGTATCCTATGCGAAGCTTGAGGGCGAATCTGAGATGAGGCTCGATGTGGATGGCGTATTCATAATCTTGGAGCACGTCCAGACCACGAGCATCCTCTCTGACATAGGGATAGAGTCAGACGAGGGCGGCTGCATAGTCGTGGACAGGTACCAGCAAACGAACATCCCCGGCATCTTCGCCGCCGGCGACTGCACCTGCTCGGGGATGCAGATCGTCACGGCGGCCGGCGATGGTGGTAGAGCCGCCCTCTCGGCGCTCAGGTACGTGAGATCCTTGGGAGAATGACCGATATGGTGAAGGTGGAGTACTACTACTCGCCCGTCTGCCCCTACTGCCCCGCGGCGCAGAGGATAGTCTCCGAGGTAGTGGGGAGGTACGGCGATGTCGAGTACGAGGAGGTCAACACATACACCGAGGAGGGGATAAGGCGTGGCCTCGCCCTGAACCTGATGGCCGTCCCCGCCGTGGCTGTGAACGATAACATCAAGCTAATAGGCTTCCCCTTCGACGCGGAGGACGTCGTCAACTGCATAGAGGAAGCCCGCAGAGCATAGCGTCTTATATTCGGGTTCGCCACGCTTTCAATTCGGACCATCCTGTCCTATGGAACATGGGATCGTTGAGGGCCGTTGAACCACACCATATCCTCAATCAGGGCGAGGGAGATACTCGACTCAAGGGGCAACCCGACTATCGAGGTGGAGGTTTTAGCTAAGTCCGGCTTCTCTGGCACAGCCGCTGTGCCGAGCGGGGCATCCACCGGCATATATGAAGCCGTCGAGCTCAGGGACGGTGGACGACGATACCACGGCAAGGGTGTCGAGAAGGCGGTCGAGGCCGTGGAGAGGGTGATCTTCCCGAAGCTGAAGGGGGTAGACGTCAGGGAGCAGAGGAGGATCGACGAGCTGATGATAGCGCTCGACGGAACCGAGAACAAGGGGAGGCTAGGCGGTAACTCGATCTTAGGCGTCTCCCTCGCCTGCGCCAAGGCCGCCGCCGCCTCAGACGGCCTCCAGCTTTACGAGTACATCGATAGGGAGGCCACGCTCGTCCCAGTCCCTTTCTTCAATGTCATTAACGGCGGGAAGCACGCCGGCAGCCGGCTCGACTTCCAAGAGTTTATGGTCGCCCCGACTGGCGCCGGGAGCTTTAGGGAGGCCTTAAGGATGGGCTCAGAGGTCTACCAGACCCTCAGGGTGCAGCTCCAGGAATCCTATGGGAAGGTGGCGATAAACGTCGGCGACGAGGGGGGCTTCGCCCCGCCCATGACGAGACCTGAGGATGCCCTCGAGGCGCTTGACGGAGCCATCCAGGAGTCAGGGTACTACGGCGAGGTGAGGCTCGCGATGGATGTAGCCGCGAGCACCTTCTACAAGGATGGGGCTTACACCGTCACCGGCAAGCAGTACTCCACAGGCGAGATGATAGAGTACTACAGGGAGCTGGCCGCCGCCTACCCGATAGTCTCGATAGAGGACCCGCTCCAGGAGGAGGACTTCGAGGGCTTCGCGGAGGCGACGAGGACCCTACCTGTCCAGGTCGTGGGGGACGACCTCTTCGTCACGAACCCCAGGAGGCTGAGAAAGGGGATCGAGGCCCATGCGGCGAACGCTCTCCTCTGGAAGGTGAACCAGGTTGGGACGCTGACAGAGGCCCTGGAAGCTGCCGAGATTGCGACGAAGAACGGCTACGCCGTGATGGCCTCACACAGGTCTGGGGACACTGAGGACCCGTTCCTCGCGGACCTCGCCGTTGGGATAGGCTGTGGCCAGATAAAGTCGGGGGCCCCGGCTCGCGGGGAGAGGACGGCGAAGTACAACAGGCTCCTGAGGATCGAGGAAATGCTCGGAGAGAGGGCTAAATATCCGCGCCTTTTCAAATGAATGAGGCTAACCCCCGGACACATCGTACATGGGCTTTTTAGGCTGCTTCAACGCCAAATTTTACGCGTTGTAGCTGACCAAGTTACACTTGTTTAATTATCTTAATACCTAGATGATCGACCAGTGAAAAGGTTATTTCTCTCGGTGGTAGGACCCGCGGGTACGTTGGGAAACGCATTGAAACGAGTTTTTAGGCTCGTCACCCGGCGGATCCTACCACATTCCACCGGGATGGAACAACTTTTAAACATTACCTGTCATAATCCACTAAAACTACGCCCATGGTGTAGGTCAATGGATTAATATCCAGACTAGGCGAAGGATAGCGCCGGGAGGCCGGACTGTGGCGAGGGAGCTGCCGCCTATACTCACTGCGGAGAACTCGAGACTCATCCTAGGTGGGGCTGCGCTGGTCTCCCTCGACCTCGGTTTATCCGAGTCCAGGGTCGAGCTTCAAGGAGAGGTTGTCCTCCTACCCACAGGGGATAAGGTGAGTATTGAGGATCTAAGAAGGATAACAGGGAAGGAGGACGCCGCCTTCTTCCCCGACAGCGGCCGGCTCTACCAAGTCGCCATTTCAGACGAGCACTACTACAAACTCGTCCCAACCTCGGGCGCGCCGACCCTTGAGATCGACGGCATCAGGATGCACAGGACGAAGGACACGACGCCAGATAGGGATGCCTCGGGGAAGCTTGAGGCGCTGGGGGGCTCAGCCGGTCGAGTGCTTGATACCTGCGCGGGGCTTGGCTACACCGGCGGGGCCGCCCTTGACCGGGGTGCGGAGGCTGTGGTCTCGGTCGAAGTCTCTGCTCAGGTTCTGAGGATCGCCCAGATGAACCCCTGGTCACGCAGCCTCTTTGATGATGGGGTCTCCCTGATCCTCGGGGACAGCTACGGCGTCCTCGACGCCCTTCCCGAGGGTTTCTTCGACTATGTCATCCACGATCCCCCTAGGTTGTCTCTCGCCGGGAGCCTGTATGGAGAGGGCTTCTACAGGAAGCTCTTCAGGGTGACGGCGCAGGGGGGCAGGCTCTTCCACTATGTGGGGGAACCTGGGTCACGCCATCGGGGTATTGACCTTCAGAGGGGTGTCACACGCCGCTTGGGCGCCGTTGGTTTCAGGAAGATCATGTATCACGACGACGTTATGGGTTTAACCTGCGAAAAGTAGAGAGCTGCCTCAGGAGAGCTCCTTAATGATCCTGTAGAGCTCGTCCTGCTCTACAGCCCTTATCGGAACCTCGCCGCCTCCATGGGTCTGCATCTTCATGCCCTTCCTAGCGTTGGTCACCTTCCCTATGATGGTGGCTTTTACACCAATCTTAGTGATAGCGTCGATTATTCTGCTGCTTTTCGTTGGCTTCGCGGCAATTATAAGGGCGCCTGAGCTTAGGAGCCTGAGGGGGTCCACCTTCAAGGCATCACAGACCTTCCTCGTCTCAGGAGCCACGGATATGGCCTCCTCCTGGGCCTCGACGCCGACGTCAGCCGCCTTGGCCAACTCCCATAATCCCTGGATGATGCCGCCCTCCGTGGGGGTGTGCATCGAGCTCACGCCCCCAGCTTCTACAGCCTGAAGCGCCTCGGGGACCACGCTTATCTGCCTGAGCATCGCTTGGGCGGCCTTGATAGTCTCTGCGTTAAGCTTCCCCTGCAGCCTCTCCTCAAGGTCGGTCGCGAGTATACCTGTCCCCTCTATTCCGGCACCCTTCGTCAGGAGGATGTCGTCGCCAGGCTTAGCCGAGCGGGTCGTAACATACCTCCCCTTCTGAGCCTCTCCTATCATGACGCCTGAGAGGATTGGCCTATCCAGCCCGGGGGTGCACTCCGTGTGGCCTCCGACGAGGCTCGCCCCGACCTCGCAGCATGCCTTATGGATGTCCTCCATTATCTCTTCGAGGAGGGTCTCCCCCGCGGCCTCGGGGAGCATGATGGTGCATAGGAACCAGAGGGGCCTTGCCCCCCGTGAGGCGACGTCGTTGGCGTTAATGTGGACGGCGAGCCAGCCGACGTGCCTCGCGGCGCCGGTTATCGGGTTCGCCTTCGCGACCAGCACCCTGTCGCCCATGTCGATGACGGCGGCGTCCTCGCCGACGGCCGGGCCGCACAGGACCCTATCGGAGGCTACGCCAAGGTGGTTGAAGACTATCCGCCTCAGGACTTCTGAGGGTATCTTACCGGTGGAGAAGCTCGGCACCTCTTAGACCCAGAAGAATGGTTGGCTCCAACCGTTAAAGGTTTTAAGATGTTGGAGGCAGTTCCTCTGCATTAGCTCGTCTTGATGAGCCTGATCCTGTCCGAAGCTGTTTTCCCCACGTAGGCAGAGAAGAAGAACCCCGACACAAAGGCGAGGGCCCCCATGAAGAGGATTATCGGTAGGGGAACCTTGAGCACCATGATGCTGAGGACGGCGACGTTGCTCATGGTGGACAGGCCTCCCGCTATCCCCACCGAAAGGCGCCTATTCCTGCCGAGGAGTGCTAACATAACTTCGGCGACGACGCCCTCAGTGATGGAGATGGGTAAGATTAGTGCTCCGTGAAAGCTGTAGAGGGTCAACTCGACGAGCCCCTTCAGGACCCCCGTCACCGTTGCGGCGCCGAGCCTCTTCACCTGGAGCCCCGCCAGAACGATCCAGAGGACATGGATGCCCGCGAATATCTGCGGCGCACCGAAGGGGAAGATAGTCAGTGCGTTCAGGAAGTTGCTGGCGTACCCCACCGGCACGCTGACAACACCACCAAGAGCGCTCAGGATCGCTATCACAGCCAGCTCCCTGACCGTGAAGTAGCCCGGTCTCTTCGAGGCTTCGCTCCCTAAGCCGACCATGACGGGCAGAATAGGCTTTTCATGATATATTCTTATTGGGTCTGGCGTTTCCGTCGGATCGTTCAACCGTTTCCACTTTCACTCATCTCTCCCCAGTTGATATGCTGGAACGGACGTAAAGCATAAATCCGCTTCAGAGGAGGCTCACGCATAGGGGTTACTATCCTTGGGCGAGGCGAGGAGTGTGTTCGTTGACGAGGGCGTCCTCGACATCAACTACATACCGCAGAGGCTGCTCCACAGGGACGGGGAGCTGAGGCTCCTCGGTCTGATGTTCGACCACATCCTCTCCGCCCCGTACGAGATGAGCCAGAGGGCGATCATCCTGGGCGGCGTCGGCACGGGGAAGACGGCCCTCGCCCAGCTATTCGGGAGGAGGCTCGTAGAGGACGCGAAGAGGAGACGCGTGAAAGCCCGCTACGTCCACGTCAACTGCAGGGAGCTCAGGGGGAGCCTGTTCATGGTCCTCAGGAGGGTGGTGAGGTTCCTCCGCCCAGACTTCCCGGAGCGGGGCTACGCGGCGAACGAGCTGATGGAGACCCTGATGCAGCTCCTAGACGAGGAGGACGCCCAGCTTCTCCTCTGCCTCGACGAGGTCGACGCCCTGATAGAGGTGGAGGGGAGCGACGCCCTCTACAACCTCACCAGGGTCCAGGAGGGGCGCCCGGAGGGGCCCAGACGGCTGAGCCTCCTCTGCATCTCAAAGACCGCCGAGGCCTTCAGGAGCCTAGACGTGAGCACCCTGAGCAGTCTCCAGAGGAATGTCGTGACGATGGGTGAGTACAGCTCTCCGCAGCTCTCAGACATAGTGACGAGCCGCGCCGAGGTAGCCTTCAGGGGGGGCGCCATGCCTACTGAGGTCGTCGACTTCATCGCGGAGCTTGCCGCGGCGGAGCACGGGGACGCACGGTACGCCATAGATCTCCTCTGGAGGGCGGGGAAATTCGCCGACAACGATCAAGCCCGGCAGGTGACGCCGGAGCACGTCAGGAGGGCCGCCGCCGGCATCTTCCCGACCATGAGGGAGGAGTCATTAGTCCAGCTCAGCCGCCACGAGCAGTTCGTCCTCCTCGCCATAGCGAGGTTCTTCAGGCACAGCACCCGCCCCCACGCGACGACGGGCGAGGCGGAGGAGGCGTACAGGGTGGTCTGCGAGGAGTACGGCGAGGAGCCGCGCGCCCACACCCAGTTCTGGAAGTACCTCAACCAGCTGAAGGGGCTCGCCGTCGTCGATATAAGGCTCGACGCCTCGCCGCAGGGGAGGACGCAGCTGATAAGCCTGGGAAAGATCCCCGCCGGGGACCTGGAGAAGGGGGTGATGAAGGCGATTGAGCAGAGGAAGGGTTGACGCCGAGGAGGTCCTCGGCTCCCGTGGCAGGATCAGGGTCCTCAGGGTCCTCGCCGAGAGCGGGGAGCTCAACATAAGCGAGGTCAGCCGCCGGACGGGGCTCAACTACACCAGCGTCGAGCGCCACCTGGTGAAGCTGGAGAAGCTGGGCCTCGTCAGGGAGAAGCGATACGGCAAGATCAGGATCTTCCAGACCCTCTTCCATATACTGACGCTGAGGCTCGAGAAGGGCGGAGCCCTCACCCTGGAGATGACTCAGAAGACCGAAGAGCCCTGAGTAGCCAGCTTCCAACCATATCCGAAGAAAAATAGGGTAGGGGGGTACCCCGGATCTCCCTTAAAACCGCTCCTCCTCTCGAAAGGCTCAGGGAAAGAGTATCTTCCTGATTCCGATCTGTGCAAAAAACGTCAATTACGCAGCAAAAACGTCGAATAGGGCGCAGTAGAGGGGCTATTTTTTCCTCGGCGTGGTTACGACCTCGTAGCAGGTGAGGCACATCGTCTTGGCGCAGGTCACCATCTCATCGATGCGGACGTGCTTCTCCACCTCGTCCGGGTAGCCACGTGGACCGTAGAGGCAGCACTCGATGCCAGCGTTGGCGAGGTGGGCGGTGTCGTTGCCACAGTAGCTCCTCGGGATGACGGCTCCTATCTTCTTCGGGTAGCTCCCGGTGA
>CAZVMI010000015.1:13058-20265 GCA_964628365.1 uncultured Candidatus Bathyarchaeia archaeon | reverse complement strand
CCCGCGAGGGCCTTATCGATCCTGCCTATGAGGTCCTCGACCTGCTTCATGCTCGGCTTCTCGGTCCACTCGAACATGAAGTCCTCCTCTCCCATGAGCTGCTTCGCGTCGCTTATGATCTTCTGGGGCTCGTAGCATTCGACGTAGGTGTTCTTGAGGTTCTTCAGGTAGTTGTCCCAGTCGCGATTATCCGTCTGAGTTCTCGTCGGGTAAGGGATGCACTTGTGGCTGAACTTGACCTCCCTCGTCTTCGACATCTCCACCGCCACTCCCTCGAGTGCCTTGAGCGCCTTCATCAGGGGCGGACCATACAATCGAACATAGGTCTTGGCCAACGTGATCTCCTTACAATGCTAGGATGGTGAACGATAGAAAAAGCTTTTCACCGGAATGGAGCTTCCGCCCCCTCGCCTGCTCTAGGCGCTGTCCTTAGCCTTCTCCATGCGCCTCATGATCAGGCGGTACTTCCGGTACCTGTCGTCCATCGAGAACCTCGCGGGGTGCGGCGACCTCACCTCGCCTCCGCACCTCGGGCAAGCATCCACGTGGAGTGTGTATCCACCGCACTTGACGCATCTTCTCAGAAGCCAGACCAAAGGCTATCCCCCGGAGTCACTCCCTCTTGAAGGCTATCGTGCCCTCGTGATTCGCCCACTCGCCCTCGGCGAACTTCACGATCTTGTCGAGGGCGACCTCCGCCTTCTTGTAGTCGTCGGCCGTGACCTCGATCCGGTACTTTGGGGCGCCCAGGGTGTAGATGTTGACGTCGACGTCGTTCTCGTCGCCGAGGTGCTTCGTCGCCTGGAACGCCTCCCTGATCTCCTCGACGCCCCTGTTCCCCATGGCCGTGACCTCGAATACGCCCTGGACGGTCACGCCCTTGACGACGATCTTGTCCTTGGCGGTCTGGGTCAGGGCCTCAGCGGTCTTCGCGTCCACGCCGGCCTCAGTCAGGGCCTTCACCCCCTTCTTGGCGGCGGCCTCCAGTCCATCGTAGAGAGTACCGTATTTCTCGACGACGCTCAGCCCCATAGCGGAGTAAAGCTTCTCGGGGGAGGTCTTCAGGGCGGCGGCAGCGGACTTTAGTAGGCTCTCGGCCTTCCTGCTCTTCTTCCACTGCTCAAGCTTCTTCCTCTTGTCGTCCTTGTTCACCCTGCGGAGCGAGAGGTCGACCTGCCCCTTGCTCGCGTCTACCCTGAGGACCTGGAGGACGACCTTCTGCCCCTCCCTGACGTGGTTCCGGATGTTCCTGACCCAGCGCGAAGAAATCTCGCTTATGTGGAGCAGCGCCTCCTTCCCGTCGTACTCGTCGAGCGCCACGTAGGCGCCATAAGACTCGAGCCTGCTGACGGTGGCTACGACGAATTCGCCTGTCTCAGGCCACTCAGTCCGCCCAAAACTCATGGGGCTCACCCTAGGACAGCTATTATAGAGCCTTTAATCTTAGCCTTTCCGCCCGTCGGCTCCGCCAGAACCTCGCCGCACGTCCGGCATTTGACCTCGTGGCTGGTGTTGCTGAAGACTATCTGCTCGCTCTCGCAGCTCAGGCAGCGGATCCTGAGGAACTTCGAGGTGGGCCTCGGTATCAGGTTCTCCCATTCCGACATTTACTCTATCTCCAGCTTCTTGAGCCTCAAGCCCTTCCGCATCAGGGTGTACTTGCACTCCTTGCACTGGAGCTGCAGCGTCATCTTCTTCGTCACCTTAGCCTGGTTGTGCTGCATCGGGAACTTCTGCCCACCGTAGCCCTTCTTCCGCTCGGCCTGGTGCCTCTCCCCCTTCTTGGCGCCCTGCCGCTTCCCCGCCTTGTGGAGGGTGACGGCGAACTCCGTGTGAGTCTTGCACTTGGGGCAGAACGTCTTCAGCGTTTTGGGCATTTTCATGGCTCTGTCTCCACCTCCTTAGCTATACCCCTCCTTATTAGGTTTTCAGAATTCTGCGAAGGCAGCGAAGCGACGTCCTCGGCCTTGAACGGGCCGTAGGTCTTCATGTCCACGCCCATTATGGCCGGGAGGGGCTGGAGGAAGCGGACGACCTTGTAGGCCATGGCGGGCTTCTCCTCCTTCGCTGCGGGCTGCGCAGGCTCCTGCAGCCTAGGCGCCTTGCCCTGTAGGACCTGCTTCAGCGCCTGGCTGTGGGCCGAGATGAGGCGCCTGAGGTCGACCTGCAGCCGCTTCTCCTCCGTGGTGAGGTTCAGAGACTCGATGGGCATGTTGTTGAGCTCTGCGAGGACTACCTTCCTTAGCCTTAGCTGTGCAATTTCCTGGAGCATCATATCTGTATACTGACGCTCCTTCTCCATCAGCCTCCCCCTCAGAGAGGAGGGGTCGACCGCCTCGGGCTGACCCCTAAGCTTAGAGGCGTACTCGCCCATGGCGGCGAAGAAGCCCTCAGGGAGGGGCTGGATGTCCGGTCTGTGCCTCTCCTTCTCCCATGCGTCGAGGAGCATCCTGTAGTCGTCTGTCATGGTTCAACCCTCGCCCCCTTCTTACAGAGCAGGAACATGGCGACCGCCGTCGGTACCTCCACGGCCTCGTCGCTGTACGGTCCATACTCCGTGTCCCCTATCCTGACCTTGGGCGCGGACCTGACATACACCCTCTCCGTCCCTTCCTTGAAGGCGATGGCGCTGGTCAGCGGGTCATAGTCAGCGAGGCGGTCAACCGGCACTGTCTGGACCTGCCAGCCCGTCTTTCCGTGCAGCGTGTTCGGGAGCCTTATCAGTCGGTGGATATCGGTGGAGACGACGGTGTCTATATCGGCGGCCTGCTCCTTGACCGAGACGGCCATGATCTTCTCCAAGGAGGCGGCGTCTATGAGGCGGAGCACGCTGCTGGGGTGTCTCTCACGGAGGGATTCGAGCACCTCCTCCCTCCTCTCCAGGATGTTCCTTGTGGCGTTCCTCCCGATCTTGAGGCCCTTCACCTCTTCCGGCGTAACGGACGCTACGTAGTCGTAGAGGGACCTGCAGGCTCTGCCTCTCCAGCCCTCCTCGGCGAGGCTCGACACACCGCCCCGTAGCTGGAGGTTGAAGCCCATGTACTCAGGGTCGAGCCCAGTCCCTTTGATGTAGTCCACTATCTCCCTCCGCGCCGACTGGTCAAGCGTCCTCACGGTTTGGCTTCGCACGTGGACGTGATACCCCCTGTTCCCCGAGAAGTTGACAACGATATCCTTCGAGGGGTCTACGCCGAAGTCCTGAATCAGGATGTCAAGGAGCTTCTGGGTCTCGTGCTTCGCAGCCCTCAGGCACTTCTCGCAGAGCCAGGTCTCGGTCTCGAAGGCTGCCTTACCGCATGTACAAAGGTCAGGCGGCTTGCCCACGCCCTCTGCGCCGCATGTCCTGCATCTCCACCTGTCGTGCTCCTGTTGGCAGGGGAGGTTGAAGTGGTCGGCGTCTATGTCGAAGACGAGGTCGGCGCCGAGCCAGCCCTTTCCGCTCATCTCCGCCTCGGGGTCCTTGTAGTAGGAGGATGAGTGGTAGCAGTGGGCTGGTGCGTTCTCGGCGAGGTGTCTCCTGAAGGCGGCCTCGTCCCTGAAGCCGATGTGGCGGAACATGGTCTTGCCACCGAAGGCGAGGAAAGCGAACTCCCTGTACTTTATCTCGGTCGGCGCCGGTATGGTGCCGGAGTAGGTGGAGTACCATCTCCTGAACTGATCGGAGACGTACCTCGGGCTCCCCCACTCAGGCTCCATGCGGTATCCTGTTAGATTATTCTGCCCACCCTTAAAAACAAGTTACGGAGGAGGTCTAGCCGGCTTGATCCTCGGCCTGCTTCATGCCGTTGTACGGGCAGGATCCACAGAAATTGGGGTTGAACCTGACCAAGTTCCGATAGTGCCTGCAGTAGTGTAGGCCGACCTGCCTGACGCGGCGCTTCTCCTCGGACTTGTCGCTCAAGTTGAGACCATCTTTAGGTTACTTCGGCTTATTTAGGTCTTCGACCTTCCCGGAACTCTTCGCCTGTGCTAGCCTGCGGGCCTTTATCCTGTAGTAGGCGAGGGGGTGCTTGACGCGCTCGCAGATTTCGTTCTTCCCCTTGCAGATGCCGTGGGTGCGGAGTGTGTCACAAGTCGGCGGTGTGTACCGAGTCCTGTGCCCCTTGATACCCGCTATGTGCTCTATCTGGTACCGGGTCATCGCCTCGTCGAAGTCTGTGACGCTGACATAGAGTTCCACCATATTTTCGAGGGGCATACCGACGTGGACTAGGAATGAGGTGAGTGCAAACCTCTCCATGTGGCTCGCCCTCCTCCCAGAGAGGAGTCCCTCGAGGCAGAACCGAATGCAGGGCGGGAAAGCCTCGTTGATGACCTCGGACGGCAGGTTCTCGCCGCCCAGCCTGGAGCGGTTCTCCTCGAAGACCTTAGCCACCCTGTCGAGGCGCTCCTTCAGCGGCTCAGGGAGGCTTATCCTGGCGTGCTTGGAGACCCGCGCCTGTATTCTGGCCTCAACCTCGCCCTGTAGAAGCCTAGCCGCCTCGTTCCTGGTCAGCAGCACGTGGCCATTCTTCATGATCCTGTTGACGAGCTTCCACTTGTCCTCGTGGAACCCCGAGGAGGCTCGGAGGTAGTCGCTGAACCTGAGCTTGAACCTGTACTCCTGGTCGTCGTGCTCCTCCTGAACCTGTACAAGGTCCCAGCCGAACTCGAGGGTCGCGATCTCGTTGATCCGCCCTTCGCTCTCGCCCCTCAGCAGCCTGTAAGCCCTGACTGCCTCGCCGAGGGCGTACCTCCGGTCAAGAAAGTGCTCGCCCAGGATGGTTACGTACATGACAGCTATGGGGTAGGAGATGAGTTCGACCATCTGATCGTCGAGCTTGGCGCTCACTTCGCCGTCTACGATGGCCTCGGTCACCCTCCCGGCGCCCCTGTCGAGGGCTTTACCGTAGCTAGGGTCGGCGAGGTCATCGATCTGAAGGTTCAGCGTCTCTACCAGGGTTATGGCCTGCCTCAGGAAAGGGTACTTGGCGGCCTCCTTCTCGGACATCCCCTGGTCGCACTCCCGTCAAGGTTGGGTTACGGGCGGTATTAGACTTTACGTAGAAGGGATAAAGGGTGGAAGCGGTGTTGACCCCGGCTAGGCTAACCCTTCTCGAGCCAGTATCTGGCCACTTGCTCCCCCGTGGCGAACCAGACGCCGGGGAATCTCTCGATGTAGTTGAGAAGCCTGTCCAGAAGCATCAGGTTGCCCGGCTTCCCGATGATCTGCGGGTGAAACATCGTCGTATAGCATAATCCGTAGCGATAGTAGCCGTCGAAGGCGTTGGTCCAGATCTGGTAGCCCGTCTCAGGGCTCTGGATCCGGGTATTATAACTTGTGCCCGGGTAGTCGGCGAAGAGGTGGAAGTCGTCCATGTCGAAGTAGCTCGGGACGATGACAAGGCCGTTCCCCAGCCTATAAGGCAGGTCGCTCCCCCTCATGCTGGAATCGTAGATGAAGCCGTTCTCGGCGAGGATGTCGTGTGTGCTCGGCCCTATCTCGCCGCCGGCGACGCGGTTCCCCATCGGCTTGAAGCCTGAAGCTTTCTCTATCGCCTCTCTGGTCATGAGGAGTCTACGTGTCTCCTCCTCTTTAGGCAGCTTCGCTATGTCCTCGTGCCTGAGGCCGTGGCAGGCGAGCTCGTGCCCCCTCTCCCTTATGAGCCTGATCACGTCTGGGTGATTCACCGCGTTCATCCCGACGACGAAGAAGGTCGCCTTGACCCTGTGCCTGTCGAGGATGTCTAGAAGGCGAGGGATAACGTTCGCGTTCCAGACGTACTCGCCCAGGCTCCTCATCCTCGGCATCTCCGCAACCTCCGGACGGTTCCCCATGAAGACCCACTCTGCGTCGAGGTCGAAGGTCAGGCAGACGCAGCACCTCTTACCATCGGGCCAGACATCTGATCCAGCCAACCGTAACAACCTCCAAGAGCTACGTAATCCTTAGCCTTAGAGTAGAAAATAGTTACCCCACGCTGAAAAAGGCGGGGTGACACCGAGACGAGAGCCTAGTTGATGACGACGGTGTCTAGTTGGAAGTAGCGCTGGGCTAGGAACCTGATCTTCTTTATATTCTCGCCGTTCTTACCGATGGCGATGCCCTTGTCCTTGGGGTCGACGTTCACCATCGCTATCTTGTGGCCGTCCATCCTGTCGACGAGGCGTATGTCCTTCACCTTCGCAGGCTTCAGGGCGTTCCTCAGGAACTTGTCAGGGTCCTCGAGGTACTCGAAGATCTCGACCTGCTTGTTCGTCATCGTGCGGAACCGCTTGATCTTCTCTCCGCCACGGCCGACGGCGAGGCCGACCTCCCCCTTCTTGACGGTGAAGATGATTGTCTCATCATCTAGGATGCAGTCCACGATCGTTGCTCCGGTCATGTTCTGGAGGAGCTGAATATACTTCATCTCGTTCTCGGTTATCTTGACGTTGCTGAGCATCTCACTGCTTCACCATATCTAGGATCTTCGAGTCACCAGGTTCGTTGATGGCGACCGCGGACACCGGAAACGGCTTACCGCAGAGGACACCTAGGTCGAAGCTATCCTTCGGATGCTCCACTACTGGTATCCCGCTGAGCCTGCCGAAGGTCTCGAGCCTCTCCCGCGCCTCGGGGGGGCAGTTCTTCGATACTATGGCCAGCTTGGCCCTACCTCTCCGCATCTCCCTTATGGCGGACTTCGATCCCAGCTGGACCTTGCCTGTGGAGAGTGCGAGTCTCAGCTCGTGGTCGATGCTACTCATCGCGCTTTCCTCCCATTGTCATGAACAGCTCGACGCCTCCTGTGCCCAGCGGCATCGACTGTCCGACAATGATGTTCTCGATCACCCCTTTAAGGGGATCGATCTCGCCTCGGATAGCGGCTGAGACGAGGTGCTGGATGGTCAGCTCGAAGGCTGCACGCGCTAGGACGCTACTCTTCTCTCCGCTGATGCCGTGGCGGCCTATCTGCTGGACCTCACCCATCTTAGTCATGATGTCTGAGACGAGCATGACATGCCGGACATCTACGTCCAGGCCCTGTTCCTCTAGCACTGCGTGGGCCTCCCTGATGAGGGCGTTCCTCGCGGCCTCGATACCGAGGATCTCGGCTATCTCGTGGATGTTGTTCGTCGTCGTCCTCAGTGGGTCGACGCCCTCTACGTTGATGACGCCCTCGAGGTTGGAGCCGTCCGTGCGTATGATCCACTCGCCGTTGTCGAGCTGGGTGATCACCCTCTT
>CAZVMI010000015.1:10587-12958 GCA_964628365.1 uncultured Candidatus Bathyarchaeia archaeon | reverse complement strand
AGCCGTCCGTGCGTATGATCCACTCGCCGTTGTCGAGCTGGGTGATCACCCTCTTGATCTCGGGTATGCCCTTGATCTTGGCCTGGGTCACCGTCTGGATGAGGGGCTCTGGGTTCCCCGTCTTCTCCTCCTCGAGGCTGATGAGGAAGGCGTTCTCCCCCTCCCTCTCGAACTTCGTCGGGAAGGCCTTCTCGACCTCGTCGTCCGTCACGCCGAGCGCCTTCATCCTGTCTGGGTCCAAGGTGATCCTGACGGCGTTCGCCCTGAGGTCGACGTTGACGGAGCCGACGATGTCGTCGATTATGGTGTACGTCAGCTTCTGGGCGACCTCGCGGGCGAACTTCTCGCTCTTCCTGTGCTTGGGGTCGAGGTGGATCGTCATGACAGGTGTCGACGGGGTCCTCCTCGCGTCCACAATCTCTATGAGGCGCGGAAGGCCGAGGGTTACGTTCTGCTCGGCCACGCCTGCGTAGTGGAAGGTCCTCAGCGTCATCTGAGTGCCTGGCTCGCCTATGGACTGCGCGGCGAGGATTCCGACGGCCTCGCCTGGCTCGACGAGGCTGTAGTCGAAGTTCCTGAGCACCGAGCTGATGAGCTCGTCGAGGCCTGCCTTCGTCAGCCTCGCCCCAGCCAGCCTTGTCCTGAGCTCGTTGACGAGGCTCAAGGGCAGCTTGTTCTCGAGGTCGGCGATCTTCTCGGCGATGTACTTCTCCGAGCCGGCTTCGCCCTTGGCCTCGCTGATCTTAACACGGTCTATTTGCTGCTCAATGTTGACGGCCTTACCGTGGTCGCTCTTCGAGGGGTCTATGCCGTCCTCGCCGTACTGGAACTGGATGATGTCGCCTATGCTGTTACGGACCGTGCCATCGTACTCGACCCTGAGGTGCTCAAGGGCGTTGATGAGCCTGCGCTGCATATAGCCGCTCTGCTGGGTGCGGACGGCCGTGTCTACGAGCCCCTCGCGTCCACCCATGCTGTGGAAGAAGAACTCGATCGGCGTGAGGCCATCGCGGTAACAGTTGTAGACGAAGCCCCTCGCCTGGGGCGTTGCGTCGTCCTCCTTGAAGTGGGCGAGGGTGCGGTTCTCATAGCCCCTCATGATGCGCTTGCCACGGATGGACTGCTGGCCCACGCTGCCCATCATCTGCCCGATGTTGAGGCTCGAGCCCCTGGCGCCGCTCCGAGTCATGATGATTCCGGCGTTCCCCATGCCGAGGCCCTGCTCGACGGTCTCACCCGCCTTATCACGTGCCTGTGCGAGCTCGTTCATCACCTTGATCTCGAACGTCTCCTGGAGGCTTTGGCCTGGAAGCCGCTCAAGCCGGTTGGTATTGTAGTCCTCTATGAGGTTCTCGACGTTCTTCTCCATCTTCTTCATGACGTTGTTGATGGTGTTATGCTCCTTCTCGGCGATGTTGAGCTCGTCTATTGAGTAGCTGAAGCCGCGGACGCTGAGGTAGCCGTTGATGAGCCTGGTGATGCCGTTGAGGAAGTCATGGCCCACGTCGGTACCATAGTCTTTGATGATGCGGTGGAAAATGGTATCCGCCCTCTCGGCGCCTATGCTGTTCTTGTCTATGACGCCTGTCTTTAGCTCTCCCGCCTGGATCATGACGTACGCGTCGTACTGGCATGCCTCGTGGTCACATGTTGGACAGTGGTGACAGACATTAGCCCTGGTGACGAAGTAGAAATCCTTCGGCAGGAAGAGGCTGAAGATCTGCTTGCCCGTCCACTTTGGCTCAGGTTTGAGGGTGAATGGCCTGGGTATGTCTCCCTTGTAGTTGCTATATGAGAGGAGCTTACCGACGTCGTTGGCGTTTAGCGTCGTATCCTGCATCGTCAGCAGGTAGGCGCCTGTGATGAAATCCTTGGTAGCACCGATGATGGGTGCACCATACCTAGGCGACAGGATCTGGTCCTGCACCTGCATCAGGAGCCTCGCCTCTGTCTGGGCCTCTTTGCTCTGGGGGATGTGGAGGTTCATCTCGTCGCCGTCGAAGTCCGCGTTATAGGGAGGGCAGACGGCGAGGTGCATCCTGAATGTCCTGTAGGGGAGCACCCTCACCCTGTGGGCCATAATGCTCATCCTGTGAAGGCTCGGCTGCCTGTTGAACAGTGCTATGTCGCCGTCCTTGAGGTGGCGCTCGACTGTGAAGCCGGGCTCAAGAGTGTCGGCTATCGTGCTCCTATCCGCGACGAACTCGAGCCTGATGCGCTTCTGGTCGGGCCTCACGATGTATAGGGCGCCGGGGTGCTTGTACGGTCCGTTGAGGACGAGCTGCTTCACCTCGTCGATGTTCCTCGGCGTCACGTTGTCAGGGACGGTGAGCCTCACCGCTATGTGCACGGGAACGCCGACCTCGTTGAT
>CAZVMI010000015.1:8170-10487 GCA_964628365.1 uncultured Candidatus Bathyarchaeia archaeon | reverse complement strand
TGTCAGGGACGGTGAGCCTCACCGCTATGTGCACGGGAACGCCGACCTCGTTGATGTCAAGGTTGGGGTCGGGGCTGATGACGGTGCGGGCGGAGTAGTCCACGCGCTTGCCCGAGAGGTTGCCCCTAAAGCGGCCCTCCTTGCCCTTGAGGCGCTGGGCTAGGCTCTTCAGCGTCCTGCCGCTCCTGTGACGGGCGGGCGGTATGCCGCTGACCTCGTTGTTGAAGTAGGTTGTGACGTGGTACTGTAGGAGCTCTGATAGGTCTTCGATGATGAGAGTCGGGGCGCCGGCGTCTATGTTCTCGCGGAGGCGCTGGTTGATCCTGATGATGTCGACGAGCTTGTGGGTGAGGTCGTCCTCGGCCCTGATGCCGGACTCGAGTATGATGCTCGGCCTGACGTCGACCGGCGGCACGGGCAGGACCTGGAGGATCATCCACTCCGGCCTGGCTACGCCTGGCTCGAAGTCGAGGAGCTCGAGGTCCTCGTTGGGCGTCCTCTCGAACCACTCCCTGATCATGTTTGGGGTGAGCCTGCGTGTCGCCTCGTCTCCCTCGACGGGCTCCGCCTCGCCGGCCTCCCCACCCTCTCCCTCTTCTTCGCCTGACTCCGACTCGTAGAAGGTCGTCGGCTTTGCGAACTTGACGTTTGTCTGGAGCATCTGGCAGTGTGGGCACTCCTTCCCACGCTTGAACTTCTTCGCCTGCTTCAGGATCTCGTTGATTGTGTCGTCTGTGACCTTGCCGAAGAGCTTGAGGTCCTCCTGGCGTCGCTTCTTGAAGTTCTCTATCTCGGCGTCTGGCACGAGCAGCCTTCCGCAGCCCCGGCAGGTAGCGGTCAGGAGCCTGTAGATCTGCTTCGCGAACTCCACGTGGATGACGGGGACGGCGAGCTCTATGTGGCCAAAGTGGCCCGGACAGTTGATGGCGATGTTCCCGCAGGTCTGACACCTTTGGCGGGGCTCCAGGGTGCCCAGGCGGTGGTCCATCAGGCCCCCAGCTATCGGTGCACCGTCCTCGTCGTAGGTATCCGAGGTCTGGATCTCGACGGCTGAGAGCTTCCTGATCTCGTCCGGCGGCAGGACGCCGAACTTTATGGAGTCGATGATCTTGCTCATCCTACATGACCTCCTTGGTGAGCTGGAGGCTCGGGGAGAGACATAGGCTCTGCATCTCCTGCAGGAGCAGCTTGAAGGCGTAACTGATTGTGACGGCCTCTATCTCGCCCTTCCCCTCACAGATGGGGCAGACGTACTTCCTCTGCCTTATATCATAGTAAGCCTGTTTGCCACATTTCTCGCAGACGTAGATGCTGTAGGCATCTGACTCCTCGAGGAGCCTGTCCTTCAGCAGCATCGCCGCGCCGTGGCCGACGAGGCAGTCGCGCTCCATCTCGCCGAACCTGAGGCCTCCGCCCCTGGCGCGGCCCTCCGTCGGCTGCCTGGTGAGCATCTGGACCTGGCCTCTGGCGCGTGCGTGGATCTTGTCCACGACCATGTGGTGGAGCTTCTGGTAGTAGACGACTCCGATGAAGACATCTGTCTCAAATAGGCGGCCTGTCTGACCGTCGTACATCATCTCGCGGCCACCCGGGTGGAAGCCCACCCGCCTAAGTGCCTCGGCGAGGCTCTCCGCGTTCTCGTTATCGAAGGGTGTGCCGTCGACGACCTCGCCGCGGATGCTCGCGGTCTTGCCCGCGAGGCTCTCCATGAACTGGCCCACTGTCATCCTGCTCGGGAAGGCGTGGGGGTTGATCATGATATCCGGCACCGTGCCGTGGACGCTGAAGGGCATGTCCTCCTGTGGGACGAGGAGACCGATGACGCCTTTCTGGCCGTGGCGGCTAACGAACTTGTCGCCCAGCTCAGGGACCCTGTTGCTGCGGACCTTGACCTTGATGAGCTGGCTGCCCTCGATGTCCTTAGTTATGAAGATGCTGTCCACCGTGCCCTCCTCCGTGGGGCGGACGCCTATGCTTGTGTCGCGGACCTGGGGTCCACGGACCTCGAGGCCGCCGTACTCCTCCATGAATCGGGGCGGGCTCGTGCGGCCGATGAGGACGTCTCCGCCCTTCACCTCGGACTCCATGGCGACGAGGCCGTCCGACTCTACGAGCCTGTACGCCTCAGCGCCGTGGTAGCCCCTGATGCCTGCCTCCGGGATGGTGAGCCTGTCCTTGGCCCCGCCGAGGTACTGTTTGCACTCCGCCTTGTAGATGCGGAAGAAGCTGCTGTGGCCGAGGCCGCGCTCGACGCTGGACTTGTTGAAGATGATGGCGTCCTCCATGTTGTATCCGTTGCTGCTGAGGACGGCGACGA
>CAZVMI010000015.1:0-8070 GCA_964628365.1 uncultured Candidatus Bathyarchaeia archaeon | reverse complement strand
GGGCAGATCTCCATGTGGGTATGCTCATCCGTCAGCTTCGAGGGGTCGATGCAGATGTAGGTGTTCTCCTCCTCCTCCGCGTCTAGGTACTCTATGATGCCCTCGCGGACTAGGTCGTTCCACTGCCAGCGTCCTTCACGGAGGTTGCGGGTGTGGCGCTGTTTGAGGAGGCTCTTCCCCTCCTGCACGACTATGAGGGGGCGCCTTATGCGTCCCTCGTCGCAGTTGACGTATATCTCGTTGTAGGTAGAGTAGTAGCAGGAGTTGACCTCCCCGCTTATGTCTCCCTTCCGCCTCATATCCCGTATCTGCTGGACAAGCTCCTTTGGCGCGAGGGTGTAGCCCAGCAGGTATCCTTCGATGAATATCTTTGTCCCCTCGTGGCGGAGCTGCTCGTCTGCGTCCTTGGCCTTCACGACGCCCATGTACTCGAGGGTGCGCTTCACCTTCTCCGCGTCTGTGCCGACGGAGACACTCGCTGTGAGGGCGAGGTTCTTCACAAGCCCACAGTTGGCGCCCTCCGGGGTCTCGTTTGGGCAGAGCCTCCCCCAGTGGGTGCTATGGAGGTCACGTGCCTCGAAGTTTGGCTGGCTCCTGCTCAGCGGGGACTGGAGTCTGCGTAGGTGGCTGAGAGTCGATAGGGTGTTTGTGCGGTCGAGGAGCTGGGTCATGCCGACGCGCCCCCTGCGCCAGTTTCCGGTGGCGAGGGCGTGCTGGATCCTGCTCGTGATGATGCCCGGCCTGACGGCGGCGCCTATGAGGACGCCCTTCCGGCGGCTGCTCATGCGCCTGAACTGGTAGCGCATGTCGCGGTATAGGCTCCAGAAGGCTGAGCGGAACAGCTCGGCGAGCAGCGGTCCCGCCAACTTGATCCTCTTGTTCTTGAGGTGGTCCTTGTCATCCTCCTTCCTGTGCCCGAGTTTAAGTTCAATGATCCGGCTCGCCATCTCGCCGAGGAAGATGGCCTTGTCCATCCTGTCCTCCGGCGAGCGTCCGATGTGGGGGAGTAGGTTGCGGTCGAGGATCGTCTCGGCGCGCTTCACCCTGAACTCCTTCACCTGTCCGAAGGCAACCCTGTTGCCGACATACAGGATCGCGTCCTCCCTTGAGTGGACCGTCGCGGCTTCCCTGAAGCTCGGTTCCAGCTCGGCGAGGATCTTAGGGTCTAGGCTGACCATGTCGGCGACCTGCTTGTCGGTCTCTACGCCGAGGGCCCTCATGAGGACGACGTAGGGGACGGGCACCGGGACACCTGGGATGCTGACGCTCATCTCGCCCTTCGCCTTCAGGTTCATCTCTATGCGTGCCCTGAAACCGACTGTTGTCGAGAAGACCTTGCCCCTGAAGACAGGGTTGCTTCCGCGGTCGTCGATCTCGATGAGGACGCGGTTTGGCGCCAAGTCCTCCAGGCTGACTATGACTCGCTCGGAGCCGTTGACTATGAAGTATCCTCCGACCTCCTCTGGGTCCTCGCCTATGCCGATGAGGTCGCTCGGGTTGTGCTTGGAGAGGAGGCAGAGGTTCGACTTGACCATGATGGGGAGGTCGCCTATGTTGACCTTCTCGTAGGTCTCCCGTCCCTCGTCTTCGAGCATGATCTCGAGGTAGAGGGGGGCGGCGTAGGTGAGGTTCCTTATGCGGGCCTCCCGGGGGTAGACCTCACGGGTGGTGCCGTCGACCTCGGTGACCCTCGGCTCCCCTACCTCTATTGTGCCGAACTTTATGTCGTAGCTATGGTTCGGCACCTCTATCGTTATTCCGCCGATCTCGTCTATTATATGCTGTAGCGTGTTCTCGACGAAGTCGTTGTA
Source organism: uncultured Candidatus Bathyarchaeia archaeon (assembly GCA_964628365.1). Classification (GTDB taxonomy): domain Archaea; phylum Thermoproteota; class Bathyarchaeia; order TCS64; family TCS64; genus UBA8941. The sequence continues at coordinate 6,259 of CAZVMI010000015.1, read as the reverse complement.
GCTGTCGAGGTGCTGTTTGACGAGCCCTTCCTCGGCGAAGAAGGACTTCATTAGGTCCCAGTTATTCTCTTCCGCGAGAAGCATTACATCAACCTTCATCTAGTGAGACTTAACTGCAGGCGTTACCCTCCGGGGTTAAAGCGACTATTTCTCCTAACTGGATCAGTCCTCCTTCCCGGTTCTCATTCGACCTAAAAGCCGTCGTAACCCTGCAGAGGCTATACAGTAGGGCGAGCACTCGCTAATAAACATTTTCAGCGCCTAATGATGCTCGATTTAAGCTATTCGGCTGCTCTTTAGGCCAGTTTTCGGGGTTGGTCGCCGCCCTATCGACGGGCTCGATAGGGAAATGCTAAATATACAAACCTTTAATAGGGAAACTCGGTTATTCGTTTAGAGCCTGTAGGGGAAAATAGTCAGGAGACTCGAGACTTGGCTGAGATGATTGAGCGGGTCCTTGAGAGGAGCATCGGCAAGACGGTCCTAATCAAGGTCAGGGGGGGCAAGACGCTCCGGGGGACCCTTGAGGGCTTCGACCAGCACGTCAACCTCGTACTGAAGGACGCCGAAATCGTGAGCGACCCGAATAAGACCGAGGCCATCGGCACGATCGTCCTGCGTGGTGACAACGTCATCATGATCTCGCCTCCGCCCGAGGGCTAGAGGAAACTAGGCTATGCCGACGAAGCACGCCATCAAGACAGGTAAACGGATCCACGTCAGGTGCAGACGCTGCGGACGCAGGGCCTACCACGTCAGGCTCGGCACGTGCGCCGCCTGCGGCTACGGGGCGACGCCGAGGCTGAGGGAGTACGCCTGGCAGAGGAAGGACCTCCAGAGGACCAAAAGGTTAATTTAAGGTCTCCAAGGGACGCCTCGTTTTGCCCTGATGAGGAAATATTATTTTTCACTCCTCGTTTGGGGTGCAACGTTTAAAAAACGTGTGTGTCGTCTATCTCTTTGGCGGGCGGGGGTTCCCGAGACTGGCCAAAGGGGCGAGACTTAAGATCGAAGGTCTCGGTGGGAGATCTCGTGGCTTAGGCCTCCGTGGGTTCGAGTCCCACCCCCCGCACCTACGATAAGTCCGACTCGTGCTCTAAGGGTTTTGAGAAGCGCCTCTTTGGGGACTCTGAGGGTTTACTACTCTCAGCCCTGATGCGTGGGTGACAGAGAAGGTTCTCCGACTCGTATATTGGTGTTTTTTCATCAAACAAACGATACCCCTCACTTTTTCTTCACGCTCGACGGGTTTTTCAGCTGAAAACCACAGGATGGATCACATGGGAGTCGAGGAGAACTTCGAGAGGGTACGCGCGCTTCTAGGGGAGGAGGCCGGCCGCCACGGGCTCAAGGAGGCCATGGGTGTCGCGCCGTTCTCGTCCGTCTACAAGGCTCTCATACCCGTGCAGCGGGTGAGGCTCAGGAAGTTCTCAGGGGACAGTTTCGACGAGCTCTTAAAGAATGGTTCAATCGTCAGCATCGCCTTCGCCTACCCAGAGCACGCCGTAGACTCCATAGCCGTCGGCTCCGAGGGCAACTACGATAGGGAGAGGTGGAACGTCTACGCCCGAGAGTACATGAGGCTCAACGAAGACCTCAACGAGACCTCCGCAAGGATCGCCTCCGAGATCGGAGGCGTCACCATCCCGGCCACATCGGAGGGGATCGCCGCGGAGATCAGCTGCGTCGAGGACTACTACCCCCTCGTAGTCTCCCACAGGGTGGCGGCGGAACAATCGGGCGTCGGCTGGAGGGGTAAGAACGAACTCATCGTCAACCCGAGGTTCAGCTGCGCCATCAGGCTAGCGTCGGTCCTGACCACCCTCCCCCTGAGGAGGACGCCCTCGACGACGATGGGCTGCGGCGACTGCCGCGCCTGCCTCGATGTCTGCCCCTACCTTAGGAACAAGGAGGAGCTTCAGAACTACAGGGAACAGTGCCGCCGATACCTCGTCCACCTCGGCCTCGTCAGCGATGTCTGCGGCAAATGCGTGAAGGCCTGCTACAGGGACAGCGTCTACAGGGACCAGTTCAAACTCTAGGCGATGAGATCATCTAAAGAAATAGGGAAAAATGGGGCTACGGCCTCCTGTCGACCTCTACCTTGCCGTCCTTCATGACCACCTTGATCCTGCCGTGATCCTGTAGGACGCTGATGTCCCTAAGCGGGTCTCCTTCGACGACCAGCAGGTCCGCGATCTTCCCCTTCTCCAGGGTGCCCATCTCGTCGAGCCTGCCGAGCGCCTTCGCAGCGTTCCTCGTCGCAGTCAGTATCGCGTCAATCGGCCTCATCCCGAGCTGCCTGACGTTCGCCTCAAGCTCGTAGGCGTTCTTCCCAGGCGGCAGGATGGGGCCGCAGTCGGTCCCCATGGCGATGTTGACGCCGGCCGCGTAAGCCTTCTTGTGGGACTCTATGCCGACCTCCTCGAATGGGCGGCCCCCCAACTTCTTCGGCAGGTAGGCGGACTTCTGGTGGAGGACCGCCTCCTGGTAGAGGTGGAGTCCGTCGGTAAGCGTGATGCTCAGGTCCTTCCTCAGAATCTGCTCTATGACATCTTCGTCGAGCTCAGTCGCATGCTCGAGGGTGTCTATCCCGGCTTCCGCGGCGTTCCTGCAGCCCATTATGCCCTCTGAGTGGCTGGCGACCCTGGCGCCGACTGCGTGGGCCTCCTCCACGATCACCTTCAGCTCCTCCACCGTGTAGTTCGGGTAGCCGGGCTGGTTGAGCATCGAGCCCGCCATGCCGCCAGTGGTCGTCGTCTTTATCCAGTCAACGGCCTCGCGGAGACAGAGACGGGTCTGCTTCCGGACCTCGTGGACGCCGTCCGCCGTCATCTCAGGCGTCCTCAGGAAGATGGGCCTGATCACGTCGAGGTGGCCAGCCGTCGGGGCGACGACCCCCGCCGTGACGAGCCTGCTCCCCTTCACCATCCCGCGCTCTATGGCGGTCTTCACCACGACCATGTCCCTGCCGGAGTAGTCGGCGAAGGGGTAGACCAAGTCACGGGCCGTCGTGAAGCCGGCCTCAAGCATCTCCCTGAGGTGCTTCACGGCGTACATGATGTTCATGGAGTGGGGGATCATGAACCTCTGGAGGGGGTTCGCCTCTCCGATCGCCTGGAAGACGTGGACGTGGAGGTCCATCAGCCCCGGCATAACCGTCTTCCCCCCGGCGTCGACGACTTCAGCCCCCTCAGGGACGTTGACGTCCTTGGCGCTCCCCACGTCCAGTATCCTTGAGCCCTGGACGACGACTACGCCGTCCTTCAGGGGAGGCGCGCCGGTGCAGTCGATCAGCGTGCCCCCTTTAACCGCGATAATGTCAGACATTCAGGTCGGAATAGGATCGGCGCCACGGCAATATCTCATTATTGAAGCCTTCGGTGACAATAAACGCCGTCCGGAAGGGGAGGGGGCTCAGCCCGCTTCCGCGACGAACCGGTTTCTCAGGACGCCGATGCCGTCCACCTCGGCCTCAACCACGTCGCCCGGCTCCACGGGGATGGCCTCAGGGCATCCGGTGCTGATGACGTCGCCGGTCTGGAGGGTCATCACCTCTGAGACGGAGGAGACGAAGTGGGCGACGGGGTAGATCATCTCGGTCGTGCTGACTCTGATCCGCTCGACGCCGTTAATCCTCAACCTAAGCTGGATGTCCTGAACATTCTTGATCTGGTCCCTCAAGGTGACGCATGGGCCGATGGAGGCGAATGTGTCGTAGCTCTTCGCCCTGATCGCCGAGGCGGGCGTCCTCTCCCTGTAGGTGGCGATGTCGGTGACGTCGTTGAAGACGGTGAAGCCCGCGATGTGGTCCAAGGCTTCGTCATGACCGATGTAGCGGCCCGGCTTCCCCACGACGACGGCTAGCTCAACCTCCGTCGCCACCTGCCTCGCCTTCCTGGGTATGATGATGTCGTCTCCCGGCCCGACTACGGCGGTGGGGGGCTTGAGGACGAAGATGAACTCTGGGACGCGCCCCTCTTTGACGTAGCTGCTCCACGATGGGCCGCAGATCATAGCCTTAGGCGGGCGCGGGACTGGTGCCTTAAGCCTCACATCCTCAGGGTCCAAGTTGGCGCGCCTCAGCATGCGTGGGTCGTCGAAGACGAAGTCGACGACCTCCTCGGCGACGGCGGTGGCACGTTCATCCCCCAAGAACGCGATCATGTCACCGAAGCAGGCCCGTATCGCCGCCGACTCCTCTCGGCCCCGTGCCCTACAGAAGAGCTTGTACGCCCTCCCGAGGTCGATTATGCCTCCGGCGAGGCAGCCGACCCTCTCCTCGCCCTTCAGCTCAAAGGTGACAAGCTTCAATTCTCAGCCCCCAAATACAGGCCATCCTAGTCCCCGTGGGCCACCATCGAGGCTAGAAGGCGACGACCCTGTCGCTCTCCTTTACCCAGCCGGCCAGGATCATCATGGTGCCACGCTGGACGCCTTCGACGAGCTCGGCGTCGGTTATGCCGCGGGACTTCATGCAGGTGCCGCACGCCCTGATCTGGACCCCCTTCCCCGCGAGCTCCGAGAGCATCCTCTCCAGGTTGTAGTAACCCTCTGGGGTGACCTGCCCCCTCTTGGCGGCGACGACGGCGTCCCCCATCAGGAAGACCCTCACCTCCATCCCGACCTCCGCAGAGATGGAGGCGCTCGCGAGCCTCAGCGCGTTCCACGCCCTCTCGCCCCCGTAGGGAGCGTCGTTCACGACGACTGTGAGCCTGACCAAAGCCTATACCGTGAAGAATATGGAGGTGTTCGGATAAAACGGTTGTCGGAGGGGGGCTACTTCCTAGCGACGACGAGGGTTATGGTCTCGTCGTTCCTGACCGAGGCTCCGCCGTGCTCCTCGTCCCAGCGCCTGAGCTCCGCGACGCCCCTCTCGAGCCCCTGCTGGGTGATCGGGCGGAACATGCTCCAGAGCTTCTTCTCCGCCACCTCGATCAGTTCCCCGGCGGTCTGGTACCTCTCCATGTTGTACGGCAGTATCTCGGTGGAGCTGAACCCGGCTCTCCTGAAGTAGGTCCGGAACTCGTCGTCTGAGGGGTACACCCTGAGCTGGTTCGGCAGAATCTCCGGGAAGTACTTGAAGACCGTCTTTCCCTTTAGCTGGTCGTGGCTTATGGTGCGGACGATCATGCAGCCGCCCTTCCTCAGTACCCTGGCGCACTCGTCCGCCGCCTCCTGCCTCCCGGCGATGTGGTGCCAGACCTGGCTGGCGTATATGAGGTCGAGGACACCGGACCGTGCGGGGATCTTCTCGGCGACCGCCCTCAGGACGGGGAAGTCAGGCGCCTTACCCCTCGCCTTCCCCAGCATGTCCGGGACGGGGTCGAACCCGAAGACCACCGAAGACGACCGCTCCATGATGCCGAGGCCGTAGATGCCCGTGCCGCAGCCGAGGTCCATCACCAGCGAGCCCTCATGGAGCCCCGCGAGCCTCTCCGCCTCCTCAGCCCAGAACTCGACGTTCTCGGCGGAGCGCCCACGGTCGTAGATGTTGGATATCCTGGCGAACTCCCTGCTCGACTCGACGGCCATGTGGTAGAATGCGGGGGGCAGCGGATAAAAAGGCGGCGCCGAACCCTTTTATCCCCTGGAGGATAGATGGAGACGGGTTCAAGCCTTGTCAGAACACGACGTTAAGGGGGTGATAACCTGGCTCTACTACCGCGACCTCCCCCGAGCGATGAGGTTCTACGAGGATGTGATAGGCTTCGAGTTGGCCGTCGACCAGGGCTGGTCCAAGATATACAGGATCCGGGAGGGCGCCTACCTGGGGCTCGTAGACGAGTCCAGAGGCTACCACAGGGCGAGCGAGGCGAAGCCCGTCATCGTCTGCCTCAACGTCACAGACGCCGACGCCTGGTACAGGAGGCTCGTGGAGAGGGGCGTCGAGGTAGAGAGCCAGCCCAGGGAGTCCGAGAGGCTGAGGATCAAGGTCTTCATGCTCAGGGACCCCGAGGGCTACGTCATCGAGGCCCAGCAGAGCCTACCGGGCGCCTTGAGCATCTAGCAATACTGCCTATTCGCTAGGCGCATTCTTCCCCGGTGAATACTTGTAATGAGGAGAGAGCCTCCTCCGGTTCCATATCCTCACTCCGTACAGGAGGATTATCGACGCTAGGCCAACCACCAATAGAATGTCATTCCCGCTGAAGTAGGCGTACAACTCTACGGTAATCAGCATACAGGTCAGCAACAAGGATAAGGGGTCGATTCCAACGATTATGTCGGCGCTCATCAATTATCTAAAAGTAAAACC
>CAZVMI010000014.1:0-20347 GCA_964628365.1 uncultured Candidatus Bathyarchaeia archaeon | reverse complement strand
TCGTCTTCCCAGACGTCCTCGCCAGCACGCCGTCGACGGCGTCGAGGAGGCCCGATAGGAGTAGCAGCCCCCCGGCGGCGGGCAACAAGAAGCCGGCTCGGCGCCAATCGTAGTAGCACCAGGCCGAGAGGATAGAGGCAAGGAGGCCAGCGACTGTGACCATGTTCGGGGTCACGCCTAGCCCGCCGAGTGGCTTCACCGCCGAGGCTATGGCGTCTTCGAACCTCTCCTTGAGCCTGCTTGAGACCATCCCTGGACCTAGATAGGATCGGCGGGCACCTGTTTAAGGTTTAAGTCATCCTGCCCCCAGCCTCCTCCATGGATTACCCTGATCAAGATCAAATCCGAGGTAGGTTCGCCATCCTTCCGAGGGAGGCGAAAAATAACACATCCATGTATAATTGCACGTTCATGTCAAAATAAGATTGAAATATCCTGACAATATCGTAATTTGTGTAATGCGGTGCCGCATCCAGTTGGTGTCGAGATGAAGGAGTCTTTCACGGTCGACGACCCCATCGGGGCCGGCAGGGTCGAGGTCCTGAGGTCCTCAGACCTCTTCCCCGGTGAGAGGGAGCCGAGGAGGGGGAAGGTACGCGATGTCTACGACCTCGGCGACGAGATGATAATAGTCACCACAGACAGGATATCCGCCTACGACGTCGTCTTCCCGACCCTCATCCCCCACAAGGGGGAGAGCCTCAACGCCCTCTCCGAGTTCTGGTTCAAGAAGACCAGAAACGTCTTCCCGAACCACTTCAAGGAGCCATACGACGGCCGCTCCATGAGGGTGGCGAAGGCGGAGAGGATAGACATAGAGTGGGTCTGCAGGGCCTACCTCTACGGCTCAGCCTGGCGCGCCTACAGGGACGGCGCGAGGACCGTGAGCGGCGTCAGGCTCCCCGGCGGCCTCGTCATGGCGGAGGAGCTCCCCGAAGTGATTCTGACGCCGACGACGAAGGCTGAGGAGGGCCACGACCTTGAGATAAGCGGGAAGGAGGCCATCGCCAGGGGGCTCGTCTCAAAGGACGAGTGGGACGAGCTCGAGGAGGCGACCCACAGCCTCTTCAACGCCTACAGGCGCCACGCCAAGACGAGGGGCATCATCATCCCTGACTTCAAGCTCGAGTTCGGCCGCCTCGGGGATGAGCTCATACAGATCGATGAACCACCCACCCACGACTCCGCCAGGTTCTGGGCGGAGAGGTTCTACGAGCCCGGGAAGCAGCAGGAGGCCCACTGCCTGGACAAGGAGTTCCTGAGGGCCTACCTACGGGGCGTCGGCTACATGGGGGACGGTGAGCCGCCCGAGATTCCTGGGCCCGTCGTCCGCGAGGTCTCGCTCAGGTGCGTGGCCTCATACAGGGTGCTGAGCGGCCAGAAGAGCTTAAGCGAATTCGATCTTAAAACCGTCGACGAGGTTATGGGGGAGCTGAGGTGAGCCTCCGCGAGAGGTGCGGCGTCCTCGGCGCCAGCGTCGGGGAAGGTCAGGTCTTCCCGTACCTCTACTGGGGGATGCTCGCCCAGAACCACAGGGGCCACCAGAGCCACGGCTTCGCCACGTACGACGGCGGCTTAGAGCACTACACGGAGCTCGGCCTTATCCCTCCCCTCGGGGAGCGCGGGCAGGAGGAGAGGGTGAGGCTCCTGCCGGGCAGGGTCGGGGTAGCGAACGTCCGCTACGCGACCTCGGGCTCCCTCGACCTCGAGGCGAGGCAGAGGGACGCGATGCCCATTCTGGTCAAGGGGGAGAGGAGGAGCGTCGCCATCAGCTTCAACGGCAACATAGTCAACGTCCGCGACCTACAGGACCGCGTCGGCGTCGACAGGAGCTACTCAGACACCCATGCCCTCGCCCTCCTGATAGTGCGTGGGCTCGAGGAGACGGGCTCGTTGGAGGAGGCGGCGCGCTCATGCATGGAGGGGATCGACGGCAGCTTCGCCGTGACGGGCGTAACAGATGACGGGACCCTCTTCGCCTTCAAGGACCCGATCGGCGTGAAGCCCCTCTGCTACGGGAGAGGGGACGGGGTCCACGCCTTCAGCTCCGAGAGCGTGGGGCTCGACATCAACGGCCTCGACTTCGACCACGAGTTCCAGCCGGGCGAGCTGATGCTGGTCAGGGATGGGAGGGTGACGAGGAAGCAGCTCGTGGAGGGCCGCCGGAGGGCGTTCTGCGCCTTCGAGTTCGCCTACTTCATGCGCCCGGACTCGAGGATGAACGGCAAGTACGTCTACCAGGCTCGTGAGGAGTTCGGCCGAGCCCTCGCCAGGGTCTACTCGGAAAAGGCGGTCCGCTGCGACGCCGTAATATCGTTGCCTGAGACGGCGGACGACGCAGCCTACGGCTTCCACGAGGAGTCCGGCATCCCCTGGGAGAGGTCGACGAGGAGGCACCGGTACGTCACCCAGCGCGCCTTCATCACAGACGCCGGGGACCGCCAGAACATCATCTTCAGGAAGGTAAACATCCTCGGTCCCCTAATCGAGGGGAAGAGCCTGGCCGTGGTCGACGACAGCATCGTCCGCGGCGACACGACGAAGGGCACGGTGAGGAGGCTCCACGACGCCGGCGCAAGGGAGGTCCACCTGTTCATCACCTTCCCGAGGATCACGGGGCCATGTTTCTACGGGATAGACATGGCGACCTACTCTGAGCTGATAGGGGCGAGGCTCGGGCCGGAGGAGATAGCCAGAGAGGTCGGGGCGGACAGCGTCAACTACCTCCCCATAGACGAGTACGTGAGGTGCACGGGGATGGGCCGCGACCAGCTCTGCCTCGGATGCATCAAGGGCGAGTACCCGACGCCGATGGCGAACGAGCTCTCCGCCAAGATGAAGGCTCGCCTAAAGAGAGGCGAGGAGGAGAAGGGCCGCATATACGAGAACCGCTGAGCAGCTATTTTCTTAAACTCCCTGACCCCATTCTCAGACCATGGTCACGGTATCCATCATCATAGGCAGCGAATCTGACAGGGAGCTCGGCGATGTAGCCGCTAACCAGCTGAGGGAGTTTGGCGTCGGGCACGAGTTGAAGACCCTCTCAGCACACAGGAACCCGAAGGCCCTCGCCCAGTACGTCGACTCAACGGACGCCGAGGTCTTCATAGCCATCGCAGGCCTCTCCGCCGCCCTCCCCGGTGCGATAGCTGCCCTGACCGTGAAGCCCGTCATAGGCGTCCCCAAGGAGGTGAAGCTGGGGGGGGTCGACGCCCTCCTCAGCATGATTCAGATGCCAACAGGCGTCCCCGTCGCCACTGTTGGCGTAGACGCCGCGAAGAACGCCGCCCTCCTCGCCGTCGAGATACTCGCCGTAGGAGACGAGAAGCTCAGGCAGAAGCTCGTGGAGTTCCGCGAGAAAAGGGCCGGCGGATAAAAAAGGTAGGGGGGGTCCCCCTAAACCAGTTTAGAAAACCTCCCTTTCGCTGAAAGGCGTCGGAAAAAGACGCCTTCTGCCCCTGAATATGCACATTAATGCATGAAAATGAGGGTCAGAACCGCCTCTCCGTGTACCTAACGATCGACTCGTAGAACGGCCGCCCGTCACCGTACCTCTTCAACCCGGTCCTCGTCCACTCCGGCATCAGCCAGCCATCATACGACCTCTCCGGGTGGGGCATCAGCCCGAGCACCGTCCCCTCGGGGTTGCAGATACCCGCGATGTCATGGAAGGCCCCGTTCGGGTTCTCGGGCCAGTTACCCTCGGCGAACGAGCCGTCTGCCTTCACGTACCTCCAGACGAGCTGGTCATTGTCGTACAGCTTCTCCAGCCATTCCTGCTCTTTCTCCTTCGGTAGTACGAACCTTCCCTCGCCGTGGGCGACTGGGCACGCTATCACCTGCCCTGGCTCAAGGTAGCCCATCATCCCGCAGTTCCCTTTGCCCATGTACCTCATCCTTATCCACCTGTTCTGGTAGCCGTGGGTGCTGTTCGCCAGCGCCGCCTGCGGGTACCTCGACTTCCCCTCGAAGCCGGGGAGGAAGCCGAGCTCGACGAGCTGCTGGAACCCGTTGCAGATGCCCAGCACCGGCCGCCCCTCGTCCACGAACTCCTCGAGCTCCCTCCCTATCATGTACTCGCACTCCTTGGCCCAGATGGCACCGGATCGTACGTAGTCGCCGTAGCTGAAGCCGCCCGGGAAGACCAGGATGTTGTAGTCTAGGAGGTTCCGCTCCCTGAACACCTTCTGGGTGTGCACGAGATCGGCCTGGACGCCGAGGTCTCGGAACGACCTGACGGTCTCGAGGTCGCAGTTCGTCCCCGGCGCCCTCATCAGGAGGACCCTGATGTCCTGTCTCTTCATCTCGGCGCCTCCAGGGGGGTCTTCCAAGCCCCGATAAGCTCTTCAAGAGACCTCTCGACCAACTTCCTCCTCCCCCTCATGATCCTCAGCCTCGGCTCCTCGATCACCGTCCCGATCCTCGCCACGGTCGATCCACCCATCAGCGCCTCGAAGGCGGATACGTCAGCCTCCGACACCTCGACGATGAGCCTGCCGTTCGACTCGGAGAACAGGGCGAGGTCCTCCCTCATGGCACCCGAAGCAGGAACCTTACCTACGTCGATATCGAGGCCGAGGCTGCCCGTGAAAGCCGTCTCGGCGAGGGAGACCGCTAAGCCGCCCTCTGAGAGGTCGTGACAGGCCCTGATGTAGCACGCGTCTATTGCCGCCGTCAGCCTCCTGTACGCGACAGCTGTTTCGTCGGCTTCGAGCCTAGGAACCGAGGAGCCTAGGAACCCCATCAGGCGGTAGTACTCAGAGCCCCCGAGCTCAGGCTTCGTCTCACCGACGACGTAGAGCGCATCGCCCGCGGCCTTCAGGTCCATCGTAACGGCCTTTGATACATCTGGGACTATTCCCAGGGCCGTGATGAGGAGCGTCGGCGTAACCGGCCCGAGGGGCGACTCGTTGTAGAGGCTGTCCTTGCCGCTGATGAATGGCGTACCGTACGCCTTCCCGAAGTCATAGCACGCCCTGCAGGCTTCTACCAGGCCACCCAGCCTGTCAGGGTGCTCTGGGCTCCCCCACGTGAAGTTGTCCAGCAGTGCGATCCTCCGCCCGCCAACAGCGACGTTGTTCCTCACAGCCTCGTCTATGACGCTCGCAGCCATCCAGTACGGGCTTATCTTCCCGAACCTCGGATTGATGCCGCATGAGATAGAGATACCCATCATCGACCCCTCGAGGGGCTTCAGCACTGACGCGTCACTAGGCCCTGCGGTCCAGCCCTGGAGGGGCTTCACCACCGTCTGCCCCTTCACCTCCTGGTCGTAGCGGCGGACGACCTTCTCCTTGCTCGCGACGTTGTAGGAGGAGAGGAGCCTCAACAGGACCTCCCCCATGTCCTTGGGCTGGCTGAAGCTCGGCTCCTCGAGCCGCGGCTCATCCCACTTGGCTGTCCTCGTCGTTTTCGGCGGATTGAACAGCGACTTGAGGTCGATCTCGGCGACCACCTCGCACCTGAAGCGTAGAAGGGCGAAGCCCGTATCGTTGTATTTACCGATGGCATTCGCCTCGGTCTGCTCATCCCTGAAGATCTGGAGCACCCTCTCGAGGTTCCTAGGGGGCACGGCGAGGAGCATCCTCTCCTGACTCTCCGAGACCCAGATCTCCCACGGCGCCATCTTCGCAGCCTTCAGCGGTACGCTGTCGAGATCAACCTCAACCCCAAGATCGTATCTGTCAGCGGTCTCACAGACGCCGCAGCTCAGCCCCCCGCCTCCGATATCGGTGATGGCGGAGCCGAGCCTCAGTTCGCTGATCTGCTCTATCGCCCTCTTCAGCTTCTCCTCCTCGATGGGGTTAGCTATCTGCACTGCCGGCCGCGATACCTCCTCGGACTCCTCTGTGAGCTCTGCGGAGGCGAAGGTGACGCCGTGGATGCCGTCGAGGCCCGTCCTGCCGCCCGCCAGCACCACGTAGTCGCCGGGCTTCAAATTTCTGATGTACTGGTCCTTCCTCAGGACGCCTAGGCAGCCGGCGTAGACGACGACGTTCCCAGTATAGTCCTCGTCAAAGACAGTCGCGCCGTTCACCGTAGGGATACCTATGCTGTTCCCATAGCTCCCGATGCCGTCCACCACGCCGTTGAAGAGGTAGGTCGGATGCTTGACGCCCTCAGGCAGTTTCCCCCAGGGATAGTTCAGCGGTCCGAAGCAGAGGACGTCGGTGCAGGCTATCGGGTTCGCCCAGACTCCGAGGATGTCCCTGATGACGCCGCCGAGCCCCGTAGCTGCCCCGCCGAATGGCTCTATGGCCGAGGGGTGGTTGTGGGTCTCCACCTTGACGGCGACGGCGTAGTCGCCCTCGAGGTCGACGATGCCCGCGTTGTCCTCGAAGACGCTGTAGCACCAAGACGGCTTCAACTCCTCGACCACCTTCCTGATGTAGGTCCTCATGAGTCCGTTCACATCGCCCTCAGGCGTCCTGATTAGCCCCTTGAACGTCTTGTGGCTACAGTGCTCGCTGAAGGTCTGGTCATAGGTCTGGAGCTCAACGTCCGTCGCCCTCCGCTCCCTGACGACGTAGTGGTCTCGGATGTATCGGAGCTCCTCGATGCTGAGACCGAGCCCCAGGGTTTTGCCGATCTCCCTCAGCTCATCGTCGGAGGCGTTTAGGAGGTCGACGTTGTAATGCTCGAAGGGGTGTGGGCTCCGGGTTATGCGGCTCATCGCATCTCCCTTATCTCGAACCTGTAGTCGTCCTTGGTCGGGTTCGTGAGGAGCCTCCGGCACATCTCGTCGACGAGCCTCTCCGCCGCGGCCCTGTCCGGCGCCTCGTAGGAGACCTCGTAAGCCTTGGTCGACCTGACATCCTCAACCTCGTAGCCCAGCCCCCTCAGGGCGTGGGCGGTCGCCTCCCCCTCAGGATCGGAGTACCCTGCCTTGAGGGTGACGTAGACGAAGCCCTTGAACTTCATGGCTAAACCATCTGTCCCGGGCTCCCATCGATGAGGATACCCGGTATAAATAAACGTTCTAGTTAATTATTAAAAAGGTTTCCCGTACATATTTACATATTCATTAAAAAAAGACACTGAGCCCATGGCTACCATTAGGACGGTTGAGTGAATGAAAATTTGGGGGCTGGCCTCCGCCCGGTCCGCCTAACGGCTCACCATCAGGATCGTAACGATCAGACCGTAGATAGCCAGACCTTCTCCGAGAGCGACGAAGAGCAGGGACCAGATCGAAAGCTCAGGCCTCTGCGTCAACATCTCGGACCCTGCCTTGGCGGCGACCATGATACATAGGGCGGCGGCGAAGCCTGCCCCTATCATGGTCAACGCACCGGTCAGGAATGGCCAAGCAGACTCAGGGATCATTCCTTCACCTCCTCCTATTATTACTACGATAGAGAAGAACACGCTCAGAACCAACATGAAGGCGCCGAAGGCGTTCAGGGACGCGCCCCAGACGGTGCTCTTACCCTCAACCTCGGCCGAAGCGCTTATCGTGGACCCCTGAATCATCGCCCAGACCGCTGCTAGGATCGAGACACCAACGATTATCGCCGAAGGCAGAAAATCCACCATATCAGCGCCTCCTCAGCCCTATCTGGTGGGTGAGTATTTTGGTCGTCATCTCTGTTTCCTCACCTTTTTCTCCTTAACATCATCTATTCCGCATATATAGTTTTTCACCTCGAGGGGCATCTGCTACGCCAGCATCGTGCCCTTACCGAGCTCGTGGTCGAATCGCTTCGGGAAAGTGGCGATGGTGACCTTCTTCTAAGCGACTCATCTCTATAGATTTCTTCCAATAAATAAGCTTGGCATCTTGTCGAGTGTCCGAGAAACAGATCCAGAGGCCCGAGACGATCCTCAAGCTGAGATGATTGCGTCCATTCTCCTCGATATGAGGAACACCGAGATCACGTACTGGACGAGGAGGAACACCATCAGGGCGACCTGGAGGGGAAGGTTCCTTGACGGATGCATGTAGAGGACACCTATCGCCACGATCATCCCGACGACGGGGAACAGCATGATGGCCCGAAATAGTAACCTGTTACGGCGAAAAATCTCTTTAAGCGTCGGCTTCGACTCCCGCCGCTCCTCCTCCACCATGACATCGATCAAGGCTGGATAAGAAGCACAGCCTAAAAAAGCTTAGGTGAGGGCCTTCCGGCACCTCCCCGTCGGGATTATTTTCATTTTATAAAGCTTCAGACGAAAAGAGAGTCACTGTGGAGTCAGCGGAGCGATCTCGTGCTGCCGGCTCATGGGCTCGTCGATGCTTAGAGACTCCTCGAGACCCCTCAGACGGTTCCTCAAGGTGACCTCGGTCGTGCCCGCAGCGGCGGCGACATCCTTCTGGATGCGCTTGTCGTTGTTGTCGAGGCAGGCCATGTAGAGGGCTGCGGCGGCGAGGCCCCTGGGGTCCTTGCCCGAGAGTGCCTGCCTCACCTTGGCCCTCCTGAGGATGTTTATCGCCTTGATCTCGGTCTCCTGCCTAAGCTTCAGCTTCGACGCTATACTCGGGACGAACTTCATCGGGTCGTCTATCGGCATCCTCAGGTTCATCTCCCTGATCAGGAGCCTGTAGGTCCTCGCGACCTCGGCGTGATCCCTTGTGCTCGCCTCCGAGATCTTCTTTATTGGCCTAGGCACCTCAGCCGCGCGACATGCGGCGTATATCGCCGCCGCGACGAAGGCGTCTATGGAACGTCCCCTTATCAGGTCCTTCTTCAGAGCCTTGCGGTAGATCAGCGCGGCGTGCTCCTTCACATTCGGGGGCACGTGGAGCTCGACGGCTATCCTGTCGAGCTCGGCCATGGCGATGCTCAGGTTCCTGCGCCAGGTCTCGTCGAACTTCGACCTGTTATCGTAGCGCCTCAGCCTGTCCATCTTGAGCTTCATCTCCGTGTCGAGGTGTCTGCCCGCGGCGTCTCTGTCGCCCCTGAAGACTGTGGAGAGTCCCTTGTCGTAGAGGGCCAGCGAGGTGCCCAGCCCCGTCCTGCTCCTCTCGTTCTTCTCTGAGATGGTGAAGGCCCTCCACTCGGGACCACGATCAATGATATCGTCTTCAATCACCAGTCCGCACTGGGCGCATACGCGCTCGCCGTTGTCGGGGTCGGTGATTATCTCGCCCCTGCCGCACCTCGGGCAATTCATTTCCTGTTCCAGAGTGCTTTTCATACATTCTCTCCTCAAGTTGTTTGTGTTTGAGAGAAGATGGGTATGGATATTTTACCCATTCGTAAATTATATATATCGGCGTCTCTTATAAGCGTTTCGAGGAGAGCTGATGCCTAAACCTGCCGGCACATGCGGCGCGACGAAGATGAAGATCATGGCGATAATCTGCTACAACAGTGAGAACGGCCACGAGTCCTACGGCTACAGCATCTGGCAGACCCTCAAGGAGCACTTCCACATGTACATAACTGACGACGACATCCGCAACGTCTACCACCACCTCAACGGCCTACGCGAGGTGAACCTCATAAGCCGGGAGGACGCCCTGTCCGGGGACATGCGCTGCTTCTACAACATGACCGAGCAGGGCTTCGCATCCAAGGAGAAGTACAGGCAGTACCTTGAGATCCTGTACGAGAGCCAGCCTAAGGCTCCCTAAGACGTCGATTCGAGTCTAAAGTTTAGGATCACCACGCTCCCCGCCCGCATCTCCCTCGGGACGGGCTTCCGGAGGATCAGCTCGAGGGTCGAGGAATCCAGATCAACGGTTGCGGTCAACTTATCGCCCCGCGTCTTAACGTCTTTTACGACAGCAGTGACCCGGTTCTCAGATTCAAGGTAATGGGTTGATGAGAGCCTGGAGACCTGATCTCTTAGTTCGGTGAACTCTACGATGAAATGGCGGCCGAGGCCGGTCAGTTCGACGCCGCCTCCGCCGTGCTTGCCCCCCTTGTGGGCGTGGACGAGCGGTGCTCCCAGCTTCTCCTCCGCCTTCCTGATGAGGCCCCAGGCGTACCTGTAGGACATGCCTAGGGAGGAGGCTGCCTCCTTCAGCGTGCCCGTCTCCTCCAGCTTCTTCAGCAGGCTGTAGACGCCCGGGCCGAAGACGTAGCCGTCGTCCGTCTCCATCCAGACCTTGAACGCGGGCCTGGGCTTGCTTGGATCCATGTCGAAAGAAGAGGGGGGGATATGGTTGAAATGCTTTACCTGCGGTCCACGATCTTGACGACCTCGTCGGCACCGTTGGGCCTCTGGCTCTCGGGCTCGACCTTGAACTGCATCTCGTAGAGCCTCCTGTAGAGACCGCCCTTCCTCAGTAGCTGGGCGTGGGTTCCCCTCTCCGCTATGCGACCCTCGTCCAGTACGATGATCTGATCTGCATTACGTACGGTGGAGAGCCTGTGGGCGATGATGATAGCCGTCCTCCCCTCAAGTATCTTGTCTATCGCCCTCTGTATGATGAGCTCGGTGTAGGCGTCGATGCTGCTCGTAGCCTCGTCCATGATGAGGATCCGCGGGTTCGCCAAGAGGGCTCTGGCCAGGGAGACCAGCTGCCTCTGCCCCACGCTGAGCCTGCTCCCCCGCTCCTTGACCTCAGTCTGGTAGCCCTCCGGGAGGCGTACGATGAAGTCGTGGGCTCCGATCGCCTTCACCACGGAGATGACTTCCTCGTCGGTAGCGGTTGGCCGGCTGTAACGGATGTTATCCATTATCGTTCCGCTGAAGAGGAACGGGTCCTGTAGAACTATTCCCATCTGCTTCCTCAGCGACTCGATCTTGACCTTCCTGAGGTCGTGGCCGTCCACGGCGATGCTGCCTTCGGTCGGGTCATAGAACCTGTAGAGGAGGTTGATCATGGTTGTCTTGCCGACGCCGGTGGGGCCGACGAAGGCGATCGTGGTGTTCGGCTCTATCACGAGGTCGATGTCCTTGAGGACAGGGTTCTTCCTGTCGTAGCCGAAGGTCATGTGGTCGTACACGATCCTGCCCTCGATGGGGCCGAGCTCGTAGGCGTCGGGGGCGTCGGTGATCTCGATAGGCGTGTCGATGATGCCGAAGACGCGCTCCGAGGCGGCCAGGGCCGACTGGACGCTGTTCCAGAAGTTGCTGAGGTCCTGGATGGGCTGGAAGAACCTCGTGATGTAGCTCATGAAGATGAAGAGGGTGCCAACGGTCACGACTCCCTGTATGACGTCGTTGCCGCCGAACCATAGAACGAGCGCCTGCCCCACGGAGGTGAAGAAGGTGACCGTCGGGAAGAAGGCGGACATCACCCGTCCCGCCTCGACGTTGGCGGTCATGTTCGTCTCGTTGACCTGCTGGAACTCCTTCCTGGTCTCGCCCTCCTTGCTGAAGCTCTGGATCTCCTTGATGCCGCTCACCGACTCCTCCATCTGGGCGGAGACGCTGGCTATGGACTTCCTTGTCTCCCTGTAGACGATGCGGACACGCTTACCCCAGATCACCATCCAGACCACCATGATCGGTATGATGGCGAAGCTGACCAGGCTGAGCCTCAGGTTGATCGAGAACATTATGACAATTATGCCGGCCAACGTGAGCAGATCCGCCACGACGTTGATGAGCCCGGATGAGACGAGCTCAGAGATCTTGTCGATGTCGTTCGTGGCTCGGCTGACGATGCTGCCGGCCTCCTTGTCTGCAAAGTAGCGGAGCGAAAGCTTCTGAAGGTGCTCGAAGATGTCCCACCGCATGTCGTACTCCATCCTACCGAAGAGCCACTCCAAGAGGTAGTTCTGGGCGTACTGTGAGGCATATGTAGCGAGGCTCACAACCACGTAACCCACCGCCACGAGGGTCAGGCCGACCGCGTCGAGCTTCGGTATGTATTGGTCGAGGGCGACGCCGTATAGCAGTGGAGGGAGAAGGTTGAGGCCCGTGGTGAGCAGCACCGCCACGAACATGAAGACCGCCCTCCTCCTGTACTTAAGAGTGTACTTGAACATCCTGATGGCAAGGACTGAGTCCGGTACCTGCCTCATCCGCTCCTCATCATCGTCAGTGGCCATCCCGTGGAAGCCGCCGTGACCTCCCGGCCCATGCATCCCCATCCTAGTCGACCTCCTTCTTCTCTCCGCCCGAGACCTGCGTCTCGTACAGCCTCCTGTAGATTCCGTCACGGGCCATCAGCTGGTCGTGGGTTCCCTCCTCCGCGATTGTGCCGTTGTCGAGGACGACGATGTATCCGGCCTTCTTGATCGAGCTCAGTCTCTGGGTGATGATGAACGTGGTACGGTTCTCGAGAAGTTCGTCGAGCGCCTTCTGGATCTCGTGCTCCGTCTGGGTGTCAACGCTGCTCGTGGAATCGTCAAGGATCAGGATCTTGGGGTTCTTTAGCAGGGCTCGGGCGATGGCTATGCGCTGCTTCTGCCCGCCCGAGACGGTAACGCCCCTCTCCCCTATCTCGGTGTTGTAGCCCTTAGGCGTGGAGACGATGTAGTCGTGGATCTTCGCGCGCCTCGCGGCCGCCTCGATGTCCTGCATCTTCGCGTTCTCGACGCCGTACGCGATGTTCTCCTTGAAGGTGGTGCTGAAGATGAAGGGGTCCTGCCTGACGATGCCGATGTGCTCTCTCAGTGATTTTATTTTGTAATCGCGGACGTCACGTCCATCGACCTTTATCGATCCGCTGTTGACATCGTAGAATCTTGGGATGAGGTTGATTATGCTGCTCTTCCCGCTGCCTGTCGCGCCGAGGATGGCGACCGTGGTACCTGGCTTGACGTCAAGATTGATGTCGCTCAGCACCATGTTCTTCTCGTCGTAGCCAAAGCTGACGTGCTCGAACTGGACATGACCTTCGAGCTCCTGGATATCTAATGCGTCGGGCTTGTCGTGGACAGCTACTTTAGCGTCAACGATCTCGAATACACGTTCGGTCGCTGCGTTCGACCTGAGGAACATGTTGGAGATCTGGCCGAGCATCCTTACCGGCTGGGAGATGCGCTGGACGTAGAAGTAGAAGGCTATGAGAGCTCCATAGCTAAGGGTGCCGGCTATGACCTGATTCCCGCCGTACCAAAGGATAAACACGAAACCGATGGCGGTGATGAACGTCGCCAGAGGCAAGTAGAAGGCACGGTACTTCGCGGTGAGTAAGTGGGAGCCGAAATATTTGTCGAGCTCACGCTCTATCTTTTCCTCTTCCTGCTCCTCCTGGGCGAAGCCTCTGACCACTCTCAGACCCATCAGATTCTCCTGGAAGACGCTGGTTATATCGCCGTACTGCTGCCTCATCACTTGGTTGACTGGAAAGGACTTGCGCCCGAACAAGAACATGGTGAAGAAGATGAATGGCAGAATCGCTAGGGTGAGAATAGTTAGGCGTATGTCCATGCTGAAAAGGTTCCACATGACCAGCACCACCAAGACGATCGTTGAGACGATCGCCCTCAACCCGAAGTCGAAGAAGCGCTGTATCTGGTCTATGTCGCCGGTGGCGCGAGCCATGAGTTGTCCCGTCCTCTGCTTATCGTAGAAGCTGAAGGACTGCTCGAGGAGGCTGTTATACAAGTCGCTCCTCATCTCGTAGGAGCCCTTCTGGCTGAACCAAGCGGTGCCGTACCGCACGACGAAGTTCAGTACGGCGACGCTGCCAGCGACGAGTACGAGGCTAAGAATGAAGACGCCAAGCATCGAGTAGCTGGCGTTAAACCCGAACACCACTGACACCCAGTTCGCGATGGGTTTCAGGATTAAGCCGGCTACGCCACCCCCCCACAGTGTGAGGCTCTCTCCGGTCACGATGTTCCCTATGAGGTCTATGACGCTGCCGATGATGCTCGGCGTCAGGACGTCGAGGAACGTGGAGAGGACGATCAGGACCATCACAGCCCTGAACTGCCAATATGAGGTGATGTAGCCCATCATCCGGCTGAAGTTGCCAGTCTGTTTCCCGCTCTTCTTACCGGTTCGGCTTCCCTTCAGCTGCGTTTCCTGCATTCGTCCGCGTCTCCTAGAGGCCGATCAGCTTGTTTAACTCGCGTATGGCGAAGGAATATTCATCGTCGCGGGATAGCTTGAGGTTCGTCATGAGCTGGATTAGCGCCCTCTCGACGTGCCTGTCGAGCTTCCCCGGATCGGTTTGCTGCTCGACGACCTCTTCGAGTGCTATCTGTTCCCTCTCTGAGCAGGTATCTATCAGCTCGACTACTTGGGCGCGCTGACCTGCCGGCACCTTTATGCCGAAGGTCTCAAGGCCCTCCATCATCCGTTGGTGGGAGTCCTCCCGCCAGGTGGAGTAGTCCTCGTCCCTGGCTAGGGTCTCGGAGAGGGAGTATGATATTATGAACTTGTTTGCGGTCGCCCGGTAGTAGGACTGGACCATGTTCCTCACCTTCTCCTCTCGGGTCTCCTCCACAAGGCCGGCCTCCCTCAAGAGATTCAGGTGATGAATGATGCTGGAGTGGTTTTTTTCCAAGGCCTTGGCTAGGTCTGTGGTGGACATCTCCCTATGCCGTAGGAGGTGGAGCATCCGTCGACGCGTCTCGTCGGCAAGCAACTTCGCCACCTCGGGGTCCTTGATGATGAGTATGCCTTTACGCAATTGAATCGCTACACTGCATTGTAGCGTTATATAAAAATATTTTGTCTTCTCGGGCCTCACCTTTTTACGTCCTAGAAGACTAATCGTTTGTATGAGTTCGAAGCCTGACGCCCTCCTCGGGATAAGGGTACTCGACTTGAGCAGGGTCCTCGCCGGGCCATTCTGCAGCATGCTCCTCGCAGACATGGGCGCCGATGTCATCAAGCTAGAGGTGCCCGGCAGGGGCGACGACTCAAGGGAGTTCCCCCCATTCATGGAGGGAGAGAGCCTCTACTACATCAACCTCAACAGGGGTAAGAGGAGCATAACGGTCAACCTGAAGAGCCCCGAGGGGGTGAAGGTCTTTAAGAAGCTCGTGAAGAAATGCGACGTCCTCATCGAGAATTTCAGCCCGGGCACCATGGAGAGGCTGGGCCTCGGGTACGAGGTACTAAAGAAAGAGAATCCACGCCTGATCTACGCGGCGATCTCGGGCTTCGGTCAGACGGGTCCTTATAGGAGTAGGCCAGGCTACGACATCATCGGGCAGGCGATGGGCGGCCTCCTGAGCATAACGGGCTGGCCAGACACCCCTCCAACGAGGTCAGGCACCGCGATAGGAGACATCCTCAGCTCCCTCTTCTGCTGCATTGGCATACTGACGGCCCTCAACGTCCGCGAGAGGACGGGGAGCGGCCAGCTCGTCGACGTCGCCCTCGTCGACTCGGTCTACGCCGCCCTGGAGAACATACCCCAAAAATATTTTGTCGAGGGGAAGACGCCTGGCAGGATCGGTAACCGATACGAGTTCATCTACCCGTATGATACCTTCAGGGCTCGGGACGGCTGGGTCGTCATAGCCATCGCGAACGACGCCATCTGGGAGCGCTTCCTTGCCGTTGTTGGCTTGAAGGAACTAGGCGAGGACGAGAGGTTCTCGTCGAACATGCTTAGGGTTGATAACAACGCCGCGCTCAAGGAGCTACTCGAGAAATGGACGTCGGAGAGGAGTCGTGACGAGATCGTGGCCCTGCTGAACGAGAACAGGATACCCTCCTGCCCCATATACGATATCAAGGACGCCTCCGAGGACCCCCATATCTCGAAGGCCAGGGAGATGGTCGTCAACGTCTACCAGCCTGGCCTGGGTAACGTCAGACTCCAAGGAAACCCGATAAAGATGTCTGAAACGGACCCACGTCCGAGGGGCCCAGCGCCTTCCCTCGGGGCGGACTCGGAGCTCATCCTAAAGGAAGTTCTGGGATTGAGTGACTCCGAGATTAAAAAGCTTAGAGAGTCGGGGGCCATCTAAAATTGGGGGTCAGCTTGAGGGCTAGAAAAGCATCGAAGAGGGAGCTCATGGAGGTCCTGAAAGGAGAGATCGTGAAATGCGACAGATGCGGCCTCTGCTCCGGAGCCTCGAGGAAGGTGATAGGCGAAGGAAACCTCGACGCCGATGTCGTCCTAGTTGGGGAGGCCCCAGGCAGGAAGGAGGATGAGCTCGGGAGACCCTTCGTGGGGTCAGCAGGTAAGCTCCTAGACCGGCTGCTTGAAGGCGCCGGACTTCCACGCGAAAGCGTTTACATCACGAACGTCGTCAAGTGCAGGCCCCCGAAAAACAGGAGGCCGAAAAAAGCCGAGACAGAGGCCTGCTCTGGGCACCTAGAGAGGCAGCTAGAGATCATTGAGCCGAGGGTCGTGGCCCCCATGGGCAACAGCGCAATAGAATACTTCTTCGAGAAGTTCAAGCTGCAGCCGATCAGCATCGGAGACGCCCACGGGAAGCCCATCAGGGTCAAATTCTCTTGGGGGGACATCATAGTCTTCCCGCTCTACCACCCAGCTGCTGCGATCTACAATAGAAGGCTCCTCGGGGAGCTCCAGGACGACATCGCCACCCTGAAAAGGGTTGGCGAGGGTTAGGCCTGCAGGGCCCTCAGCCGCTTCACTATGTTGGGATGAGTGCTGAAGAGCTCGGTGAAGCTCTCGATGGGGGATATCCTCCTCGTAAGTATCTCGTCGACGAGGCCGGACGAGCCGGAGCCGAGCTCCCGGAGCTCTGCGACGTCCTGAGCCGCGTGGTCAGGGTCAGAGATGAAGAGGGCCTTGAAGCTGCCAGACGAGGGCTTCCTGCCCGAGTACATCTGCGTCCTCAGGGTGCTCGTCGATATCTTCGCCAGGGCCTCTGAGAGCTTCCTACCGCCATTCTCGACGACCGAGGCGCTGTGCTGGTCGGCGTAGTACTCCCTCAGGCGGCTCAGGCTCAGGTTGAACATGGTGAGGACGAGGTACACGAGCATCGAGGCCCCGCCTATGACTGCTAGTCCGCCCGAGTCCCTTCTGTCCCTGCCACCGTAGCTTGAGAAGAGCATGCTCCTGGCGAGGATGTAGAAGAGGCTCGGCAGGAAGCTGACGAGCATCATCACCTGCGTGTCCCTGTGCTTGAGGTGGCCTATCTCGTGCCCTATCACCGCCTCCACCTCGTCTGGCCTGAGTTCGTCGAGGAGACCACGCGTCACGGCGACGTGGCTGCCGGCCAGCGGCGAGCCGTACGCGAAGGCGTTGGGGATCGGCAGGCTCGATATCATGAGCTGAGGCGCCTTTATCCCCGAGCGCAGGCTGAGACCCTCCACCATAGAGTGTAGTTCGGGGTACTCGTTGGACCCGACTTTCTTCACGCCGTAGACCGCGTTAACTAGGTAAGGCGCTAAAAGCCACTGGGCTAGGTTGAAGACGAGTACGAGGCCGATCATGGTGACGACATCGAAGCTCTCCATCCACCAGAGTATGCCGGCGAAGGCCAGCGTGGATACCCCGATTATTACGGCGACCGTCCCGGCCATCGTGAGTCGGAGCTTCCAGAGACTCGATGTAGCGACCATATCGCGTAGAAGGAATTGAGACCGTGGTATATAAGCGAAACTTGACGTGGCAGGTGATAAAAGGCTTCACTCCACCTTTTATACGCTGCCCGAATAGAAACTTTCATTAGAAAAACAAGCATTTGATAGCTCCGCCAGGTGGTCGTCTTAGAATGGCGGGAGATGAGTGGTGGTCCGTCAACCTTGAACACGGCGAAAGGTGGTGGTACGCCCACGTTGTCGAGCTCCCTGGATGCTTCACAAGGGAGGACGACCGCGAGGAAGCCCTGATCGCCCTACCTGGAGCGATCTCACGCCACCTCGAATACCTGAGGTCGAAGGGAGTAAAGAGAGGATGGTCAGCCTCAGGCCTCCGTGTCGTCGAGGAGGTGGACGGGATACCGGAGCTCGGCGAGGCGGGGGGAGCTGTCGCCCTGTTCGGATCCGACAGGGCACCCGTGAGCGGGGCAGAGTTCAGGCCCTTCCTTGACCTGATGCACTGGAACCGCGAGGAACTCATGTCGATTGTAGAGCCGTTATCAGAAAACGCCAGGACAGCGAGGCCTCTACCCGGGAAGTGGACCATCAACGAGACCCTCCGCCACATCGCGAACGCCGAGGAGTGGTATATTTCAAGGCTCGGGCTAAAGGCACAGAGAGAGTACGAGGCTTTCATAGAGACCATGAAGCCGGATAAGAAGAGGCAGCCAATCCTCGACAGGCTGGACACGACTAGGCAGGGTGTCTATCATGTCCTAGATGTATCATTTGAGGGGGGAGTTCCACGTGTGTTCAAAAGGTCGGCCTACACCAAGCACCCGGAGGAGGAGTGGACGTTCCGCAAGGTCCTCAGACGTTTCGTGGAGCACGAGCGTGAGCACATAGGCACAATCAAGAAGGTCATCGACGCGCTTCCGGCTGATACTTAGACAATATTTCTGGGGGCTACATCCGTTCCGGCGCCTCTATGCCGAGAAGGGAGAGGCTGTTCCTGAGCACGACCCTCACGGCGTCCACTAGCACAAGCCTCGCGCCTATTAGGCCGGGCGATTCGGCGTTCAGCACCCTGAGCGCCTGGTAGAAGCTGTTGAACTTGTCTGCGAGGGTGTTAGCATAGGCGGTTATCGTCCCGGGCTTGAGCTCCTCAGCCGCCTCCCTGAAAACCTCGGGGAACGACGCGACGAGGGAGATGACATCACGCTCCTTCGAGTCTTTGAGGAGGCTGAAGTCGGGCGTCGGCCTCGATTCTGCGCGCTTCAGGATGTTGCAGCAGCGGGCGTGGCTGTACTGGATGAAGGGGGCGCTGTTCATCTCGAAGTTCAGCGCCTTCCCCCAGTCGAAGACCACCGTCTTGTAGGGGTCGACGGCTAGGAGGGCGTACTTGACGGCCCCGTACCCGACCATCCTGGCTATGTCGCGGCGCTGCGCCTCGGGGAGCTCCGGGGTGCGCTTGGTGACCTCCTCGTAGGCAAGCTCAATCGACCTCTCCACCACCTCCAGCAGGGTGACGTACCTCCCGAGGCGTCCGCTCATCTTGACGCCGGGGAGCTTCACGAACTCGTAGGCGTAGTGGCGCTGGTTGTCCCCCATCCATCCCTTGCCGATGGCTGCGAGGGCGATCCTTAGCTGGAGCTGGGCGAGGGTCTGCTCGTATCCTATGACGTTGATCACCTTGTCGGCGAGGCCGAACTTGTAGACGCTGTAGGCTATGTCCCGGAGGGTGTACAGGGTCGTGCCGTCCCGGCGGACCAGTACGAGGCGGGGTATCTCGTGCTCCAGGTTGAGACCCCACCGACGCTTCAGGTCGTGGTCCCTCGCCACGGCGTCGCAGTCGAGCACGAGGGCCCCCTCGTCGACTTCGACGTAGGGCGTGTTCTTAAGCGCCTCTAGGACCTCGTCGGCCTTCTTCTCCCAGACTAGGTCGCTCTCGTAGTCGAAGGCGTCGTACCTGATCCCCATCTCGCCGAGGCTCTGCTCGAAGCCGTCCAGGCATATCTTGACGAGTTTCCTGACCTGCCGCACTGTCTCGGGTTTGTTGTTCTCGTAGGCGGTGTTGACCTTGACGATCTCGGCTGCAGGGTCCTGTTCCTTGCTGAGCTTCCCCTTCAGGGCGTTGAATATCCGGTGGTTGGCCTTCAGGAGCTCCTCCGCGGCGGCCTGGTACTTCTCCTGCTCCTCTTGGAGCTCGACGATGGCGCTGACATCGCCCCTCTCCTCCGCCCCCTTCAGCTCCCTCCCGATTCGGGTGAGCTCGTTGTTCACGTTGACTCCGGCGTAGATGGCTCCTACGAAGAGCTCCCCCCTTGTGTCCGGGTCGGGCATCCCCAGGAGCTTCCATCCGTAGGTCGCCAGCGCCACCTGGCGCCCCATGTCGTTAACCAGGAAGTGGACGGTGACGTCGTGCCCCCTCCTCCTGAGGAGCTCGGCGAGGCAGGCTCCGATGATGGCGTTCCTCGCAGTGCCTATGGTGATTGGGTGGATCGGGTTAGCACTGGTGTGCTCCACCATCAACCTCCCCGGCTCCTTGGTCTTCACGAAGCCGTATTCCTCGTCTCCCGCCGCGGCCTCCAGCACGAGCCTCGTGTAGCCGCCTAGGTCCGCGTGGAAGTTCACGTAGCCGTTCACCGCCTCGGCGGACACGATCAGCTTCGATGGCTTCAAGTTCTCGGCGATCTTCTCGGCGATCTCCCTCGGGCTCTTCCCAACCTGCCTTGCCATCTGGAACGATATAGCTGACGATATCTCCCCCATCTCGGGGCTGGGGGGCTGGCTGAACTTGATCTCCGGAGGCTCAACGCCTGGGAAGGCGGCCTTCACCGCCTTCCTCAACGCGCTTTCGCACTCCTTTCTCAGCTGTACGAGGGGGTTCGACACTTCAACCACTTCTCTGGCGGGCCCGGTGGGATTCGAACCCACGCTCTCCGGCTCCGGAGGCCGACGCCTTATCCGCTGGGCTACGGGCCCGCTTCAAGAGAAGGGGCAGGGGTTAAACATTAAAGGATTTCTTCAGCCCCATCTT
>CAZVMI010000013.1:19300-23233 GCA_964628365.1 uncultured Candidatus Bathyarchaeia archaeon | reverse complement strand
TGCCAGTCCTTCGCGCCGACGCACCTATGCGTCATAACGCCCCAACGCTACGCCAACTGTGGCGCCATCAGCTGGTTCGACGGTAGGGCGACGGCTAAGATCGATCCCAAGGGGCCAGTCTTCGAGATACCGAAGGGTAAGAAGATCGATGACCTGAAGGGAGAGTACGAGGAGGTGAACCGGGTCATCAGGGAGAAGAGCCTCGGCGAGATAGAGCGCGTCACCCTCTACACAGCCTTCGGCTACCCTCATACGAGCTGCGGGTGCTTCGAGGGTGTAGCGTTCTATATACCCGAGGTCGATGGTTTCGGAGTCGTCCACCGGAACTATAAGGGCGACACCGTGAACGGCCTCTCCTTCGTCACCATCTCCGACCTCACGGCGGGGGGCAGGCAGGTCGACGGATTCCACGGTCTGTCAATCGAATACATGAGGAGCCCGAGGTTCCTGCAGGCCGACGGCGGCTGGAACAGGGTCGTCTGGATGCCGTCCGAGGTGCGTGAGCGCATCAAGGAGTTCTTACCTCAGGAGATAATACCGAAGATCCCGACCGAGAATGATGTGAAGAACCTCGACGAGCTGAAGGAGTTTCTGAAGCAGAAAGATCACCCTATCGTAAAGACCTGGGTCGAGGCCACTGCCGTGGAGGCTGGGAAGGGTGAGGAGATCACAGTTCCTACGCTTGAGATGCCAGGGGAGATGATGCCTATCCAGGGCATCCCTTCGGGCTTCGGCTTCAAGATCATACTGAAGAACGCCAAAATCAAGGCCGAGAAGATGATCATAAAGGCCGAGAAGAGGTGACGGCACTGATAAAGAAGAAGGAGAAAACCGAGACGCTGCCTATCAGTCTCGACATCCTAGAGGCCCTCGCCAAGTTCCAGGAGATAGAGCTCGACGACGTCGAGATAAGCTTCGACGAGCTTGAGCTCAGCCTGACGCCCAGCATGATGGCCGGAGTCCCGCGGCTCAAGACGCTGAGCACTGCGACCAAGGTGAAGCCAACCTCCTTACTCGAAGCTAAGGTTGGCATCCCCATCCAAGAGTACTCCAGGAAGATAGTCGAGGTGAAGCTCGGCGCGACGAGGGCCGAGGGTGGAAGCAGGAGCAGCTCCATAGTCATCGGTGGGGAGACGGTGCCCGCCTACTACAACTTCAAAGCGCCTCCGCCTCACAAGCCCGTGGTAGCCTTCGACGTCTTCGACTGGCCGAAGGTTTCGCTTGCGAAGGCGGTGAAGGAGCACTTCAGGGACGTCGTCCACGACCCCGCGGAGTGGGCGAAGCTATGCGTCAACAAGTTCAACGCCGAGATGATCAACCTCCACTTCCTCACGATAGATCCCCTCATAGAGAATACGTCGCCGAGCACGGCTGTGAAGGTCGCCGAGAAAGTGCTCCAGGCCGTGGATGTGCCCATCGCGGTCGGAGGCTGCGGCGACGCCAAGAAAGACCTCGAAGTATTCACGGCCATAGCTGAGCACACTAATGGTGAGCGAATACTCTTCAATTCAATCACTCTGGACATGGATATAGAGAAGTCGGCGAAGATGATCCTGGAGAACGACCACGTCGCCATCGCATTCACAAGCATGGACGTGAACAAGGCCAGGGAGCTGAACAGGAAGCTCTACGACTTCCTACCCAAGGAAAGGATAGTCATGGACACGACGACGGCGGCACTGGGGTACGGCCTCGACTACGCTTTCACCGTAATGGAGCGGTGCCGCCTAGCCGGCCTTAAGGGCGACCCGGAACTTAACCATCCGATGTCCTCCGGCTCCACAAACGCCTGGGCGGCCCGCGAGGCTTGGATGAAGATGGACGAGAAGTGGACACCGAGGGAGCTCAGAGGCCCTCTATGGGAGACCATAACAGCCCAGACCCTGCTCCTGACAGGGGTCGACTACTTCATGATGATGCACCCAGCCGCGGCCAACGCCATAAGGGGGCTGATCGACAACCTTATGAGTGGCAAGGCGGCGGCGGAGCCCGTCGAATGGGTCTCCCTCAAGGTCTAGGTGGTTTGAGATGCCCGCGAAAGAATTGAGCCCGATCGAGATATACAAGCACCTGCCGAGGACTAACTGCAAGGAGTGTGGGGAGACGAACTGCATGGCTTTCGCCGCGAAGCTAGTCAACAGGGAGGCGACTCTCCAGGAGTGCAAACCGCTCCTTGATCCCAAGCAGACCGAGACATTCAACAGGCTCTGGGCCCTCCTCAAGCCGCCGGTCAAGGCCGTCGAGGTCGGCGTGGGTGACTACAGGAAGAAGCTCGGCGGAGAGTATGTTCTCTACCGCCATGAGTTCACCTACTTCAACCTGCCTGCGTTAGCCATCGATGTCACGGACGAGATGCCTGACGAAGAGCTCGAGGCGAGGGTGAAGGTCGTCAACGAACTCGTCTACGAGTATATAGGGATGAAGCTCACCCTTGACATGGTCGCCGTCAGGTGCACCTCCAACGACGCCTCGAAGTTCGAAGTAGCCGTGAAGAAGGTGGCGAAGCTGACGAACAAACCGTTGGTCCTCTGCGCCCTCGACCCCGCCGTCATGGAGCAGGGGCTCGCCGCTGCTGGCGATAAGAGGCCTCTCATCTTCGCCGCGACGAAGACCAACTGGAGGGAGATGGCGGACCTCGCCCTCATGTACAAGTGCCCCATAGTAGCATCTAGCCCCCAGGATCTGGACACGCTCAAGTCGATATCTAAAACCCTCTTAGAGTACGGAGTTGAGGATATCGTCCTAGACCCCGGCACCCAGTGGGATGAGGGTATCTCCAAGACTGTGGACGACTTCACCATCCTCAGGTGGGACGCGATAAACGAGGAAGAAGAGTACCTGGGTTATCCTCTCCTCGGGACACCCATCGTCACCTGGGCGAAGCCGACGGAGGACCACGTCCTCAACGAGTGGAATGAGGCGATGCTAGCCTCCGTCCTAGTGACGAGGTACTCGGACATCCTAATCCTACACAGCGTCTCGGGCTGGTCGCTCCTGCCCATGATCTTCTTGAGGCAGAACCTCTACACTGACCCAAGGAAACCCGTCTCAGTGGAGTCAGGCATAAGGAAGTTCGGTGAACCCAACGACATGTCGCCCGTGCTCCTCACTTCAAACTTCGCCCTCACCTACTACACAGTCGCCTCGGATATAGAGTCGATGAAGCTCAACTGTTATCTCCTCGTGGTCGACAGCGAGGGGATGTCGGTGGAGAGTGCCGTCGCCGGCAGGAAGATGACCGCCGATACCATAGCTGAGACCATCAAAACCAACAAGCTCGATGAACTCGTGAAGCATAGACACCTAGTGATCCCGGGCAGGGCCGCGAGGCTGAGCGGGGAGATACAGGAGGCTTCAGGCTGGACGATATCAGTAGGTCCCATGGACTCCTCAGGGATAGCGAAGTACCTCGAGGAGAAGTGGAAGCCGAACCCGGAATAATCTCCCTTTTTTCAAAATTACATCGAGTTGAGGGCCTTCCTCAGGTGCTTCGAGACCTCGCCACCCTTCTCGGCTGCGAGCCTTATGCTACTTGAGGTCTCCTTGAGCCCGAACTTACCAGCCTCCTCGGCGGCTTCCCAGAACCTCGCGACGTGATCGTCGT
This sequence comes from uncultured Candidatus Bathyarchaeia archaeon, assembly GCA_964628365.1. Taxonomy (GTDB): domain Archaea; phylum Thermoproteota; class Bathyarchaeia; order TCS64; family TCS64; genus UBA8941. The sequence continues at coordinate 19,629 of CAZVMI010000013.1, read as the reverse complement.
TGTGCTCTATCCAGTGTTCGAGGAGCTTCCTAAGCCTCAGACTCTCTTCACCCATAAACATCAACCTTCGATAACTAGTCTCGTAGAGACTACGTTTACCTCAACGATCCTTACGCTGGGGAAGGACTTTGAGTCGCCCATCACGTCCTTCACGACGACACCCTTGCTGTCAGCTCGGGCGAATATGACGTCCTCCATAACCTTCTCTCCCTTTAGGTAAACCGTGAACTCACACATATAGGGACCACTGAAATAGACTAGTGGACCTAAAATTTAACGGTTTAAGCCTTATGGAGCCGCTAGACCAGTTTTATGTAAGCTCGGCTGAA
>CAZVMI010000013.1:7408-19200 GCA_964628365.1 uncultured Candidatus Bathyarchaeia archaeon | reverse complement strand
ATCGTGAGGTCGATATCCGAGAATGACGGGTTATGGTTCCGGGTTAGGATGGAGCCGGTCACGCCGAAGTCGGAGCGATCCAGCCCCGTCTGTGTCTTAAAGAGATCAACGAGGCCGAGGAGCTTCTCCTCGAGGGGGTCACTGGCGCCTTTATTGAAGAGCCCCAGGAGGCGTTCCTTAGGGTGGTAGTATCTTCTCACGCTGCTGTGCGGGACAGAGGAGACGGTGATATTCATGACGGGGCATCTGAACAGGTACTGGGGGTAGCTCTTTCTGAGGAAGTCGTAGGTGTTCTCAACCTGGGAGACGTGGTAGAATGGTACGACGCGTGAGTAACGGGTGCCATCTCGGCTCCACTTCCCATCTGACGCCGGGACATACTTCAAGTAGGCTGTGTACCTGTCAGCTGGGTGGAGGTAGCCTATTACGCAGAACAAGAGCCCCTCAACAGTCTCTACGAAGTCCCTGTCCTTCGGCTTCGTGGCTCCCATCATCCCGACCTCGACGATATTCTAAACGGCTATCTGATCTTGCTCAACAGGTGATCCACTACCTGGTCTGAGATGCTCTCATCCGTGACGGTCTGGAGCCCCTCCCAGCCCGGAGTGCTATTAAGTTCTACGACGTAGAAATCATCGCTCCTCTCAGACTTCAGGATATCTACGCCGGTGTATTCAAGCCCCACGGCCTCGGCAGCCCTGACGCTTACCTCAGCCAGCTTCTCCTCGAGCCTGTATGGCTTAGCCTCTCCACCGCCCGCGATGTTCGTCTTCCATCGCTCTGCCTTCCTAAGCATCGAGGCAACTACTCTGCTGCCTATGACAAAGGCTCGAATATCCTCGTTCCTGTGAGGGATGTACTCCTGGATGTAGTAGACGCCGCCTATCATCTCGAGCGTCCTGAAGACCCTGTAGGCGATGTCCTCATCGTTGACTCTTGTCATGCCGAAGCCTAGGGAGCCGAAGAGAGGTTTAACGACGACGTCGCCGTCCAGGTCGGAGAAGGCCTCCATCGCCTCGTCGAACTTTTCGGTGACCACCGTCTTCGGTGTAGGTATACCCGCATCCTCCAGGAGCGCCGAGGTGTAGTACTTGTCGACAGATCGCTCAATACCGTCCGGAGGATTCATGACGTAGACGCCCATCTCCTCAAGCCTATGGAGGACATCCATCCTGTAGAAGACCTGCTCCGCCGAGCCTCCAGGGACTTTCCTGACGATGACAGCGTCGAAGTCGTCGATAGCGTGCCCTTTAACAGAGGCTCTCGGTTTAGCGCATACCCTAGATAGTAGGCGAGTGACTGGGAAGACGTAGGCCTCAGCCCCCCTTCTTTTTAGGCTCTCGAGGAGCCTCTGGACGTGCCACTCCTCCCGCTCGGAGGCTACGATGCCCACCTTCAAGGATTACCCTCATCAGTTATACGGCTGCTATGAATATCTCGCTGTTGCCCCCTATGGCTGTGTCGCCATGGTAACGCTTGAAAGGTGCCTCTATGAACCTCTCCGCCTCCTTCACTCCCAGCCTATCGTTTAACTCCCTCATGTAGAGCTTCATGAAGGTTGGCTTGTAGGTTGAGTCGTAGATGTATGTTGGCAGCATCGCCTCGACCTCGCCGAGGCAGACTATAATACCGCCGTTTCCCTTAGCATCTGCGCCGAGTCTCTTCGCCGCGCGTCCGAAGATGAATATTTCGCCACCGTTCATGTGGACTCCAGCGAAGGGTCCTACGTTGCCCCGGATGACTATCATGCCTCGGCGGAGGAACGAGCCCACCTCCTGGCCAGCGTTGCCATCGACAACTATGCAGCCACCAGTCATCCCCTCTGCGCTACCCCTGTAGACCGAGCCGAGATGATTACCTGCGTCCCCACCGATCCTGAGGAGGCCTCCCTTAATCTCCACGCCAGTCCAGTCACCCGCTGACCCGTTTACCTGTATCTCGCCGCCCGTCATCTGGGCCCCGAGGTGCATGCCGACATCCCCGTTGACAACTACCTTGCCCGCGGTCATCTTCGCCCCTATATATTTGACCCTGGAGAGGTCACCTTCGACGAAGATGACCTGATCTCCTGCCTGTGCAGCCACTTCTCCTTCGACATTGAAAAAGTCTCTGAGGCGCTTCTTGGCGTTCCCGATGTAGACTGGGAGTTCTCTGACTTCTGGGAGCTGTTTGCCGGCGACGATGTCGGGACTGACGTTCTCAGCCTCTATGGGGATCGTCGGCTTCTCCTTGAGCTTCAGGTATAGTTCTTTCGTATCACACCACCTCCAGGCAGTCCATCAGCCCCATCTTGAACTTGCCAAGCTTGCCACCAAAGTTGACGGCTGTGACCTTCCTTACGCCCTCTACCTGAGTGGCAGCCTTGATGCCGACGCCCATAGCCATCTTAACGGAGGGCTCGTCGAGTCCGTTCAGGACCACTTCGATTATCGAGTTCACGTCGTCTGGGGACTTTGACTCCTTGAAGGCGTGCTTTATGGTTGGGCAGAAGGGCGTGTTCGTGGAGGCCTTCAAGAAGGCGTACCTTGAGCCCACCTTACTCCCGCTGCGACAGAGCCCTCCCGGGAACGGTGTGATGATGTTGGGGACGGTGTGGATCGCCTCTATCGCCTTCTCAGTGGCCTTGAGGGTCGCCGCCTCGTTCCCCCCCATCACCAAGAAGTTCCCGCCGGCGACGGCCTTCTTCGCGCCGTACTTCTCCTCCGTCAGGAACTCCCCCTCCATGACGGGGATCCGCCAGAACCTAGCACGCTGCCCCCAGCCGTCGTTCATCCTCATCTTCGCCTGGAAGCCGTCGCCGAAGAACCTGAGGCTCTTCCCGACTTCGAGCATCTCATCGGCCTCCTCCTTCGGGAGACCGTTGAAGATCACCGTCGTCGGGCACGTGAGGACGCACTGACCTATACGGCTCAGCATCGAATCTGAGAGCTTCCCCTTAGAAAAGCCGAAGACCATGACGGCGACTCCCGGCCTGCCATCTGGCGTCTGCTCAAATGGTATCTCCCGCTCTATGCCGGCCTCGCAATCGCAAGCGATGACGCTCGTCGCGAAACCAGTCATTGTTGTGGCTGCGATGTTCGCCCACCTCCTGTTGACCGCCGTTATGACTATCCTGCTTCCCCACATGGAGAAGCCCTCCGCGAACGTGTCCTCGATCTCGACTCCGTTGTACATAAAGCTCATCAGTTCTTCACCTCCAGCTTCACGGGTACGCCGTGAGGTAGGTAAGCGTCGTCGACGGGGTAATTCCTGAAGTTGATGGTGATGTACTTCTGGAAGTCGGCCTCAAGGTCTTTCACCAACTCGTCCTCGTTGGGCGCCTTGGCGTCGACCCAGTACGTCGATCCCTGGGGTGTCGCAAGGACCTCTCCGTCCCTGACGACGAGTTCGCCGCCCTTGATAGTATACTTTGCGAGGGTGAATGCCTTCTCCAACTCCCTGTGCATGGAGGGCCTCCAGCTCCTAGGGTTTATGTCATAGACGGAGACATCCCCGTCTGCACCCGGACCGAGGTGCCCCTTGTGTGCCATCCCCAAGGTCTTGGCCGTCGCGGCCCTCGTAACGGTTGCGATCTCGTTGAAGGTGTACTCCCTGTAGCAGTCGATCAGCGTCGACCTCTTCATGCAGGCCTTGTTCACCTCGAGCATCGTCTCGTTACGGGCCTTTCTGCTCATGAGCCATGCTATCACCTTCGGGTAGAAGGTGAAGGGGCCACCGTTCGGGTGGTCTGTTGTCAGGTAGACCCTCCATGGGTCGTAGACCTCCAGGGCGAGCTCGAGTCCAATCGCCCACTGGATCGAGTTGGCTGGGTTCTCCTTCCTGAAGGTGTAAGGCACTATCCCTGCTCCCGCTTCCATCTCCACGTCCTTGTTCACCCACTTGTTACCGGACAGGTTCCAGAGCCTGAACTGCCACGGGCCGTCGCCGGTCATCGTCGTGGTGTCGGTAAAGATGACTTGACCTAGGTCTATTGAGACGTGGTCGTGGGCGTTCACGTACTTCGCTATCTGCGAGGCGCCGGACCGGACGTTCCCCCAGTTTTCGCCGTCCAGGGCGTTAAACTGGACGTGGACGACGTGGATCGTGGTCTTCCTGCCTTTCTTGGGCTTGATGTCCTTGACGGCGTCCATGGTCTCGATGGTGGTCTTGTAGTTCCCCGGCACCCCCAGGTTGTTGCAGTGGAGGTGGATGGTGTGTGGCAGCCCCAGCTCCTCGTTAGCCTTTGCGAGGCTCGTAATTATCTGCCGCGGCGTCACCTCGTAGTTCTCTACGATGTCGTCGAGGCCGCCTACGTTCCGGCCCCACTTCCAGTTCTCGACCCCGCCCGGGTTCACGATCTTGATCGCGTAGCCCTTCGTCGCCTTCAGGAGCCATAGGACGAATGCCTTCAGCATCTCCATGTCGCCCTGCTTCACGTACTTGAGTGTGAAGAGGTTGTTTCCGAATAGGGTGAAGGCAGCCATGTCGAGCATCGGGGTGTCGTTCAGCTCCTCGTGGACGTGTTTCGCCCCTATCGGCGGCATTGCGGGCTCCATAACGGACGTGTATCCCATCTGGGCGTACCTGTAGCCTGTCACGAAGGTTGAGGGACAACTGTATCCTACGCCTGAGCGCGTTATTTTGCCCCTCGGAACAACATCTTTCCTGTGATCCTCCGGCCTCAACATCCTCCCGGTGTTGACCTTCGAGCCAGCTATGTGGCTGTGGATGTCTACGCCGCCCGGCATCACAACCATGCCAGAGGCATCCACGACCTTCCCGCCGCGTCCCTTGAGCTTCTCGATGACCTTGCCGCCACTGATGAGGATGTCTGCCTTCTCTCCATCTATGCCGTTCAGCGGGTCGTAGACATATCCACCCTTTACTATGATGTCGCTCATTCCACGCCCTCCTTCAGAGCCTTGACCCTCTCTATAATGTCCTCGAGGACTTTGGCGTCCGGGTAGACGCCCTTCGGTGGGTCCACGACCTTCCTAAGCTTGAGGGGAACCACGTCCATCCTGTAAGCCGTCCCGTCGCACTCGATGCCCGATGTAGCGACTGGTATGACGACCTTGCTGAGCATGGCCGTCGGCGTCCTCTTCCTCTCGAGTGTTACGATGGGTATCTTGGCCAGGTGCCTGACGGCGTCGATCGGGAACGTGGCGGCGGGATCAGAGCCCATCACGAGAGCGGCGTCCGCCTCCTTCCGCGCCAGCAGGTCGACGGCCGTGTACTCGCCGGGGTTATACCTCGGATAGCCTCGGCTCATATCAACGGCGAAAGGGTAGCCGGTCTGCCACGCAGTCACCATGTTGGCGCCCGTGACGTTGTAGCAGCCCCTCATCGGGTTGACCGCGAACTTGGTGTGGAGGTTCATCTCTGAGACGAGGCTGTACATCGCGTCTATGTTCATGTGCTTTCCTTCGCTCTGGTTGAGGCCTAGGCCGTAGAAGAGGCAGCCGACGCGTGCGCCCTTCATCTTCTCGGCCAGCGCCATTATGACGTTGACTGGGATGCCGCCGATCACGTCGCCATGGATCGCTTCGCCCCTCACCGCCGCCCTCAAGGCTTGGAGGACCTCGAAATCGGTGTTGGGCTCTATCCTGATGAACTGGTCCGCCAGCTTCGCGGACTTCGTCTCCCTCACGTCTACTACGACTATGTAACGGTCCTTCCTGCCGTTCGGATTGTACATCCCCTTCGGCATCCCTGAGTATCGGATGAGGTGCCTTGGGTGGGCCTCGACCGGGTTAGCGCCCCAGAAGATGATGACGTCGGCCCTGTTCTTCACCTCACCAAGTGTTGTAGTTGCGGAGCCGACGTGCTGCATCGCGAGGATGCTTGAACCGTGGCATACCGAGGTCGTGTTATCTATGGCGCCCCCGATGAGCTCTGTGAGGTAAACGGCGTTTCTTATCGCGTCGTTCTCGGTCTTACTCAAGCCATATATTAGCGGCCTCTTAGCCTCTACGAGAATTTTCGCCGCTGCCTCCACCGCTTCTTTATACTGCACCTTTTCGCCTTCGACAGTCGGGTACGTGATCCTCTCAACGTTATAGTTCATGAACTTGGAACGTGATATTGCGCAGCCATTCTTTATGCCGACTATCTTGTTGGTCTCCACGTTGACTTCGATGTCGTCGCAGAGGCTGCCGCAGAATGGGCAGATCACGTCGGTGTGGACTACCATCAAGGCGCCTCCTTCAAGGCTTTGACTAACTCCGCGAGGGTGAGGACGCGCTCTCCCTCAGCCGGCTTGACTGTGGCCCTGACGCCCTTATACTGGGGGGTGCCTGTGCAGCTAGTGTCAGAGCCGAGTATCTGGTTAACCCACGGTCCGTAGGCAACGAAGACAGAGCCCGGCGATAACCCCTCCGAAACGCGCCAGCTCAGGACGACCCTGCCGTGACTCGTCGAGACCTCCACGAGCGTATCATTGCCCAGCTCCAGGGCGTCTACATCTGCCTTGCTCAGCTCGACGCAGCTCACACTGTTGAAGTACTCCTTGGACGCTTTACCGATCTCAAGCCCTATCGCCTGGTCTAGAGAGCGACCGGTCAGGAGCAGAACCTCGATTTTCCCAGACAACCGCTTTCACCGTTAAAATTGTATCACTAATACTCTGATGATAATTAAAATTTCCCAATAATAAATAGGGTTGGGGGTGCTCAGCCTACCCTGACGCAGAGATCTTGATTACCTCATCGTTTATCCTGCCGCTTGTGAAGGTCGCTCCTGTCTTTGCTGAGACGAGCGTAACCACAGCCGGGGCGAATAATGCAGGGTCGATCTTGGTGAAGTCGAAGTCGACCGCCTTGTAGATTTCGTAGGAGGTTTTACCGTAGTCCTTGCAGTTGCTCGAGGGAGCGCGTCCAGAGATCTCCTTCAGGATCGACTCCTCTTCGTCGACGACGAAGCTCGTGACGCCCGCATAGGTGAGGGCATCCTCAGCCCGGCCCATCGCCTTACCTCCGTCGACGTGCAGAGGCATAATGGGCGCGTAACCGACGCCGTATTTCACCTTCTTCAGGTCCACCCCGAGGACGTCAAGCCTGAAAAGGCCGGTCTCGACCACTCTACCAGATATCTGGACCATTCCGGCCATTGAAGTCGTCGATGTGAGGAGCATGTATACGTTTTCGGGCTTGACGCTGCAGGACTCCGCTATGAACTTGGCGGCCGCGTCCGTCGGCTTCTTGTGTCCCTCGAGGAGGAGGATGGCGATGTCGGCGCTGTCCTTGTATTCTATCTTCTGGTAGACCTTCTTCGGCTTCAGCGCCAAGGCCCTCGCGGGCCCTGAACCGTCGCCCGAATAGTCCTCGACGGATATCTTCCACCCCGCGAGCTGAGCTCCAAAGAGAGAGAGGGCTGGATGGTCCGTCGAGACGACTATCGTCGGGAGCTTGAGGCCGGCGTAGTCTGCGTATCCTAGGCCGACATTCCCGGCGCCACCCATAGCCACCCTTGTCGTCATTAAACCTGCCTCGTAGCCGCCGGCGGCGTGGAGGCCCGTGTCTATCAATGTGGCACCTGAGGGCAGTCTCTCGATCGCGACGTTATAGTACTCAGGCTCGTCGAGGAGCTGCTTAACATACTTCATGGCTAACCTGTTTAAGCTGATCAAACCGTGATCCCGATCTAATTCTAGTCAAATCGTTTATAGAATTAGCGATAAATCACATTTGCATAAGAGGTTGGATCACTTATCTATGTAGTCTACGACCTGCCCCTCTTGTGTGAGCGCGTAGAAGACGGAGCCCTCCCTCGTCTCCTTCTCCACGCAGTATCCGTATTCCAAGATACTTAAGTGCCAGGCCAGGGCCTTCTCGTCGATGTTCGTCCGTACTTTCAGCTCTTCAACGGTAGCTGGACCTCCCTTCAGGGCCCTCAGCACCGTCCTCCTGACGGGGCTGTTCATGGCTCTGAGGAACCTGACATGCCTCTCCTTGGTCTCCTCCATCGAGCCACCGATCGTCTTCGATTCTGGGCCACGCATAGCTCCCAGCACCTGCCAAGCTACTTCTTTTTCTTGTTATTCTTCCAGTCGATGAACCCCTCTAGGATGAGCCTCCAGTCGATGTACTCGCTCATTATCTTACGGGTCAGCTGTATCTTCTTCGATGACATCGGTATCGGGACTATCCTGCCGTCGAGGGCTTCGAGCTTGGTGACGGTTGTGAATGTGTCGTCTGGGACTAGGAGCAACGGGATGTCCTTAGAGTCGGCGGAGGAGATGACCTGCGTCGACGGGTAGATGTTCCCTGTGAGGATTATGGCGCTCGGCTTCGTCTCTAGCGCCATCAGGACGAGGTCGGTCCTGTCGCCGCCCGTGATGAACGCCCTGTCGACGCTCTTCCTCAGCCAGCTCATCGCCGCCTCAGGCGACATGGCGCCTACGAGGTAGTTGTCCACGATCCGCTCCAGGTTCCTCTTCCCTGCGAGGACCTCGGCGTCGAGGACGTTGACGACCTCCTGGACCGTTGGGAGGGTTAGCTCCCTGTGGTCCGGGACCACGCCGAGGACCCTGACCTGGCAGCGTTCGAGGACTTCGGTGACGACGCCCCGCATCCGCTCAAGCTGGTGGAACGGTACGAAGTTGACCACGACGCCGAGGAAGTCGACGCCTTTCCCGGTCAGGTAGTCCCTGTAGAGGAGGGCCTTGTCGGCGGACGAGTCGTTGTCGCCCTTTATCGAGAAGATCACCTTGGCGCCGAACTCCTTCGAGAGAGATGAGAGGTCGAGGTTGGAGCAGGAGAGGAGCTCAGGGGTCTGAGCCGCCTCGATTATCAGGACGTCCTTGTCCTCCTTCACCTTCTTGAACGCGTCGAGCACCCTGCTCCTCGACTCGGCGCAGCTCGCCCCGATCAGGTCGAGGTAATGACTCCCCAGGACAACCGGGCACAGCTCCTCTAGGGACTCAGATAGGCCGATTACCTCTTTCATCATCAAGACGTCAGGGTCCTGAAGCTTCCCCTCGACGGCCTTGTGACCCTGCCCCACGGGCTTAAAATAGCCCACTTTCAGGCCCATCTCGTTAAATTTATTGAATAGGCCCAGGCAGAGAGCGGTCTTGCCGCTGAACTTTGTGCCTGAGATGTATAATGTATAGACCATGAGTATTACTAGCTCAAACCTTGGTTAAAGTTATTTTGACGTCGAGAGCATAACAACCCTTCCCCTCACCGTAGACTATGACGGGGTTGATGTCCATCTCAACTATCTCAGGGAAGTCCCAGACGAGCTGGCTGACCCTGAGGAGCATCTCCTTCAATGCTTCTATGTCTGATGCCTCCTCCCCCCTTATGCCCTTGAGGAGCGTGTATGCCTTCGTCTCCTCCATCATCTCGCCTGCCTCCTGCTCGGATAGCGGGGCTAGTCGGAACGAGACGTCCTTGAGGAAATTGACGTAGATGCCGCCGAGGCCAAACATTATGAGGGGCCCGAACTGGACGTCCTGGCTCATGCCTATGATCATCTCGCGTCCCTTAGGCACCATATGATAGACCATCACACCGTAGATCCTCGCCCTCGGCATGAACTTGGACACGCTCGTGATGATCCTGTCGAAGGCCTGCCTGATCTCCTCAGGGGAGTTCAGATTGAGGGCTACGCCTCCGATGTCGGTTTTGTGTAGGACATCTGGGGACACTATCCTGAGGACGATTGGATAGCCGAACTCATCGGCCGCCTTCACCGCCTCCTCGGCGGTCTTGACGAGCCTGTTCCCTGGGACGGGTATTCCGTATGCCTCGACGAGGTCAGCGGCCTCCGTTGAGAGGAGGACGACCCTACCGTCCCCCCTCGCCGATGCGATTACCTCTTTAACTCTCTCTTTGTTGACGTCTATGAACGCCGTAGGTTCTGTGGCTGACAGGCTCAGGAAACGTTTGTATGTGTACATGGCCGATATGGTCTGGATCGCCTTCTCTGGGAAGTCGAAGCACGGCACGCCGTTTTCGACGAGGAGCTTCGAGGCTTCCTCGACTGCCCTGCCACCCATGAAGACCGCGAGGATGGGTTTGCTTCCTACCTCCGTCTTCGTCTCCACGATGCTCTTCGCCGTCTCCAGACTCTCGGTCATGGCCTGTGGAGTCAGGAGGACGATCACGGCGTTCACTTGATCATCCGCCAGCACCTCGTTGAGCGCGAACCTGTATCGGTCCGCCCTCGCGTCTCCGAGCACATCGACGGGGTTCCCCGTTGCGGAGGCGGGCGGGAGGTTCTGGCGAAGCCTGTTCTGGAGATCACTGGAGAGAGACGCAAGCTTGACACCGAGCCTCTCCGCGAGGTCGGTGGCGAGGATGCCTGGCCCCCCGGCGTTTGTGATTATCGCTATCCCCTCATCCCTCGGCAGCGGCTGCTCGGTGAACGCCACTCCATAGTCGAAGAGTTCCTCGACACCCTTGGCGAGGATAACGCCCGCCTTGTTGAAGGCTGTCTGGTAGGCCAGGAAGCTACCGACGAAGGCGCCCGTGTGGCTGCCAGCTGCCCTGGCCCCAGCCGAAGAGGTTCCGCCCTTCAGGACTATGACAGGCTTCTTCTTCACGACCCTCATGGATGTATCGATGAATTTGCGCCCCTTCTCGATGGACTCAAGGTAGAGCAAGATGACGCCGACGTCGTCGTCCTCAGCCATCGCCTCTATGAAGTCGACCTCGTCGAGGTCGGCCTTATTGCCGAGGCTGATGAAGCTGTGGAAGCCTATGTTCTCCTTTATAATCCAGTCGAGGACGGCTGTGCCTAGGGCTCCGCTCTGGGAGATGAAGCCGATCCGGCCCTTCCTGGGCATGCCAGCGGCGAAGCTGAGGTTTATAGGCGTCTCGGTGTTGATGAGGCCAAGGCAGTTCGGTCCCTGGATCCTCATGTTATATTTTTTACCGATCTCCAGTAGCTGCTGCTCGAGGACGGCGCCATCGTGGCCTGTCTCCTTGAAGCCCGCTGATATGACTACAAGCGCCTTCACGCTCTTCCTACCGCACTCGTCCGCCACCTGGAGAACGGAGGCTGAGGGGATCGTGATCACGGCGAGATCGATCACATCAGGGACGTCAAGCACTGATTTGTAGCACTTCAGGCCCAGAATCCCGTCCGCCCCTGGGTTGATCGGGTATATCTTGCCACTGAATCCTGAATCCATCATGTTCCTGGTGAGGATGTAGCCGACCTTCCCAGGCGTCCTCGATGCACCTACTACTGCAACCGAACTTGGGCGGAAGATGGCTTCAAGATCCAAACTAGCACGTCCCTGAATCCCTGAGGCTCACCATAGTAAAAAGTATCAAAAATAAAAACGTTCAGTAATTATGATAAATAATGGTAAGTAGAAGTATAATAATTATAAAAATTCATTGGGAAAGGATTTATTTTATCGGCTTCTCTTTCAGCTTCCTCTTCCTCAGGTAAGAGCCGTCATCGTAATGGGGCTTCCTAATGACGTTGTCGCCGAACTTCTCGATCTCTCTCGCTTCGTCCGCGAGGAGGGAGGCAGTTCTCATCATCTCGTGGGCCGCCGCGCACATCGCCGTGTAGACCTCCCAGTCCTTCTCCTTGAAGCAGGCGTCGACGGTGATACTTGAAACCCTCTTAGCTATCTCGTAGGCTGCAGTCGCCTTCGCCTCTGCGTAGGGGTTAGTGAAGCCCGCCGCCCTAATCGCCTTCTCCCTCGATACGCTCATCAACGGCAGTTCTGGCTTCTCACCTCTCTTCAGCTGCTCTATCAGCTTGTCCACTGTCTCGTAGACGATGTTGTAGACGCCTGTTACCGAGAGGACCTTGATGACGTCGGCGTTGAAGAGCGCCATCTCTATTGG
>CAZVMI010000013.1:0-7308 GCA_964628365.1 uncultured Candidatus Bathyarchaeia archaeon | reverse complement strand
GACTGCTTTCCGCCCATGTTTGCGCCGGAGGAGACGACGCGGACCTCCATATCTTCCCTCTCGGCCCTCTCGTCGAGCAGGAGCTCGATCATCGGGGCCGTAGCTATGTTACCCATCTTGAGGAAACCGATTCTCACCATTTATGGCACCTGAAGATAACGTTCTTTTAGTTAATATAACACCAGTGCTGAAAAATGATCAAGGTGAACTAATTGGAATATAGGAGACTGGGCAGGACGGGCCACATGAGCTCCATCCTCGCCTTCGGTGGCTACACGTTCAACGACATCCCTCAGTCTGAGGCGGACAAGATGATGGAGATCGTCCTTGAGCGCGGTATCAACCACATCGACGTCGCGCCGAGCTACGGTACGGCTGAGGAAAGGCTCGGCAGTTGGGTCAGGGAGCATAGGGACAAGTTCTTCCTCGCTTGTAAGACGCAGAAGAGGACGAAGAAGGAGGCGAGGAGGGAGCTAGATTCGTCCCTCAAGAGGCTGAAAGCGGAGTACTTCGACCTCTACCAGCTTCACTCACTTGACAGCCTCGGCGAACTCGATACAGCGCTCGGCGAAGGCGGCGCCATGGAGGCTATCTTGGAGGCAAAGGAGGAGGGCCTCGTCAGGCACATCGGTATCACGAGCCACGTTCCTCCGACCATAATCGAGGCAGTGAATAGGTTCGACTTCGACACCATGCTTTTCCCCCTGAATTACATTCTGAAGTGCCACGCCATCCATGAGAACGACTATGAGCCACTGCTGAAGCTGGCGAAGAAGAAGGACCTAGGTACCATCGCCATGAAGGCCTTCACGAAGCAGCCATGGCAGGGGGAGAGAAGATACCAGACATGGTACGAGCCATGGGACACACAGGATAGGATCGACGAGGCACTCTGGTTCACCCTCAGCCAGGGGGTGACGACTGCCGCTTCCTCGGGTGAGCCACGCCTCTTCGAGATGATGGTTGACGCCGCGGAGCGCTACCGATCCCTAAGTAGAGACGAGCAAAGGGAACTGATAGAGTCGGCGGCAGGCTTGAAGCCCCTCTTCCCGAGATGAGGAAAACCTTGTTAAATAGGATCCATCATTCTATTTTGATTAATTTTGAGCGCTAAAGTGAAGATATTCGGTCACCTGCTGAAGGAGGTCGTAAGGGAGAACCTCTGTGTGGGCTGCGGCGCCTGCGTTGCCGTCTGTCCGGTCGATGCACTCGCGCTGGAGGACGGAGTGCCCAAGCTTGTTGGTAAGTGCTCCGCTTGTGGCAACTGCTACAGTGCGTGCCCCAGGACAGACTTCGACGAGGCGAAGATGGAGGAGAAGGTCTTCGGGAGAGCTAGGTCAGCGGAAGAGGCTGACTTGGGCATAGTGAGGAAGGCGTACGCCGTCAGGGCGTTGAAGCAGAACATCCGTGAGCGCTGCCAAGACGGGGGAGCCGTAACCGCCGTCCTCGCTCAGTTCTTAGATGAGGGAGGTGAATCCGCCATAGTCGCAGGACTCGACAAGGACAAACCGTGGACGCCTGTGCCTGTAGCCGCCTCCACTAAGAAGGAGATCGTGGAGAACGCTGGGACGAAATACACGTCCAGCCCCACGATCCTTGGCGTGAGGAACGCGATCAAGAAGAACGGAAAAAAGAAGATCGCCGTCGTCGGTACCCCTTGCCAAGTCAGGGCGTTGAGGAGGGTGGAGTTCCTAGAACAGAAGCAGGAAGGGCTACCGAAAGCAGAATACCTCGACATAGGCCTCTTCTGCATGGAGACCCTCAGCCAGGACGGTCTCCTAGACTACCTCAGGTCGGAGGGCATCGACCCATCAAAGGTGACGAAGTTCGAGATCAAGAGCGGCAAGTTCATAGCCCACAGGGTGGGCGAACCACCCTACGAGGTGAAGCTGAAGAGGGTAAAACACCTCGTCCGCACGTGCTGCCATGTCTGCAAGGACTTCACATCAGAGTTCTCTGACCTCTCCGTCGGCAACGTCGGCTCACCTGACGGCTGGTCGACTGTCCTTGTACGCACCGAGAAGGGTGAGAAGGCGTTGAAGGCCGCAGAGAAGGCCGGACTCGTCGAGGTCCAGCCACTCGAGGAGGGCGAGAAAGGGATAGGCTTCGTTGTCAGGCTCGCCAAGATAAAGCGTGAGGCAGCCACGAAGGGGACCTCAGACCAGTAGACCTTTTTTCCTCGCCATCTCCACGAGTTCTTTTAGTATTTTCTCCGGCATTGGTTGGGGGGTTCCTACCTGCATAACATCGTAGTGGAGTTTAGCGAGTCTCTCCACAATGCGTACGTTCTGAGCGGCTTCCTCGATGGTTTTTCCGATGGTCGTTACCCCATGATTGGGCATCAATGCCGCTACCTTGTCCTTCATGGCCACGACAAGGTTGTCGGCTAGCTCCTCTGATCCCGGGGGCGCGAACCTCGCCACGGCTATTCCCTTAGCCAGTGCGGGCGCTTCATAGATATCCGTTCCCATGGGCACAATCTGAGCCTCGATGATGGATAGGATAATAGAGTGGTGTGGGTGAACATGAACGACGCCGCCGGCCTCCGGCCACTGCCTGTAGAGTTTAGTGTGGAATGGCGTTTCTATGCTCGGCTTCTCTGAGCCGGAGACGACCTTCCTAGTCTCGATGTCGACGATTATGAAGTGCTCTGGCTTGAGTTCGCCGAGGCTATAGCCGGACGGCTTGATGAGGCACGTGTTGGTCCCGGGGAGGCGGGCGCTTATGTTTCCTGATGAGCCGTGTGTTAACCCCTCAGCAAATAACTGGTGTGCGACTTTGGTGAGTCTCTCTCTGAGGTCGCTCTCCACCTTCTTCATCTATATCAAATAGAGACGGGCTGGGTCACATTAAAAATCTCTGGGATGCCCTAAAAAAATTACAATGATTCGTAGAAAATGAAAATTTGATCCCCAGAAGCGCCTTTAATGTATGAAGCTGCAAAGATGCTTCACCCTTCGTATTAGTATCGCCTCTGAACGATGGCCATAATCATAGTCTAATTATGAGGCGATCATACCTGAAAAGCTTAGTTATGGTTACAAATAGTATCTAAAACATGGTAAAGAGGCTGTTTTAAGGGCTTACGGTGTTTATAATTTTTTACGCCTTTATAATATTAAGTTTCAAGAAAATAGACGTGCTGTACGTCCATCAATCGTTGGTTTCACTCGCCGGTCTCTAGCCTCTTCTCGGCGTTGTCGATGTCCTCGACCTCGTATACCCTAAGTGCACCCATTAATCGGCCGAAACGCCTCCTGATACCCTTCTCGACCTTCACGCCTGCCTTCTCAAACATCTCAGTGAGTCGCCTTTCAAGGACGCGGCCTTCTTCGTCGAAGTCTGTTAAAATGAGTACGTTCGAGCTGTTCTCGGCGAAGGCGTTGACTAGATCGTTGCTCTGTACACCGATCTGAGATAATGTTTCTGTCCTACCACCATATCCGAGGTTCCTAAGGGCCTCGAGGTCCCTCGGCCCTTCCACGAGGATCAGGTCAACATGGTTTCCCACATCGGAGAGGAGGATGTGCACCTCGTTCAGCGCCTCCATGGCGTTATTTCTCGAGGGCATAGAACTAATCCTCCGAGGTAATTATCAGGACCAAGTCGTTGACATTCGTGCCGGTCGGGCCAGTAACGATCGTGTCCCCGATTTTCTTGAAGAAAGAGTGGGAGTCGTTCTCCGCTAGGAACTTCTCGATGGACAGCCCGGCCTTTGAGGCTTTCGTCGAGGTCTCGCCGTCGACGATGGCGCCGGAGGCCTCCGTGGGGCCATCGATCCCGTCGGTCGCGAGGGACGCCGCGACGGCTTTGAGCCCGGTTATCCTCCTCGCCAAGCTTAGGGCTAGCTCCTGGTTCCTCCCGCCTCTGCCAGAGCCCCTTACGTTGACAGTCGTCTCCCCGCCGACGATGACCGCGGCCGGCGGCTTCAAGGGCCTGCCCTTAGCCGCTAACTCCCTTGCTATTCCAGCTAGGACGGTCCCGACCTCGGCGGCCTCCCCCTCAACCATCGTCGAGACGATGAGCGAGTTGTATCCTAGGGCCTCGGCCGCCTCTGCTGCAGACTCGGCCGCGATCGAGTTGTTTCCAACGATTATGTTGGTGACGTGGTTGAAGATCTCGTCGCCGGGTTTGGGCGTCTCGACTATGACCTTTTTCACGCCGTATTCGAGTCTCTCCCTTACCTGGCTGCAGATGTCGTCCCATAGTTTGTACTTCTTTAAGACATCGACAGCGTTCCTGAAGGTGGTGGTGTCAGGCGATGTCGGCCCTGATGCTATTGTGTCAAGGGGGTCGCCGACGACGTCTGAGAGTATCAGGCTGACGACTCTGGTCGGGTAGCATCGCCTCGCCAGCTGCCCTCCCTTGATCGCCGAGAGGTGCTTCCTGACGGCGTTCAGATCATCTATCGTCGCCCCCTTCATCAGGAGCCTGCTCGTCACATCCTGCTTGTCTTTGAGCGAAATCCCCTCTGCGGGGTACGGCATCAGTGCTGAGCCTCCGCCTGAGATCAGGCAAATAACGAGGTCTTTCTCCCTCATGCTGCTGATGAGCATGAGCATCTCTGCGACCCCCCTGACACCATCGTTGTTAGGTATCGGGTGGGACGCGCCTTGGAGCCTGATCTTCTTCAAGTTGTATCTAAACTCGGTTCCCTGTAGGACGTTTACGCATCCCCCGCTGACACGATCACCTAGGACAGATTCAACGGCCTCAGCCATCGCGCCTCCAGCCTTACCGCCCCCTATGACCACGATCTTCCTCAGATCGTCCAGAGACGCCTCGAAATTTCCTACCCTGAGCTTCCCATCTACGATTTTCAGGTTATTTAGAACCGCCTTATATGGGTCAACTGAATTGAGCGCCGCCTCGAGGACTGTAATGGCGTCGCCTCTTAGCTTCCGTAGAGCCTCTGAGCCACCGTTCTGGATCAATTGGTCACTGTTCCTGATATACATGTAGGAGTCTACCTCTTCAGGCTGAGTTTGAAAGAATAATTGGGTGTTGGGGGGATAAAGGTAGCTGCCGGCTATTCCCTGACAATGTACTCGCTTGGGCTCGGCGGCTCTGGCGTCATGCCCTTCCTTGTCCTGATCTTCTTCACCTGCTCTAAGAGCATGTTGTCCGGCACAGGCGCCCAGTGGTCGAAGGTGCTCTGCCAGAAGGCGCTTCCGGAGGTTGCCGCCCTCATCTCCTGGGAGAGGCCTAGTGTCTCGGAGACGGGTATGAAACCGATGATGCCTACGACGGCTCCCTGCTGCTCGACCTCTCGGATGCTTCCACGCTTCCTGCTGAGGAGGCCGGTGACGTTCCCCATCTCTGTGGCGGGGACACGGACCTGTATCTTGTAGATAGGCTCGAGCAGTGTTGGGTTAGCCGAGAGTATACCAGCATAGAGGGCTTGCCTCACGGCGGGCATCATCTGTGCGGGGCCCCTGTGTACCGGGTCCTCGTGTAGGGATATGTCGAACATATCGACCATGACGCCCCGGACTATCTCGCCTGCGAGTGGTCCGGCTGAGAGGGTCCACGAGAAGCCACCCGAGATGTGCTCCTTGACCTCCCTTAGGCCCTGGATGCCGACGGTGGTGTCTATCATCATGTTCGCGTTCTGGTTGATGGCGAAGACCTGCCTCGCCTGCTTAGTAGTCCAGTCCGCCTTCTCGACGAGGACCTCCTCCATCCTACGCTGCGAGGTGATCTCGCTTATCTCGCCCATTCTGATGAGGTCGATGATCTTGGGGTCGAGGGGCGAGACGTTGAAGAAGACCCTGTTGTGCTTGTTCGGGCTCTTCCCCATGAAGGGGCCCATTGACGCCCTGATGGACTCCCTGTAGACCACGGTCGGCTCAGACTCGGTTACGTCGAGGTTGTAATCGCGCTTGAGGTCCTTTATCGCAATCTCAAGGTGGAGCTCACCCATCCCCGCCAGGAGATACTCCCCCGTCTCCTGGTCGATGGTTGTGACGAGGTTTGGGTCCTGTATCGAAAGCTTCTGAAGCGCGTCGATGAGCTTGGGAAGGTCGATAGCCTTCTTCGGCTCAAGTGCTATGGTGAGGACAGGGTCCGAAAGGTACTTTATCGACTCGAACCCGACGGCCTCGGCCTTCAGATCCTCCGAGACCATCGTCTCGCCTGACCTTCCCTCGCTTATTCCGAGAAGGGCGACGATGTTACCAGCCGGGATCTCTTCGACGATCTCCCTGTACTGGCCCATGTAGATGCTGACCTGCTGGGCCTTGTAGCCCTTCTTGGCGTTGACGAGGTATAGGTCGTCCCCCTTGTGGATGGTGCCTGAGAAGACTCTGCCGGTGCTGACGAGGCCTGCTTGGGGGTCGATGACGATGTTGGTGATGCAGATTACAAGGGGCCCTTCGGGGTCGATGGCCATCATCGACTTCCCCATCCTGCTCTCGAAGTCTCCCTTCCAGATCGCCATGAGGCGTCTGGGCTGAGACTCGATGGGATTGGGGAGGTGCTGTATCGCCATGCTGAGGATGGCCTCGTGGAGGGGAAGCTGCTCTTGGAGGTACTCTACCTTGCCCTCTTTGTACATCTCTACGAGCTGCTTGAATGTGATCCCCTTCTTCTGGAGCATAGGCAGCGTGAAGCCCCACCTGTCGAGGGCGGAGCCGAAGGCGACCTGACCCTTGCCAGCGTTGACTACCCAATCGTTCTTGATCTCGTCTGAGCCGTAGGTCTGGACCTGGGTGTTGAACTGGTTGATGATGCGGAGGATCTTCTGCTGGACCATGTCGGCGTCCATCTTCAGCTCCTTGATGAGCCTGTCGAACTTGTTGATGTAGAGGACGGGCTTCACCATCTCGTCGAGGGCAAGCCTGAGCCTGACCTCGGTCATGATCTGGAACTCCTCGACGGCGTCTACGAGCAGTATGCAACCGTCCAGAGCTCTCATGGCCCTGGTGACCTTGCCGCTGAAGTCAACGTGGCCAGGCGTGTCGATGAGGTTGATGACGTACGGCTGTCCCTTCTCGTCCTCATAGAGGAGACTGATGTTAGCTGTCTTGATGGTGATGCCTCTACGCTGCTCCTCCTCGAGGTAGTCGAGGGCACGTGCCTCGCCTGCCCTGTCCGGCGACATGAGCCCAGCCTGGGCGAGGAGGCTGTCACTCATAGTCGTCTTGCCATGATCTATGTGTGCAATGATTCCTAGGTTCCTGATGTGCTCCTTGTCGCGCATCAGTTTGAGGATCTCGCTCGTCTGCTTGTACTTCGGCATAGAACCCTCAAGTCCTTTATCTCAGATTGTCTATAGACTCCAGAAAGAGTCTTTTAAACCTATCCTTA
>CAZVMI010000012.1:19497-23470 GCA_964628365.1 uncultured Candidatus Bathyarchaeia archaeon | reverse complement strand
CAGGTCTTCGGCTCCTGGATAACGGTCGAGAGCCCCATGGCGACGGAGATGATGAGCGCCCAGGGCTTCGACTACTTCGTCTTCGACAACGAGCACAGCCCCCTCGACATCCTACACATCCAGACCCTGATGCAGGCGATGAGGGGGGACAGCAAGACCTGCCCCATCGTCCGCCCGTGGTGGAACGACCTCGTCGCCATAAAACGGGCGCTGGACATAGGCGCGCAGGGCATCCTCGTCCCTTGGGTGAACACCAAGGAGCAGGCGAAGGCTGCTGTCGACGCAACCCGCTACATGCCCAAGGGGCTGAGGGGCTGTGGCCCGCGCAGGGCGTCGATGTTCGACCCGGACTACCTGAAGACGGCCGACGATGAGATCCTCGTCGTGGTCCAGATAGAGACGAAGCAGGCCGTGGAGAACATAGAGGACATCTGCAGCGTCGAGGGCGTAGACGTCACATACATCGGCCCAGCTGATCTCTCGGCGAGCTACGGCCACCTCGGGAACCACGCCCACCCCGACGTCCAGAAGGCGATCGACAGGGTCTACGACGCGACGAAGGCTGCGGGACTGGCGACCGGCGTCCACGAGGCGTCCGGGAAGACCATAGAGGAGCGGATCAAGAAGGGCTACAACTTCGTCACCATCGGCAACGACCTCGTCTACATGAGGATGGGCGTCCAGAACCAGCTCAGGCAGCTGGGCCTGAAGAAGTAGCCCGACCCAACTTTTACTCGAACTCTATCGTCGCCGGGGGCTTCGGCGTCACGTCGTAGTAGACGGCCGAGACCTTCTTACATGCCTTCAGTATCTCTTTTGCAGCCGACTCGAGTGTCTCCCAAGGTATCTCGGCGACCTCGGCGGTCAGGTAGTCACGGGTCTTGACCGCCCTCATAGTCAGCTTGTAGCCCTTACCGTGGCGGGCTCCGACCTTGACCAGCACCCTCGTGATCGCTGGATGGTTCGCCTGGTGCCTCTTCCTCGCCTCTCCGAGCTCCTCGTAGCCGGGCCGCGCCCCACCGAGGCCGATGAGGACAACAGAGCCGTAGCTCCGCTTACCGTCGACGACGCCCGTCGCCTTCTCCGCCAGGATGGAGGCCTCGACGG
This sequence comes from uncultured Candidatus Bathyarchaeia archaeon, assembly GCA_964628365.1. Lineage (GTDB taxonomy): Archaea > Thermoproteota > Bathyarchaeia > TCS64 > TCS64 > UBA8941. Next base: position 22,363 of record CAZVMI010000012.1, on the reverse strand, counting down.
TCGACGGGCTCAGCTTCAGGAGCCCCGCGACCTCCGAGGCTAAGGCTTTGTCCAACTGAGGCGGCTCTGAGCCGAAAATGGCGGCGAAGTACTGGCTCGGCTCGTGGGGCGCGAGAGCATCTTCGACGATGCGTGTCGCCTTCTTCTGCTCCTCCAGCTTCTCGGGGGTTATCTCGCCTACGACCCTGACGCTGAGCCCTGGGCCCGGGAACGGCTGGCGTTCGCTCAGCTCCTCGGGCATGCCGAGGAAGCGGGCGACCTCCCTGACCTGCCACTTGTACAGGGCGACGAGGGGCTCGACGACCCTGTAGCCGTACCGCTCGACGGGGTTGATGCCTATCTGCTCGAGGATGTTGTGCTGTGTCTTGATGCCCGCCGCAGTCTCCTCTACGTCGGCCTTGATGGTGCCCTGGACGAGGTACCTGCAGCCTTCCCTCCTCGCCGCGTCGCTCAGGGCGCTGTAGAAGGTGTCCCTGAACGCCTTCCTCTTCTCCTCGGCGTCCCTGAGCCCATTAAGCGCCTTCATGAACCTCCCCCTCTCGTCCAGTACCTTCATCGGGAGGCTCAAGGGAGGGGAAGAGAGGAGTTGCCTCACCCTCTCGGGCTCGCCGAGGCGCATGAAGTTGTCGTCTATGAAGACGCAGGCGAGATTGCCACCGATGGCTCGATGGGTGATGGCGGCGGAGACGGTACTGTCGACGCCTCCTGAGACGGCAATGAGCGCCTTCTCGCAGCCTAGGACCTCCCTGACAGCGGTTACCTGCTTCTCCACGAAGAGCTGTGCATCAAAACCGGGCATGACTGAAAGGGGGCGGAGGGAGGATAAAAAAACTTGCAGGCTCACCTTGGCGACTGAAACATGCAGCTTAAAAAAAAGAGTCGCTTGTAGTCTGCTGTCTAACCTGTATTTTACGTGATCGATAAGGTTGCGGCGATAGGCGCGGGGGTTATTGAAGGAGCCACAGTCAAGTGCCTCTAGGAGTGCAAGCACGTCGTGAAGGCCGTCGCGACGAGGAGGAGCCCTGAGGCCTGAAGCGGATCAAGGAGGCCAGTGCTTAGGCGACCACCGACAACGCCTAAGCCGCGAGGGAGGCAGAGGTCGGTTTCATCTGCGTCAAGACGGAGGACGTAGATGGAGTCGTCAAGGAGATCGGGAACGAGATCAGGGGAAGCTGGTGATCTCTTCCACGGTCATAATACCCCTGAGCTTCTACAGGTGCATGGCCCCCCGGACGATGTTCATTAGGACGATGCTCAACGTCGCCGCGCTGGTCGGGGAGTCCTTCACCACCTACACCTGCGACGAGAAGGTTACCGCGGAGTACAGGGAGACCGCGAAGCTCATCCCCAAAGGCACAATGACACCTGCCGAGATCGAGGAGATGGTGACCACGCCGGGATGCACGACCATCGAGGACATATACGAGATCGAGGACGGTAAGCTGAGGACGGCGCTCATGAACGCCGTCGAGGCGGCCACGAACAAGAGCGTCAACATCAGGTACAAGTGGGAGAACGGCGGTTAGCCACCTAGGAAGGAATTAAATCCCCTCAACCCACCCTCTTTTACCCAGTGAAAGCGATTGCCATTCGACCTTCTAATCAAGAATGGTAGAGTAATCGATGGCGCAGGCAACCCATGGTACAGGGGCGACATCGGCATCGTCGGAGACAGGGTCGCCGCTGTCGGCAGGCTCAGCGACGCGAAAGCGCTCAGGGTTGTAGACGCCTCGGGACTCGTCGTGGTTCCAGGCTTCATAGACGCTCACAGCCACAGCGACGGGAACGTCCTCGCCTACAGGGAGATGGAGAGCACCCTGATGCAGGGTATAACGACCGTCGTCTCGGGCCAGTGCGGCGACTCTCTGGCGCCCGTCAACCCCGAGCTGAGGGAGGAGGCGCAGAAGGAGATGAACGCCTCTATGCCCCCCGGCGTCGAGGTCAAGGTCACCTGGACGACCTTCGACGAGTACCTCCGCGAGGAGGAGAGGAAGGGGTTGGGAGCCAACGTCGCCCACATGGTCGGCCACGGAGCCGTCCGCATCGCCGGCACGGGCTACGGGGCGGGAGACCCGACGCCGGCCGAGCTTGTGAGGATGAAGGAGCTCGTCGCGGAGGCCATGGAGGCAGGCGCCTACGGCCTAAGCAGCGGCCTCATCTACCCTCCGGGCATCTTCGCCAAAACGAGGGAGCTTGTTGAGCTGGCGAAGGTCGCCGCGAGTTACGGCGGCGTCTACGACAGCCACATCAGGGGCGAAGGAAGGAACCTGATGAAGTCTCTGAGGGAGGCGATCACCATAGGAGATAAAGCGGGTATCCCGGTCCAGATAAGCCACCACAAGGCCTCGAACAAGGCGGTCTGGGGCAAGAGCGTGGAGACACTGAGGCTCTTCGAGGAGGCGCGGGCAAGGGGCGTCGACGTAACTGTGGACCAGTATCCCTACACTGCGGGGGCCACGAGCCTCAGGACCCTGCTGCCGCCGTGGGTTCACGACGGCGGCGTCGAGAAGCTCCTCGAACGGCTCCGCGAACCTAGGCTCCGCGAGAAGATGCGGAACGACATCGAGGACGGCCTGCCGGGCTGGGAGAACTTCGCCGGCGAGCTCGGCTGGGAGAACGTCTACATCAGCTCAATCAGGTCCGAGAAGAACAAGCGCCTCGAGGGAAAGAACATGGTCGAGGTGAGGGAGGCGATGGGTGAGAGGGGAGAGTGGACGGCCCTATGGAAACTCCTCCTCGAGGAGGAGGGGACGCCCGGCATGATCATCTTCAGCATGGACGAGGACGATGTCAGGCGAATAATGCAGAGCCCCCTCCAGATGGTCGGCACGGACTCGGGGAGCTGCACAACGACCGGCCCATTCAG
>CAZVMI010000012.1:2652-19397 GCA_964628365.1 uncultured Candidatus Bathyarchaeia archaeon | reverse complement strand
TAGACACCGCGACGTTCGAGGACCCCCACAGGTTCCCGGAGGGGATGCCCTACGTCGTCGTCAACGGGAGAGTCGCCGTCGACGGTGGCAGGTACACAGGGATGCTCGCAGGCAGGACCCTGAGGAAGAGATAGCCAGGCGCATCGACCCGGATCTCTCACGCTCTCTTCCTGAGCTTTCTGGTGGCCTCTTCGTCGATCTCCATCTTCACGGCGTCGACGGACACGCCGTAGACCTCTCGGGCCTGCTCAGGGGTGATGTACTCGTTCAGGATGTCCAGGAGCACCTTCGCCTCGTCGCGTTGCCTGGGGTCGCCCCAGCCTCCGCCTCCGCCGGTCCTGAGGCTGACCATGTCCCCCCTCAGCATCCTGTGGGCAGCTATCTTCCTGTGCCTCTTCGGCTCCCCGCCACTGTAGATGATGAAGTAGTTCGGCGTTCCGGGCAAGCCGCTGTCGATGCCCCACGGAGGGAACTTGGACCTGCCGGCTGAGACCGTGAGGCTCGCCTCGCTGGTGAGGAGCCTGTACTCCCTGACGACGCCGAAGCCGCCCCTGAACCTTCCATGGCCCGTGCCGTCGCCCGTGTTGAGGGCGTACCTCTCGACGAGGATCGGCATCCTCCTCTCGTAAACCTCGCTCGACGCTATGTAAGTCTCGCCGTCGCCGCATGCGACGAGGCCGCTCTCTCCGTCCATGTCGTAGCCCGCGCCCCACCCGCCGGGCTGGGGCTCGACGACTGCGAAGGTCTCCCCCGTCCTGTCGTCGACTCCGCCCAGGATCGTCGCCTCTATGCTGAGGAAGTGGCCGGCCGTGAGCATCCTCGGCGCGTGTGGCGCCGTCGCCTTCCAGACGAGGTCGGCCGCGTGGGAGAGTGCCTCCCAGAACGTAGAGGTCGGTGCAGGCCTCTCAGGGTTGAAGACGGTCCCCTTCGGTGCGATGACCTTTATGGGGCTGAAGAAGCCGCTGTTGGGGTGGGCGTGTGGGTCAGTGAGGGCCATGTAGGTCATCCTGACCGCTGAGACCGTGCTCGGATACGAGGAGTTTATTGAGCCTCTCGCCTGCCTCCCGCTGCCAGTGAAGTCGACGAGGAACTCATCGTCCGTCACGGTCACCTTCACCTTGACGGGGATCGGCTCGTCCGTTACGCCGTCGTCGTCCATCCAGTCCTCCGCCTCGAAGACCCCCTTCGGCAGCTCCCTCAGCTTCAGCCTCGCGTAGCGCTCGCCGTCGTCTAAGAGCCTCTCCATGGCGCCGAGAACGGAATCGACCCCGTATTTGTCGACGAGTCTGTTCACCCTACGGGCTGCGACCCTCATAGATGCCGCCTGAGCCTGCATGTCGCCGAGGGCGAACTCGGGGAGCCGCGAGTTGTATCTGATGATGTCGACGATGTCCCTGTTCTGCTCGCCGGCGACGAAGAGTTTTATGCATGGCAGCTGGAGCCCTTCCTGGTAGATCTCGGTCGAGTCGCTGGTCCAGCTGCCGAAGTGCATGCCGCCGACCTCGCTCCAGTGACCCTTCGCTACAGCGAATCCTAGGCGCTGCGCATCGTGGAAGATCGGCATCACGAGAGTGACATCGTTGAGGTGGGTCCCTGAGGCGTAAGGAACGTTGCTGACGAAGATGTCCCCTGGCTGGATCTCGTCGCCCCACTTGTCGACGACCTCCTTCGCGGCGAAATCGAGGACACCGGTGAAGCTCGGTATGCCGGGCGCCTGAGTGACGAGGCGGCTCCCCGTCTCGTCGATCAGCGCAACCGCGTAGTCGAGAACCTCGTAGATGACGGGGCTTTTCGCCGTCCTACCCCAGGCGTAGAACATCTCCTCGGCGGCGACTATCAGGCCGTTCTTTATGATCTCGACGGTGAATGGGGACATCGTTCCTGCTCCGCTCACGACTTCAACCTCCTTATGGCTATGTTGCCGTACCTGTCCACGGTCGCCGACTGCTCCTCCAGGACTATTATGGTCGCTGTTGGGTCCTCGACGATGGCAGGCCCATAGATCGCGGTCCCTCTCACGAGCCTGCCCCTCCCGTAAATGGGTATGCTTGTCCGTTCCCCATTCAGGTAGACGTGTCTCTCGCCGATCACGGCGTCATCCGTCTTCGCCCCAAACTCAGGCAACTCCTTTAGGCTGAGCTTACTGACCTTCTTCACGCCGATGACATGGAAGTTAACGACCTCCATCGGGTCGCCTGGGAGGTTGAAGGCGTACTCCCTCTCGTGGGCGCCGTGGAAGGTCTCCGCGATTGACTTCAGGTCGTCCGCCCCGAGTAGGCCTCCCTTCACGGGCACCTTGACGGTATGCTCCTGCCCGTAGTACCTGATGTCCGCGTACCTCTCAACCCCTATCGGCTCCGAAATCCTCTCTGACCTGAAGATCCCGGTGATCTCGCCCTCGAGCCTCTCGTAGGTCTCGTTCAGGGCGTCGATGTTAGAGGAGTCGAGCTTCATGATGTTGGTTAGGACCGTGTTGTGGCGTATATCGGCGTTCAGCATCCCCCACGCCGAGAAGACGCCCGGCGGTATAGCGGGCACGACGATCCTGCCTATCTCAAGCTCATCAGCTATGAACGGGGCGAACATCGGGCCGGAGCCACCATAGGCGATGAGGGTGAAGTCCCTCGGGTCGTACCCCCTCTGGATGGAGACGAGGTTTATCGCGTAGGCGGCGTTGTCGTTCGCCAGCTCTATCACGCCCCACGCGGCTTCCTCTACGCTGTTCCCGAGCCGCCTCGAGATCTCCTCCAGAGCCTCCACAGCCGCCTCCTTGTGGATCTCAAGCTCTCCTCCGAGGAGGTGTTCAGGGTTGAGGAGCCCTGTCAGGACGTAGGCGTCCGTCAGCGTTGGCTCCTTCCCCCCCTTGCCGTAGCAGGCCGGCCCCGGGTCAGCTCCAGCCGCCCTCGGACCGACCCTGATCCGGCCCACGTCGTCTATCCACGCCACGCTCGTGCCGCCGTTCCCTATCTCGACTGTCCTGACGACAGGCACCATGACTGGGAGCCCCGGCCTGAACCTGTCGCGCTCTACGTTGTACTCGGTCGTCACCTCGGGGGTCAGATTCTCGACGAGGGAGGCCTTCGTCGTCGTGCTCCCGCCGTCAAGGGCGATGATGTTCCTGTCCCCTATAAGGCCAGCTACCCCAATCGCCCCTATCACCCCGGCGACGGGGCCCGACTCGATGGTGTAGATGGGGAACCTCCTGGCGAAGTCGAACGTGACCATCCCGCCCTCTGAGGTCATCGCCATGTTGGAGCGGGGGTCCTCGGCCAGGCTCGCCTGGAGAGCAGCCAGGTACCTGTCCAGTTTAGGTAGGACGTAGGCGTTCAGGGCGGCCGTGGTGAACCTCTCGTACTCCCTCCACTCGCGGGTCGTCTCGTGCGAGACGACCACCGGCTTCTTAGCCGATCTTCTGGCGACCTCGGCGGCCTTAAGCTCGTGTACGGGATTGACGTAGGAGTTCAGGAAGGAGACGCAGATCACCTCCGCGCCTCTCTCGACAAGCCTCTCAGACGCCTCGGCTACCTGCCCCTCGTCAAGCTCCTTTAGGACGGACCCGTCCGCCATTACCCGCTCGTCGACCTCTAGTCTCCGGAAGCGGGGGACAATCGGGTCAGGTTTCTTGTACCTGAAGTTGTACATGTCCCTCCTGTTCCCCCTTTGGAGCTCAAGGACATCCCTATGGCCTCTCGTCGTTATCAGACCCACTTCCGCCCCCTTCCTCTCGATCACGGTATTTATGACCACGGTCTGCCCGTGGATCACCTGTTCGAACTCCTTGCGGGGGATTCCGATCCTCCTTACGCACTCTATCACCCCTTTCGAGAGTTCGTCGGGTGTGCTCTCCACCTTAACCCACCTAAGTTCCTTGGTAGAATCGTCGTAGGCGACTAAGTCAGTGAACGCCCCGCCAATGTCGATTCCGATCCTAACGGAGGCCATGTAGCTCAATTAAGTCTAATATCATTATTATAATTGACGGAAATTTCTGAAAAACCTTATAACATTGAATATTTATCGTAAGTTAAAACTATGTTCATTATAATATTTTGGAGCAATATTAAAACTTGTACTTATAACGCGCGCGCGATCCTGAGTATTCATGTTCCTCTGACGTGGGAGACGCGAGGCTTGATCGGGAGAGAGGAAATTACCAAGATGAAGAAGGGCGCTATTCTTCTCAACCTCGCGAGAGGAGAGGTTGTGGGTACAGAGGCGTTAGCCGAAGCTTTAAAGAGGGGTGATCTTTCAGGGGCCGCGCGCGCGGCCTATCAAATTCATTCCAAGTTTATTGAAATTGCCTGTATCGATAATCTTGATGGAAGGCGCGTGCGATTCAAAACACTTTTCTCAAAAGAGTTAATAAATAAGTTACAGGGGAGTTGCTATACCTGCCTTCACCATAAGGAATGAAACTAAATTAGCGGTTGGAATCTTCCTATCTTCATTAGTGATAAGAATCCTTTTATCCCCTGTTCAAGGATACACATTAGATCTAGCTACTTTTGCCGCTTGGTTTCAAAAAGTAGCAGAGGATGGTCCTTATCTATTTTATGAAACTTGGTGCGATTACCCGCCATTTAACGTTTATATCTTCTGGGTTTTCGGCTCATTGGCGAAGCACCTCTCACTTTTTGGAACGAGTTCTTTAGTATTCGTTCTCAAGCTGCCTTCAAACATTTTTGATGTAGCAACTGCGGTCTTGATATTTGTCTTTCTGAGGGGACGATTGAATTTTAAAACCTCCATCTTGACTGCGTCCTTCTACACATTTAACCCTGCAATCATCTTTAATACTTCAATATGGGGTCAGTTCGATGCTATCTACACGTTCTTTCTCGTACTATCGCTTATGCTTATCATTAACTCCAAACTCGAGTTATCAGTTATGGTCTTCGCCATCGGAGTTCTATCTAAACCGCAGAGTGTTGCTTTAGCGCCTCTAATCGCATTTTTAATATTGTTAAGAAATGGCTGGAAGAGTGTAATGACTTCGGCTCTCGTTTCAGCCGCTACAATATTAATTTTGATTATTCCCTTCAAGTGGAGTAATCCAGTGGGCTTCTTAATTAACATCTATGTCAAAGGTTATGGGGGTTATCCTTTCACATCCTTAAATGCGTTTAATCTCTGGGCATTTCATGGTTTCTGGAAGCCTGACAATGGGACTTTCATGTTTTTGGATTTTTTCACGATTGGGTGGACAATGTTTGGGGCTCTTACGTTTTATTCACTTTATCGTCTCTATAGAGGAATAGACTATTCGCAAGAGGCTAAGATATTTTTTACAGCCTTCATCCTCTTGTTCGGTTTTTTCATGCTTCCAACAAGGATTCATGAAAGATACCTTTTCCCAGTTTTCAGCGTCTTAACGCTGATACTACCATTTATCAAAAACATGAGGGCAATCTATGGGGTTTTAACTTTCACATATTTTTCAAATCAAGTTTATGTCCTCGCCTTTCTCAATAGTGGTAAATATATACCTGATTGGGACCCCACTGTGATGATTATCACCATGATTAATCTGGCTACCTTTCTGTATATATTGTTCTATATGACGCACGCTACAAGCTGGAGAAGGGCGACATGGTTAACCTGCGAACCGGCGGTGGCGGAGGCTAGGGCGACCCTAAAACAAGAAATATTGAACTGTTACGGTGGGATGTCCTCAACGATGCATCACGATAGAGCAGGCAAGAGAAATCTACGGAGTTCACATCGACCCAGACACAAAGGTGATAGACATTCATAAAACAGAACTTCTAAGAATTAGGAGCGCGCGAAATAGGAGAAACACATCAGAGTAATCCTAAACAGTTGTTTACGAATGTGTCAATTTTATTCTCCACCACAAAGAAAGAGCTTTGAACCCCATTTTAAACGAATCATGAAATAGTTTAACCTTAGTTGCCCTCCTTTCCTCACGCCAACTGATTGGAATTTCTCTAATACTGTATCCATGGATGGTCGCGAGGGCTAAAACCTCGGTGTCCCAGAACCAATGCCCATCTTCGACCTCATCGATAATCATGAGTAACTTTTCGCGATTAAAGGCTTTGAATCCACACTGATGATCTCTGACTGATGTTTTAAAGAGCAACTGAACCAGAGCGTTGTAAGCCCAAGATGTGAAAATTCGCGTTCTTGACCTTTTCACCAGGCTCCTGGGAAGCATTCTGGAACCTGTCACTATGTCCCATCCATATCTAATGGAATCGATGAGGGGTAGAAGGTACCCAGGCTCTGTTGAGAGATCGACATCCATATAAACCAAAATAGAGCCTTTTGATTGTTTGAATGCCCTATTCAGAGCTCTTCCTCTTCCAAGCCTCTGGTCACTATGGAGACATCGGACTGAACCAAATCTTTTGGAGAGGTTTTCAGCAATTTTATCTGTACCGTCACTACTTCCATCCTCCGCGATTATTACCTCGAACGAATCGGTGATCTTGGTTAGTTCCTCCATGGCTTTTATAACGGCTTTCTCTATACACCCTGATTCGTTAAACGCTGGAAGAACAATGGATACTTCGACATCATCGCCACTGGTCAATCAAGAACACCCCTTTTAGAAGACCCAACCCCCAAACAATCTTAGATGTTCTTTATACCAGATTGGAATAGGGAAGCCAGATATCACTGGATAAAAGATAACGAAAAAGGCGGCGACAGCGACTATGAATGTTATTACATATTTTTTTTCGTTCGGATTTGTCCATGACCTGCTCATTATCCCCGCAGTAGCCAACGCCAATATGGGCACATTCGGATAATAATGGTAGATGAATAGGCTTCTAGAAATAAACGCGTAAGGAAACCACTGGAACATATAGATTACTCCGATGAAGAGTAGAGACCATTCCTTATTTTTGATTCCTCGCAAGAGGGCTAGCAAGATTATTGGTAGCCCAAACCACCATATCATGGGGTTTCCCATGGCTGTGATCGTTGAAACTTCCCCTAGGGGTAATTGTTTATTGTATAGCCAAAGCGGTTTCATGATGGCTGGCCAACTCCACCAGTCCGAGGAGAAGGGGTGGGTGGCCTTCAATTCTGAGTGATAGGAAAACATCGCCCATTGAACGTTGTATATATCCTTCAAATCATGTCCTATCATCGTGTATGGAATAAAAGTTGCAAAGTAAACAGAGCTTCCTACCAAAAGGAAACTCAAAATTACTAGTAAGGGCTTTAAAAACGATTTAAATGTGGTAATAAGATCTTTCATAGATCCAAGGGAACCAGTGAAGGCTGCAGATAAAATCAGAATTAACTGGCCGATTAGACCGTATACAGCGGTCCATTTTACCGAGAAGGCTAGATAGAAAAACAGAATGCCTAGAAATATGAATTTAAAATTTGGTTTAGATTTCATATGCATGGTTTCGAAGTTTAAATAGAAAAAAAAGGAAGATACAAGCATAAAATAAACTAAATAGGTGTCTATTGTGCTAATCCTACCCATTGTAAAATGCATGAAGTCAAACGCAATGAGATAGGCAGATAAAGTAGCGGCGAATCTTGTTTTGAACATCATCAATCCAAAAATGTAAATTATGGGTATCATCAAGGTGGAGAAAATTACTCCAGGTAGGCGCCACCCAAATGGGCTGAACGAGAACAGCTGGATCCCCGCCGCGATGATCAATTTTCCTAAGGGAGGATGAGTCCACTCCGTGGGCTCTCTTAAGCTCAAATATTCCTGCGCGGTCCTTACGTAGTATATCTCATCGAAGTAGGTCTCAGATTGGAAAGTAGGAGGGTTCTCAAAATACTTCTGCTCATCTATCAGGTTACTTATGTTTTGATCATTGCTGTTTGGACTCTGTATTTGTGTAAAATTGATTCTATTGTTTAATTCATCTATAGCAATTATTTCATAGACATCACCTGCATTATTATCGAAATTTAGTTCAATTTTATCTGTGGTTGTTTTGACTTCGAAGTTAAACCATTGATAATACCCGCTGTTATTTAATAAGCCAAGATTGATCCATTCGCCGGACTCCCATGCGGAGATATTTACCCTGATACTATCCTCGCTACTGACTAGGAAATAAAGTGAATTTACGAACCTAACCGTGTCGAAAGTTATTGAAACCGTCGCTTTCTTTGTACTCCAGTAAGTTATTGGCGTTCTTTTTAAACCGAGGTTCCAGGAGGTAACAGAGAAGAAAATAACTGATATTAACGTGATGATGATTATGTCATTTTTTTCTAGTTTCACCGCATCAACCTTTTACACTGTTTAATGGTTGAAATCTATAATAATGCTTTTTCATCAAGAAGATGCGCACGCGCGATCTGCCACAGCTCGTCAGACGCCTTCGCCCTGAAGAACCTCCAGCGTTTGTAGTTGCGCGGGTACCCGTTCAATCCGTGCCATGTGAGGACGTTGTTTATGGATTCCCTGGAGAAGCGGATCCCCTGCACGCAGCGCACCGCCTCCGTGACGAAGTCTGGAAGGTTGAAGAGGCCCTGCTGTATGCGCGCGGTTCCCCATTTGAAGGTGTTTCTCAGTGCCAGGATTGAGACTTCAACCTCCTCCGTGATCTTGCCCTGTTTCGGTTCTCTTGTTTTGTCTTTGTAGTATTCTCTGCCGACGTGTCTGGCCCGTTTCAGCTATCGGTGCACGGTCTGCCTGGTGGTGTCGAACAGCTCCGCGATGCGGGTCACCGTGAGCCCTTTCTTGGCAAGCTTCCCGAAGAGTCCCCTTATGCTGGGGTCCAGCTTCATGTTGCCACCCGGTAAATAATTTTGAGTTTCACCTATAGAAAAGTGTAACATTAGAAAGTTGACTTTACACGGGAGTAAAAATTAAAAAGTATTAAAAATATAAGTTGAATGGGGTTTCAAAGATGCCCAAGCTATATGAATACGAATTAGGAAGAGCTGCTGAGATTTTAACCCGGGAGCTCTTCAAGCTCAAGCCCGGCGAGACCATCGTAATAACGGCCGACACCGAGTCCGACGAGAGAGTCGTCGACGCAACGGCTAGGGCCGCCTTCGCCTGCGGCGCGAAGCCGATGGTCGTCTGGCTCGCCTCTCCGCTGGGGGTGGGGAAGGCCGCTGACCCGATGTTCCCGACGGAGTCCCTGTACGGGGCTCTGATGGGCGCCGACGCATGGGTCGAGTACAACAACCAGTGGATCTTCTACTCCAACGTCTACGATAGGGTGATGAAGGACAACAAGAAGCTCAGGTACTCATGCCTCGTCGGCATGAACGTCGACATGATGGTCCGCACCATAGGCAGGATCGACTACCCCGCCCTCGAGAAGTTCATGGCGAGGATCACCGACCTGACGAAGAACGCGAACGAGGTCAGGATAACCAACCCTGCTGGCATGGACGTCACGTTCAAGAACACCCCTGAGCACAGGGGCGCCTACTCCCTCGGCTACTGCGACACCCCTGGGGCACACATGATGGCTGGCCAGATCTACTGGGCTATCGACCTGAACACCCTTAACGGGAAGATCGTCTTCGACGGATCCATCAATCCGCCCCTGAGGCTCGTCAAAGAGCCCGTCGTCCTCCACATAAAGAAGGGCGACATCGTGAAATTCGAGGGAGGCAAGGACGCTGTAGAATACGAGGCCTGGCTCCGTGGCTTCAACGACCCGAACATGCTGAAGATCGCCCACATCTGCTACGGCTTCAACCCGGGAGCGAAGCTGACAGGCGACGTCGTCGAGGACGAGCGCGTATGGGGCGCCATAGAGTGGGGCATAGGCAACATGGCCTGGAGGCCCGCTGCATCGCACAGCGACGGCATCTGCCTCAACGTCTCCGTCTGGCTAGACGGCAAACAGATCCTGGACAAGGGGAAGAGCGTAGACAAGGAGCTCGCAAAGCTCGCCAATAAGCTCGGTAAGCAGTAAACACTCTATTTTTTTCTTTATTATTCAATAACACAATAAATAAGTTTCAAAAATTGATGTCAATAAGTGATTATAAATCCTTATTGCAAGTTTTATATAGACAAAATTAATTTAAAGTGAGGAGATAGAAGTATGTCTTTTTCTTCGAAAGGATGGTTCGAGTTCAGTACTGAGAGACAATACCCAACATACAAATGGATGGAGCTAGCCCGCTCCGCCGACTACTTGTGCAGGAAGATACTGGGGATCGTGCCTGGTGAAAATGTAGTGATCTACGCCGACACGGCGACTGACCCAAGGGTCGTCCAGGCCACCTCTGCCGCGGCTCACAATATAGGGGCTAAGGTCACTGTGCTCTGGTACGAGACGAAGGGGGATATTGACCTACCGCCACCCGAGCCCGTCGAGGCCGCCGTCATGGCCGCCGACATGGTGATAGAGTTTGCCGTCGCGTACCTAGTCCACTCCGCGATGTGGGCCAAGGCCAGGGAGAAGGGGATAGACCTGAAGTGCCTGACGGGAATGAACGCGGACATGATGATAAGGACCATAGACCCCGATCTGGAGGGAAAGATGGCTGAGTTCGGGGCAGCCTACAGGGATATCGTCATGGCCGGCAAAAAAACAGGCAGGGTCGCAAACGCCGCGGGGACGGATTTCACATACAAGTTCTTCACCCCCGAGGAACTCGAGGAGATGGTGAAGACAAGGCCTCCGCAGAAGAGGGGCGGGATGCTCGGAGGCCAGGGCGGCCTGAACGCGAACCCTACGACCATAAACGGCAAGATAGTGGTCGACGGAGCCTTCTGGCCACCCTCGGAGCTCGGCCTGCTGAGGAAGCCCATCGAGATGACCTGCAAGGACGGCAGGATAGAGGTCGTCTCTGACCACCACGAGGCGAGGGTGGCGAAGAACTGGTTCGCCCACTTCAGGGACGACAGGGTCTACAGCGTCCTTCACGTCTCCACGGGGTTTAACCCAGGCGTCAAGAGGCTGACGGGGGACATAGTCGAGGACGAGAGGCTGTTTGGCTGCGTCGAGTTCGGCGTCGGGAGGGCTACCCCCACGCTACCATGCCACACGGACTGCATACTCGTGAACCCCTCCATCTGGATCGACGGCAAACTCATCGAGAAGGACGGAATCTTCGTAGAGCCAAAACTGAAGAAGCTCGCGAAGGAACTAGGCATGCAGCTATGGGTTGACTGACGACTCATCCCCTTTTTTTAAATAATATTGATTTCTAAAAGAAAAATAGTTAGAGGTTACTGTGCTTACGCCTTCGGTGTGAAGGGGTGGCACTTGACCCAGTGCCCCTCCTCCACCTCTATCATCTGGGGCTCCATCGACTTGCAGTTCTCCATGCATTCGTTACATCTCGTGTTGAAGGCGCAGCCCTTCGGGACGTTGACCGGGCTCGGGATCTCGCCCGTGGAGACGATCTTCTTCGGCTTGAGCGCCTCTTCCTCCGACGTGATGACGGGTATTGAGGATATCAGCATCTTGGTGTACGGGTGTAGCGGATTGGTGAAGAACTCAGACGATGGCGCCACCTCGAGGAGCTTGCCGAGGTACATGATGCCCACGTTCTGGGCGACGTTCCTCATCAGGCTCAGGTTGTGGGTGATGAAGAGGTAGCTGATGTGGTACTTCTTCTGGATGTTCAGAAGCGTGTTGATGATCTTTGCCTGCATCGAGACGTCGAGAGCCGAGGAAGGCTCGTCGAGGGCTATGAAGGCGGGCTCTGTAGCGATAGCCCTCGATATGGCGACGAGCTGCTTCTCGCCGCCTCCCAGCTGCCTCGGGAACCTGTCGACGAAGTCGGTTGGGAGGCCGACCATGTTGAGTATATCGTCGATCCTCTCCTTCCGCTTCCCCTCGAAGAGCTGGTGGACCGAGAGGGGGAGCTCAAGTATATCGCCGATGCTCCTCCTCGGGTTGAGGCTTGAGCCTGGGTCCTGGAAGACCATCTGCATGTCCTTCTTCAGCGATCTCGGCCTGCTCTTCACCCCTCCGATCAGCGGCTTCCCCTGGAACGTGATGTCGCCGCCAGTCGGCGGGTAGATCCCCATGATGGTGAAGGCTGTCGTGCTCTTCCCCGAGCCTGACTCGCCAACGAGGCCGAACGTCTCTCCGGCGTTGATGGAGAAGCTGACATCGTCGACGGCCTTGACCGTTCCCATGGAGGTCTTGAAGTGCTTCTTCAGGCTCTTTACGACCAGTATCTCTTCACCCATGTCAGTTCACATCCTCGTAGAGGAAGCATGCGACCTCATGATCCTTCCCCTGGTGCCTGAAGGCTGGGACCTCCTTGTCGCAGATCGGCATCGCGTGCTTGCACCTCGGGTAATACCTGCACCCCATGGGTGGGTTCAGGTAGTCAGGGATATGCCCTGGAATCGGCTCTGGGACGCCTCCTCCCGTGATCTTTGGTACGGTCTTGAAGAGGTCGACGGTATATGGGTGGAGAGGCTCGGAGAATAGGTCATCCGTCTTCGCGACCTCCACCATGCTGCCGGCGTACATGACGTAGACCCTGTCGACCATCCCCTTCACCGCGCCGAGGGCGTGGCTGATGAGGATGACCGATGTCCTTTTCTTCTCGACAAGGCCAGCTAGGAGCCTCAGTATCTGGTCCTCTATGGTGACGTCGAGGCTAGTCCCCGGCTCGTCGGCGATGAGTAGATCGCCCGACGAGATTAGGGCGGCCGCGATGCATACCCTCTGCCTCATACCTCCGCTGAGCTGTATGGGGTAGTTCTGCAGTATCCTCTCAGGGTCAGGCAGGGCGACATTCTTTAAAGCCTCAACAGCTTGCTCCTTCATCTCCTCCTTCGTCAGGTGCTTACCGGCCGCTTGGCTCGAGTATCTGATGATGTCCGTGAGCTGTTCGCCGACCTTGAAGACGGGGTTCAGAGCAGCCGTCGGGTCCTGGAAGATCATGGAGATGCTCTTCCTCCTGATCTTCTGGATCTCGTCGGGGCTCATCTTGATGATGTCCTTCCCCTGGAAGAGGATCTGTCCCTGAGTGATCCGAGCGTTATCGGCAAGGGCCCTCATGATCGCCCTCATCGTCGTCGTCTTCCCGCAGCCTGACTCGCCTATGAGGCCGATCTTCTCCCCCTGCCTAACCCTGAATGAGGCGTTATGCACTACCTTGAAGAAGTCCTCGTAGACCTTGTAGTTGATCGAAAGGCCATCGATCTTCAGTAGTTCTTCTGACATCACTAGATTTCCTCCACTGCGAGCAGGTCTCTGAGACCGTCGCCGAGCAGGTTGAAGCCCAGGATAGTGAAGGCGATTGCGATGGCCGGGAAGATGGTCATCCACCAGTAGTCAGGCATGTACTTGGTGCCGGCCGCGACCATAGTTCCCAAGGCCGGGATGGGCTCCTGGGCGCCTAGGCCTACGAAGCTCAACGTAGAGCCGATGAGAATGACCCAGCCTACGTCGAGGGTCATCTTCGTGAATATCGGCGAGATACAGTTCGGCAGTATCTCCCTGAACAATATGTGGGGGGTGCTCGCTCCGGTCAGCTCGGCAGCCTGGACGAAGTACTCATTCTTCAGCGAACTGGCTATCCCGTAGGCCAGCCTAGTGTACCACGGCCACCAGAGGACCGAGACCGCCATCATGCTGTTAAAGAGCGTCGGCTCGAGCATGGCGCAGATTGCTAGCGCGAGGACTATGGACGGTATCGCGAGGAAGATGTCCGTGATCCTCATGATGACTGTGTCTAAGAGGGAGCCCCTGTAGTAGCCGGCGATGAGACCGATAACCGTGCCGAGGGGGACCACCAACACAAGAATAGAGACTGCCATGAGTAAATCATACCTGAAGCCGAAGAAGACCCTGCTCAGGATATCCCTGCCGAAGACGTCGGTGCCGAAGGGATGATCCCAGCTCGGAGCCAATAAGGCGTTTTTGAAGTCAACCCACTTTGCCCAACTCTCTGGGTGCGGCGCCACCCAGGGCGAGAAGACGGCCAAGAATACCACTAAGAGTACTGAGACGAGGCCAAGGACGGATAGCGGGTTCGAGCCGAACTTCAGCCAGCTCCTCCTTAGATTCTTCTTGCGCTCCTCCGTCAACCAACCGCCTTTTGTGGTCGTCATGTTTAAGCCCCCCTCTCCATCATCCTTATCCTCGGATCGACCGAGGCGATGATCAGGTCGACAACTATGTTTGATATCGCGAAGAAGGCGCCTATTATCACTACAACCGCTATGATGGCGTTTAGGTCCTTGTTAAGCATAGCCCACATCCCGTACCTGCCGAAGCCAGGCCAGTTGAAGATGGTCTCGATGATGAATGAGCCTCCCATTGAGGCGGCGATGTCCATGCCTAATATAGAGATCATAGGTATCAGGCTCGGCTTCATCAGGTACTTGAAGGTGATGCTCCTCTCCGGGATGCCATATGAGACCTCCGCCGTGATGTAGTCCTTCTTCAGGTTCTCTATGAACCCCGACCTGAGGATTCGCGCCTCCTGAGCTATCCTTCCGATAGACATGGCGAAGGCGGGCATCAACATGTACCTGAAGTGGTCGAGGAAGGCGGCGATGTTACCCGTGAGCAGGGCGTCTAGCCCCATCATCCCGGTTATCGTGGGCGGCGGCGCTATGTTGGTGCTGAGCTGGCCCATCGTCGGCAGGATCTTCCAGACGTACCCGAACAGGAAGAGCGCCATAATAGCCCAGACAAATGTCGGCACTGCTATCCCAATGTAGGAGAAGAGCCTGAATGCGTTGTCGAACCAGCTATTCGCCCTCCTCCCCGAGATGGCACCGATGACGATGGCGAGGACGGTGGAGACTATCGTCGATAAGAGGACCAGCTCCAGGGATGCTGGGAAGAACGTTATGACGTCCAGAATCACGGGCCGCTTAGTCACAATCGACTCACCGAAGTCACCATGGACCGCGTTTGTGAGCCATATGACGTACTGGACCGGCAGGGGTTCGTTCAGGTGTAGCTTCTCTCTAAGTTGGTCCACGGCCCACTGAGGGGCCATGGGACCCAGGGAAAGCCTTGCTGGATCCCCTGGTATTACCCTTGACAGAGTGAATATGAATATCGAAAGTCCAAGTAAGACGAATACTGATAGTACTAACCTTCTCCCAATATACATGAGTGTTCCTATCTCAATCCCCTCCTCCAGTTTATACTCCTGAATTTAAAAAAATAGATAGTAGGGTGATAGGCAATTTATCATTTACCCGGCGTAAGTCACCAGTCTGTTGACTTCGAACAGGCGGAACTCCATTCCACCAGAACCCTGGTAGCTGTAGACGTTCCCGAGGCTACCGGTCTTCTCGAATTTGCCATACTTCACGTAGGGCACTGTGACGTAGTCCGGGAATGCTCTGTAGGAGATTGCCTGGAACATGAAGATCGACGGGCATATGTTGACAATGTCCTTCTGTATCGCTTTGTACTTCGCCATCCTCATGTTGTAATCGGTGGTCTTCAGAGCGTCCTCCATGGCCGTGTCCAAGGTCGTGTTCAGTAGCGCCTCGTTCTGCCACCAGGTTAACGCCTGCTTGGAGTGGTACCTGTTGATGAGCAGGGAGCCCGCCTCAGGGTAAGCAGCGGCTGCCGAGATGTACATGATATGAGGCTTCGTTTCGAGGCTTGAGGCCTCCTGAACCATAGAGGTCCACGGAGTCTTCACAGACTCGACATCTATCCCGATCTCGGCTGCGTTGGTCATGAATAGCATTGAGCCCTTCTCCTCGTCAGGAACCTCAGCACACCAGTGGAGCGAGATCTTGTACTTTGTGATGTTCGTGGCGTACTTGGAGAGTGCTAGCTCCGCCTTAGCCTTTGTTATATCTCGGTGGAACTGGAACACGTCTGGGTTGAAGCCCGGTAGCGCGGTGTTGACGGGGCCCACCATCTGGACGGTGTCCGGGAAGAGCGTCGTCGTCAGCTGGTCGTAGTCGAAGCAGTACGCTAGAGCCCTCCTAACATGCACGTCGTCGAGCGGCGCCTTCTTGACATCCAGCATAAGGTACCAGCCACCGGAGACATCCATGCTAGCGGCGATCGAAACGCCCGATATTTTCTTGATCTCCTTCAGGTTCTCCATCGACTGCCAGTTGTCGGATATCTCCAGCTCCTTGTTGGCCAACATCGTTCTGACCGTCATAGCCTCTGTTGTTCCGATCATCTCTACGATGTCGGGCGACATGGCGTTGAACCCTCCGAAGTAGTCCTTGTGCTTCTCCATGACAAGCTTCTCGGCCATGTTGAACTTCTTGACCTTGTAGGCGCCGGAGCCTGCGTCGTTGACCGTCAGCCACTCCTTGCCGTAGTCGCCCATTGCACCGTACTGGCCACCCGCCTTGAGGTGCTGCATCATCAGGTCCTTGTTCAGTATATAGAAGGTGTTCAGGGCGCTTACGAAGGGCCCGAAGGTGCTCTTCAGCGTGAACCTCACAACTGTGGCGTTCCGCGCGACGGCGTTCTGAACGAATGGCGTGAGGACGTAGGCCCTGCCTGTGCCAAGTGTGATGAACCTCGTCATCGACCAGGCGACGTCCTCGGCGTTCATCTCATGACCGTCGTGGAACTTTATCCCCTTCTTGATCCAGAAGTTGAATGTCATGCCATCCGCGGAGTAGTTCCACTTGGATGCAACCCACGGGATCGTTTTGCCGTCGAAGTCGATCCGGATCAGGGCGTCGTAGAGGTTATACTCCGCAGTGGAGGAAGCCCCGTCCGTCCCGACCGAGGGGTCGATATAGAACGGCAGAGGCCACGTGCTCCTCAATACCCTTGATTGGGGAGACGGAGTTGGGGTAGGAGTTGGCGTAGGAGTAGGAGTTGGCGTAGGAGTAGGAGTTGGCGTAGGAG
>CAZVMI010000012.1:0-2552 GCA_964628365.1 uncultured Candidatus Bathyarchaeia archaeon | reverse complement strand
GTAGGAGTTGGCGTAGGAGTAGGAGTTGGCGTAGGAGTAGGAGTTGGCGTAGGAGTAGGAGTTGGCGTAGGGGAAGGCTGCATGTACAAGAAGTAGTAGCCCGCAACGGCCGCACCTATCACTATTACAGCGATCACTATCGCCATAGTCTGGCTTATCGCCTTTCTAGAACGCATCAATTCACATCTTCACCTTTTTGGAAGATTCAAACACTTCATTTACCCAAGATGTATTTATATTTTTGCAACATATTTATAATAAATTAGAAAAGAACAAAACTAATTCTAATAATTTTCGCGCGCGCGCAAACTAATCATTAATTCTCAAGCACATAAATATTTGTGTTTTTGAGTGAAACTAAATGCTTAACAATACTATTCACATTATTCTATACAACTTATTACGTAGTATATTAAACAAAAATTAGGAGATAATCTTTTATGTGGTCACCATATCCCTCTTAAGGATACTGAAAGGGGTTAAGGATGAGGATTCATAGAGCCCATCTCTTTATCATCATATTTTTAGCCGTCGAAATTATTTCCTCATCCTATGTGTATGATTACACTACCAGGGATAAGAGGCCTGTCGGCGAGTACACCCTCAAGACTGAGGCGGCTTGCTTTGATGCCACCTACACGGGCGGGATGCTCGCCGTCGGGGGGAGGGATGGCTCAGTCTCCCTGATACAGAGGGGCAGGCTTATCACCAGGTGGGTCTACTACGGGGGGGCGCCCGCCTCCTCGGTTAAGATCTCGGCCTCAGGAGATTACCTCGCCTCAGAAGACGAGGAGGGCTCCATCGCCCTCCTCTCCTACGTCCCCATCATGGTCGATGGGCGCGTGACCCCTCTTTGGATGCACAGGATCCCGGGAGCCAGGCTCGAGGGGATCTACTCGATGGAGGGGATGCCTCCACTGGTCTACGTCCTAGTTTCGAGCGGCGGGAGGCTGATACTGATGCAGACAGACGGCTCGACCGTCTGGGAGTTCAGTACCGGCGCGGACAGTGTCAGGGGCTACATCTCCTTCGACGGCTCATGGGTCGCCGCAGTCGACTCCCTCGGCGAGGCCTACTTCTTCAACACGAGGAGGCCGGAGCCCCTCTGGACAGCCCAGACCGAGCTAAGGGACGCCTCGCTGGCGGTCTCCCTCGACGGCAGGTACGTTGTGGTCGGTGGCGAGCCCACTGAGGGTGGGGGGGCGGTTTCCCTCCTCTCGTTGACGAAAGGCGAGAAGGCCTACAGTAAGGACTACTCGAGGCCGGTCGAGGAAGTCGGGATCTCTTCGAGCGGGGAGAGGGTCTTCGCACGTCTCGGCGACGGATCAATCGCCGTCCTCAAGCGTGAGGATGACTCCTTCAGCGAGAGACTGCTGAACGTTGGCGGAGGATTCGCCTCCTTCGCCGCATCCCCCTTCGGCTCATACTTCGTCGGTGCCACCAGGAGGGCAGCCTACTTCTACTATCTCCCGAGGGAGGGACCCCTCTGGTCCTTCGAGACCAAGGGGCTACTCAAAGTGGCTACGAGCCAGAACGGGGACATTGTCTTCCTCTGCGAGCCCGACGCCGTCCATGTTTTCTCGAATACGGAGTTCAGCGAGTTCCCGCCGGGATCGAGGCCCGCATGGGGCGTGATCTTCTCTTCCACCCTAGTGGGGCTGACCCTGGCGCTCCTGTACGGTAGGCTCGGGCCGGTGGCAAGGAAGATCGGGACCGACCTCCCGTACCTGGTCCTCGGCTTCTCCGTAGGAGGCATATTGGGTTTCTTCGTCACACGGGACTACTCGCAGTCTATCCTACTCTGCGGCCTCAGTGCCTTCGTAGGCTGCCTCGCCTCGGTCAGGGGGAAGGGTTTCGATTCCCTCCTCTCCGGCTGCGTTCAGGGTCTCCTCGGTGCCATGGTCGGGGGGTTGTCGCTGGGACTGATCATCTGGTGCGGCGGGGACGAGAGGAGCATCTTCCAGCTCCTCATCGAGAACACTGCCAACGGGGTGAAGCTGGGGCTCCTCTTCGGGTCGTTGGGGGCCGCGATAGGGCTGCTGGTCACCTGGAGGATCCTGAAAAAGGGGCGGTCAGGTATAGGCACCCCGAGACTCCCCTAAGGAAGGTTAGGCTCAGCTACTTCCAGACCCTCTTAATGACGCGGAGGAAGTTGCCGCCCAGTATCTTCTCGATCTCCTTGTCGGAGTAGCCGCGCCCAACCAGCGCCTTCGTGAGGTTGGGGAGCTTGCTCACGTCCTCCAGCCCCTTCGCTATCGCGGGTACGCCGTCGAAGTCGGACCCGAGGCCCGTGTGGTCGGTGTCCCCGATGACCTCGACCATGTGATCGATGTGCTCGACGACGCGGTCGACCGTGACGCCCTCCGCCTTCTTCCTCTCGGCCTCGTCGCCTGCGCTGAGCTTGCCATAGTCGATGTCGGTGAGGAAGAATGGGACGTAGTTGACGCCGATGACGCCGCCCTTCTCGGCGAGGGCCTTCATCATCTCGTCGGTGAGGTTCCTCATGGAGCCGCAGAGGGCGCGGCAGTTGGAGTGGCTGGCGATTACGGGGT
>CAZVMI010000011.1:7713-23708 GCA_964628365.1 uncultured Candidatus Bathyarchaeia archaeon | reverse complement strand
GCTTTAGAAGATGCATAATTTCGCTTCTAAACACCCTTTCAGAGGGCTGAAGCCTATGGATGAGTCGATGTGGGCTCGATTGTCTAAGTTACATAAAATTGACGGTCAGCGTATCTTGAGTGTCCATGTATGTTCCTTGAGGCAGGTGAAATCTATGCAGGGCGAGAACGTCGACATCGGGTCGAAGCCGATCCTCAACCATGTGACTGCCCTCATGAAAGGGTTGCAGGAGGCGGAGAGTGTGAACGTGATGGCGAGGGGGAGGGCGACAAGCAGCGCGGTGGACGTCGTCGAGGTGACGCGGAGGAGCTTCCTGAACGGCCTCCTCGTCGACGACATATCGATAGGAACCGAGAGGCTGGGAGAGGCCGAGGCCCTCAGGAACGTGTCGACGATATCCATCAGGTTGAAGAATAGCGCATAAGGTCAACAGGTCATCTAGCCTGATTCAGGTGTCTTAATCAGGCCCCTCTCCAGTTCCTCTTTCAGTTGCTCCCCTATCTTGTTGCCTGTGAACGCGTCTGCTCTGGCTGCTAAGGCTAGCTTAGCGGCGAAGTGGCGCGCCCTTATTCCGCGCTCACCTCTCGGGGCAGCGTTCACGTAGGGGTGCTGGAAGATGAGGCCGTGCTTCGGCGGCTTCGCCTTCGTCTTCAGGGCGCGGTACATCGCCTTCTCGGCGCCGAGGATCTGGATTGTCCCTGTCGGCATCATGGCCAGGCGCCTGATACCGCCCGCCTTCTCTATCAGCTTCGCCGCTAGGACAGGGCCCGCCAGAACCGAGAGATTCGGTGCGGTCTCCTCTGCAAGCCTCGACACGTAGTCTGTTAGCCTGTCCCTGTGCTCATAGGTCTCTAGGACATGGGATGCGAACCGCTGTATCTCGACAAGGTCGTCATGACTCAGGTCTCCGCCCATCGACCTCTTCACTGCTGATAGTATCGAGGACACCTCGCGTCTCTGAAGCCCAAGTTTTTCGAGCCTCTCCTTGTTGAGCCCCGACCTGTCCCCTGCCTCTGTAACTATCTTAGCATATGCAATGTGGTCCTTTACGATCCGGCTAAGCTCTGGGAAGTGGAGGCCATACCACTCCCTAACCCTGCTCGAGAGGCCGTTGAGAGCCGTGTCGAGCTCGCCTAGGAGCTGAGTCGTCTGTGTGATGAGTGCCTCCCTATCAGACAGTGCCCGCCGCACGGCCTCGGCAGCCATGATGTTCGAGACCTCGCCGCTGAGATCGTTTAGTGCTTGCTGATCTTCCGCTACGCCGTTCTCTTTGGCGAGGGCAGGCAGGGCCTCCCTGATCCTCTCTTCAGCCTCAAGGGATTCCTTTACGTCGACTTCGAGGCTGTACTTCTCCTTGATGGCCTCGCCGAGGCGCCGATTCGTGAGGTTGATCCTCTTGAACCCGCGTTTGACTAGCCCTTCTACCACCTTTGAGGCCTCGTGGCTCAGCTCGCCCTCCGCCTGCTTATCCAGCGCCGAGGCGATCTGCTTGGGGTCACGGGGGTACGTTGCTTTCTCGATGATCGCCCCTCGGTTGTCCGTGGCGAACACACCTACGATGGTCTCTACGAGGTTCGCCTCAGCTCTTCTCGTCTCGGACGTTGTCAGCCCTCAAGCCTCCATAAGTTTATGTGATGCGCTTATGAGTAGATGAGGGAGGATTGTCGAAAATAAGCTTAGCCGTGGAAGTCGCCGGGCTGGAGCTCCGGTCACCCACGATGAACGCTTCTGGTGTCCTCGGCATGTCCGCGCATCTCCTCCGAAGGGTTTACGAGGCCGGCGCGGGGGCGGTGGTCACGAAGAGCCTCGGTCCTGAGCCGAGGGCCGGCCACTCGAACCCGACGATGGTCGCCGTCGAGGGCGGCTTCCTCAACGCGCTGGGGCTCCCGAACCCTGGCGTCGACAGCTTCATCGACGAGATCAAGGAGCTTAAGGGGGAGATGATTCCCGTCGTTGCCAGCTTCTTCGGCTCCAGCGTCAGGGACTTCGAGAGAAGTGCTAGAGTCCTCTCTGAGGCTGGGGTCGACGCCCTCGAAATTAATCTTAGTTGTCCAAACGTCGAGGAGGAGATGGGGATGCTCGCCTCGGACGCCACCAACGTTGAGAGGGTGACCGCTACCGTTAGAGGTGCCACGGATAAACCCCTTTTCGTCAAGCTCTCCCCCAGCGTGACCGACATAGTCGAGATAGCGCGGGCGGCCGAGAAGGGGGGCGCCGACGCCATAACCGCGGGGAACACCCTGAAGGGGATGGTGGTCGACATAGACTTCCGCAGGCCCGTGCTCGCGAACATCACAGGGGGGCTCTCCGGCCCTGCCCTCAAGCCAGTCGCTCTGAGATGCGTCTGGGAGATCGCGGAGTCCGTCCACATCCCGATAATCGGTTGCGGTGGCGTGTCGACATGGAGTGACGCTGTCGAGTTCATTCTCTCCGGCGCCTCCGCCGTTGAGGTGGGAACAGCCATTAAAACTCATGGATTCGAGGTCTTCCGGGACATCAACAAGGGCTTGATCAGTTATATGGAGAAGAACAGGTTCAAGTCGATCGAGGAGGTCGTGGGACTTGCACACAGGCGCTGACGAGACGAAGGCGGTTACAATAATCCGGGTCGTGAAGGAGACCCCCGACATCACGACCCTCTACTTCCGCGACGAACGTGAGGCTCGACCCGGCCAGTACTTCATGATCTGGGTACCGAGTTTAGACGAGGTGCCCATGTCGATTTCGTCGATGAATGGCGGGGAGAAATCCGTGTCAGTGCGGACCGTAGGCGAGACCACCAGAGCCCTCGCCGAACTACGGATTGGTGAGAGGATAGGGGTCAGGGGGCCCTTCGGGAACGGCTTCAAGGTTGAGGGATCGAGGCCCCTACTCGTGGGAGGAGGAACAGGGATAGCTACTCTAACGGTGCTGGTCGAGATGCTAGTCTCCAAAGGAATTCGCCCGACCTTCCTCGCTGGTGCGAGGAGTCGAGACCAGGTGCTGTTCAAGGATCGCCTCGGTAAGCTTCTCGGAGACCGCCTCATAGTCTCCACCGATGACGGCTCCTATGGGCTGAGAGGCCTTGCCTCTGTGCACGCCTCAGAGATGATGGAGGCGAATAGTTTCGACCACATCTACCTCTGCGGCCCGGAGCTGATGATGGCGAAGGTTTTCGAAGTAGCCGAGGCAAAGCGTGTGCCAGTCCAGGCGAGCCTTGAGAGGTACATAAAGTGCTCGTTTGGGCTCTGCGGCAGCTGCGCCATAGGCCCCTACAGAGTCTGCAAGGATGGCCCCGTCTTCGACTCGGAGATGCTCAGAAAGGTCAAGGGGGAGTTCGGCCTCAGGCATATGGACCAAGCGGGCAGGATGATCAGGGTCGATCACTGACCGCTGCTGTTATCAAGGCTTAGTGACAACTATACCCTCATGTCTAGCGAGAAGGCTCAGGTAGACATCCTGTTCCAGTGCTTCTACATCTCGATGGGCGTGAAGGAAGGACACCCTATGCTCACGATGAGGTGGCCGCTGACGCCGATGCCGCCCGACGAGGTGCTTCAGGCCTACGGCGGCCTCACCTTCAACGTGGGCTCCACCAACTCCCTCCTCATCAGAGACGAGGGAAAGAAGATCATCGTCGACCCCGGGATACTCCAGCTCGGCAGGTACGGCGCCTTCACGAAGAGGCTCGCCGAGTTCGGACTGAAGCCCACGGACGTGGACATGGTCGTGAACACCCACTGCCACTACGACCACGTCGAGGCGAACTACCTCTTCAAGGGGAAGCCGCTGATCATCCACGAGAAGGAGTACGAATACTGCGCTGAACTCTACTGGCCCGAGTGGAGGCAAGCCTACATGGATATCATGAAGGTGGAGACCATCAAGGGACCGAAGAAGCTGACGGAGAACGTCAGGATCATGGAGACCTTAGGCCACACGCCTGGGAGCATAAGCGTCCTCGCCGAGACTAAAAATGGACTCGTCGCCTGCATCGGTGACGCCGCGGTGGTCAAGGAGGACTACCTAGAGTTTAGACCGCCGATGGTGGTGACGAAGAACATAGACTCCGCCGTCTCCGTCGAGAGCCTCAAGAGGGTGGCGGCGCTGAAGCCGGTCCTCGTGATACCGGGGCACGACGCCCCGTTCAGGCCCTGAGAAAGGTTTATAGAGCTTCGGGCAGTATCGATGGGCGGTGAATAGATGCCGACGCACGGTTCGCTTACCAAGGCGGGTAAGGTGAGGGCGCAGACGCCGAAGGTTGAGTCTACACCGAGGAACCACCCCAGCCCGCGGAGGAGGAACAAGATCAACTACGTCAAGAGGGTAGTCCACGCGCCCCAGGAGCCCAGGTTCAGGGGCAGGGGCGAGCGTTACTAACCCAATCTACGATATTTTAATTAGAGCCTCGTTTTAAGTGGAAACCAGCTTGGAGACAGCCCTAAGGGAGATGATCGACAGGCTTCTAGAAACGCCCAGTTTAGACAGGACTGCGGTTGACAGGGTAAAGATAGAGGTTTCTAGGAGATATGGCCTCGAACGCATACCGAGGAACTCCGAGATCATCAGGTTGCTCACTCTGGAGGAGTCGGAAGTACTTCTGCCGCTCCTGAGGAGGAAGATGAGCAGGGTGATGAGCGGCGTCAGCGTCGTAGCCGTCATGACGAAGCCATATCCTTGCCCACACGGGAGGTGCGCCTACTGCCCCGGCGGTCCCGACGAGGACAGCCCCCAGAGCTACACAGGCTATGAGCCTGCCGCCATGAGGGGGAGGCAGAACCAGTACGACCCCTACGCCCAGGTGAGGAGCCGCATAGGCCAGCTGGAGTCCATAGGGCACACGGTGGACAAGGTTGACCTCATCGTCATGGGCGGAACCTTCCCAGCCTCACCCTGGGAGTACCAGGAGGTCTTCGTAAAGGGCTGCCTCGACGCAATAACGAACAGGGACTCGTCCTCGTTTTCCGAGGCGAAGCTGAACGCCGAGGCCAGCAGGATCAGCAACGTCGGCATCACTGTAGAGACCCGTCCTGATTGCGTCAGGCCTGCCGATGTTGACGCTATGCTTGAGCTGGGCGTCACAAGGGTGGAGCTCGGCGTACAGAATGTCTACGACGACATCTACAACCTCGTGAACAGGGGACACACTGTAAGCGATGTGGTCGACGCGACGAGGAGCCTGAAGGATGCCGCCCTGAAGGTCTGCTACCATATGATGCCGGGACTGCCCGGCTCCTCGACGGAGCGCGATCTTAAGGGCTTCAGGACGATCTTCGAGGATAAACGGTTCAGGCCGGACATGATCAAGATCTACCCGACCCTGGTCGTCAAGGGGACGAGGCTCTATGACTGGTGGAGGACAGGGAAATACGAGCCCCTCGGGACGGAGGAGGCGGCTGAACTAGTCTCCAGGGTGAAGGAGATGACTCCACCCTGGGTGCGTATCATGCGTGTCCAGAGGGATATACCCCTGCCATACATAGATGCAGGTGTCGACAAGAGTAACCTCCGGCAGCTCGCGCTTGAGAAGCTCACAAAGCGGGGCGCAAGGTGCAGGTGCATCAGATGCAGGGAGGTCGGACATATTGTCGAAGGCGGTGTCGAGCCGAAGCCTGAAAGGATCGAGGTAATCCATCAAGCCTATGAGGCGTCTGAAGGGATCGAGGTCTTCGTATCCGCCGAGGACCGCATAGCCGACACCTTGGTTGGCTTCCTCCGCATGAGGATTCCATCCGAGAGGACCACGCGCCCGGAGATCGACGCCGACACAGCCCTCGTCAGGGAGCTCCACGTTTACGGCAGGATGGTGCCAGTCGGAGGCAGGCTCCCAGATGCTTGGCAACACAGAGGTTGGGGTGAGTCCCTGATGGCGGAGGCGGAGAGGCTGGCCGCCGAGGAGTATGGCAGGAAGAAGATGGTGGTCATGAGCGCCCTCGGAACGAAAGCGTACTACGCTAGGCTCGGCTACGAGAAGGAGGGCGTCTACGTCTCAAAAAGGCTTGGCTAATAGGCGTTTTCACTCGAGGCTTCTACGGATGAGTGAGACCGAGAAGAGGTTCGCCATCTTGAAAATCTAGCCCGGCGCCATTCTTAATAGATCGGGACACTGTAGAAGAACCTGATTCTGAATGACGGCTGATGCTCTTCCCGGCTACAGGGGGAGGCTGAGGGAGGCCCTCTCAGAGGCAGGCACCGGCGTCGGAGACATCATACAAGTAGAGTCAGACGGCGGCGTCTATCAGGGCGTCCTGATGCCCCGAGTCGAGTCGGCTGACGATCTGCACATAGTCATCAAGCTTAAGAGTGGTTATAATGTCGGAGTAGCATTCAACAACTCCGTTAGGGTCAAACGCGTCGGCGAGGCGACGAAGCCCGAGTTCAAGCCCCCGCCCATACCAGAGGCAAAGGAAGGACTACCGAGGGTAAGCATTGTCAGCACGGGCGGCACCATCGCGAGCAGGGTAGATTACGTAACAGGCGGAGTCTACGCGGCTATATCAAGCCGTGACCTCCTCAGCATAGTCCCAGAGCTCGCGGACATCGCCAGAGTCGAGGCGGATATACTCTACAGCGTCTTCAGCGAGAACATAAACTCCAGCCACTGGTCCGTCATGGCAAGGAGAGCGAAGGAGAAGATCAAGGAAGGCTGCTCGGGCGTCGTGATTACCCACGGCACGGATACACTAGGTTACTCGGCAGCGGCGCTGAGCTTCGCTCTACAGAACCTCCCGGTCCCGGTCGTACTCGTCGGTTCCCAGAGGAGCAGCGACAGGCCTAGCAGCGACTCGGCGACCAACCTCGTCGCGGCCGTGACAGTTGCATCGAAGGCTCCATTCGCCGAGGTAGTCGTGGGCATGCACGACACGACTTCAGATGACAGCGTAGCCTTCCATCGCGGGACGAAGGTGAGGAAGTGCCACACGAGCGCGAGGTACGCTTTCAGGTCTGTCAACGCCGAACCCCTCGCGAGGTACTCGGGCGGCGAGGTGAAGATGCTCTCCAGCGACTACAGGAGGAGGCAGAGCGGTGAAGTCCGGTTGAGGGGTAGGTTCGAGGAGAAGGTCAGCCTCCTCAAGTTCCACCCGGACTTCGACTCGGCCATCATAGACTTCCTGGTCGAGAAGGGCTACAGGGGCATAGTCCTCGAGGGGACCGGCCTCGGCCACGTGAGCGATGGATGCTTCGAGGCCATAGAGAGGGCGAACGACGCTGGCGTGGTGCTGGGGATGACGAGCCAGTGCATCTGGGGCCGCGTGAACATGAACGTCTACTCGACCGGCAGGGAGCTTACAAGGAGAGGCGTCGAGCCTCTGGGCGACATGTTGCCGGAGACAGCTCTCGTCAAGCTGATGTGGTGCCTCGGCCAGACGAAGGACCGTGAGAAAGCCCTACACCTGATGAAGGCGAACCTAGCCGGTGAGCACGGCGATAGGACGACCTACGCGGAGGCCTCGGACTGATGAACTACGATGAGCTGGGGCTGAAGGTCGGCATCGAGGTCCACCAGGAGCTCGCCACTAGCCACAAGCTCTTTTGCTCGTGCCCGTCCAGGCTCTCGGAGGCTGAGCCGGAGTACACGTTCACGCGCCGCCTCCGTCCGAGCCAGAGCGAGCTAGGTGAGGTCGACCCCGCCGCCCTCTTCGAGTTCATGAAGGGGAAGACCATACTCTACGAGGCGGACAGGCGGACGAACTGCCTTGTTGAGATGGACGAGGAGCCGCCTGGGCCGATGAACAGGGAGGTGCTGGACATAGTGCTCTCCTTCGCCCTCATGGTGGGCTCGAGGCCGGTCGACGAAGTCCACGTGATGCGGAAGATGGTCGTCGACGGCAGCAACACCGGCGGCTTCCAGAGGACATGCGTCACAAGCCTCGGTGGATCAGTCGTTGTTGGGGGTAAGAGCTACGGCCTGCAGCAGATAAGCGTCGAGGAGGACGCGGCCCGCAAGACGGGCGAGGAGGGGGATATCATCAGGTACCGCCTCGACAGGCTCGGCATCCCCCTCGTGGAGGTCGCCACGGCGCCGGATATGTACACTCCTGAGGAGGTCTACGAGGTCGCGAGGCGCATAGGGAGCATCCTCCGATCGACGGGCAGGGTCAGACGCGGCATCGGCACCATCAGGCAGGACCTGAACGTCTCCGTGAAGGGTGGAGCGGTCGTCGAGATCAAGGGCGTCCAGGACCTGAACATGATGCAGACGATCGTCGAGTACGAGGCCCTAAGGCAGTCGAGACTCATCGAGGTCGCCGAGGAGCTGAGGAGAAGGGGTGTCAAGTCTTCGAGTCTCGTAGACAAGCAGATCGATGTCACCGACGTCTTCGCTGGAACCGAGTGCAAGATAATCAAGGGCGCCACGAAGGCTGGTCACAGGGTCTACGCCGTCAGGCTCCCCGGTTTCGCCGGCCTAACTGGCTTGGAACTCTGCCCCGACAGGCGGTTTGGCACCGAGATGGCGGACAGGGCGAGGTACAAGGGTGGCGTCAAGGGAATATTCCACACCGACGAGCTGCCGGGGTACAACATTTCCCTGGAGGAGGTCGAGGCGCTGAGGAAGAAAGCTAGGTCTTCGGAGGGCGACGCCGTTGTCATCGTCGCCGACGAGAAGAGGAAGAGCAGGAACGCCCTCTCCGCCGTCGTCGAGAGGGCCCTTGAAGCCCTCGACGGTGTGCCAGCTGAGACGAGGGCGGCCAACCCAGACAGCACGACGAGGTTCACAAGGCCTAGACCAGGGGCAGCGAGGATGTACCCCGAGACCGACGTCAAGGCAATCACCGTGACACCAGAGTGGCTCGAGGGGCTCAGAGCCCGCCTCCCAGAGATGCCAGAGGTTAAGCTGAAACGCTTCCAACGCGACTACAAGATCAACGAGAAGCTCGCGAGGCAGATTGTGGACTCCGAGTACATAGGTCTCTTCGAGGAGCTCGCTGGAGAACTCAAGCAACTAACGACTCTGATGGCCGTAACATTGACCGAGGACCTGAAGAAGCTCCAGCGCGACGGAGTCGAAGTCGAGAGCCTCACAGACGAAGCGATTAAAGGCGTCTTCAGGGCGGTGGCGTCGGGGCTTACTGTGAAGGAGTCGATCCCCGGCATACTGACCTGGCTGGCGAAGAACTCGGGGGCGTCGACTCAGGACGCAGTGAAGGCGCTCGGCCTGGGACTACTCTCCAAAGAGCAACTTGCCTCGCTGATAGACGAGAAGATCAAGGCTAACGTGGAGATGGTCAGGAGGATGGGCGAGAAAGCCTCAGGCCCCCTAATGGGGATGGTGATGAGCGAGGTGAGGGGTCGCGCAAGCGCCGCTGAGGTCCAGACGGTAATAGTCGAGAAGGTCAAAGCAGTCCTCAAGGGGCACGCGTAAACCCGCTCTCCCCTCAAACATTTCTCCAAAATAAAAAGTGCCCAAGCGGTCTCATCTTGGAGATGAAGGTACTTATCGAGCCTAAGCCCGTCGAGCCCTTGGAGGCCCATCTCCGTGATTCCGCGCCCTTGGGTCTTTATGCCTCTTCGACCGTCGGACGCTTCCGCTTGGGCAAAATCCAATACCACGCTTAAATTATTTACTCATTCCGTTGCATACAGGCTAAAAGAAGCGTCGAATCCCGACGAAGATGAACCCCATAATTGTAACAGTAATATAAAGAATGTCTCAAATTCATTAGACAAATATATTTTATAAATTATAGTTAAATTGGTGCTTAAAATATTATTAAAGTTAGTCATTTTCTTTTGAGATGAGATTTTCAGGATGATCTTAGCCGAATGTGGAAGGAGTTTTCATATGGCTAGCTGGAAGTCTGTTAAATCAATCGACAAGTATTATAAACCTACTTCATAATAATTAGAGGTATAACGTTCTAGAGTGATGACATGAGCCGCCCCTCCTTCCACCTCAAGGTCCGCATAGGAGATATGGAGGTTGAGATCGGAGGGGATAAGTCGGAGGTCCTCGCTACACTGAACGACCTCACCGAGATCGTGGATAAGGTCTCGGTGGCTTTCAGGGGGGACGCGGACAGCCACAGGATAAAGCAGTCGAAGAAGGTCGCCCAAGCATCCGACGTACAGGTCTTCCCCCAGATACCACGTACGACTCAATGCAGCGAGGCGGTGACGGCGCTCCTCTCTGACGCGTGGGGGAAGAGCCCTAGGACGATCGCCGAGTTAAGGGAAGCCATGGAGGCGAACGCCGTATTCTTCCCGAAGACGACCCTCTCAGGCGTCCTGGTCTGGCTCGTGAAGAAGGGGACCATAAGGCGTTGGAAGGACAAGAAGAGGGGCTACCTCTACACCCTGAACACAAAGGAGGCTGAATGATGCCAGCGATCACGGTGAGCGTTAAGACACCGTTCGGCGAGATACTGGTGAGCGGAGAATCGCCCGAGGAACTCCTCGAGGCACTGGAGTGGCTCAACAAGGATTTCGTCGCCGAAGTCAACGACAGGGTCTCCGGCATCATGGCTAAGCAGTCCCAGGACCACCTTAAGGGGATCGTAGACATGCGGAGGGACGGCCCGGTGATCGTGGCACGGGACGATCTCAGCCACTACGCGTCTATAGGCCTCATTCTCTACTGCATGAAGGACTACCAGGCGAGTAGCAGGGAGATCAAGGACCTCCTCGCCCAGAGCGGCAAGAAGGTCACGGTCCCCGCCCGCCTCCACGAGATGAGGAAGCGCGGTCACATCTTCAAGCCGATGAGCAAGGGCTCCATCTACAAGCTGTCTGCGAAGGGCGTGAAGTGGATAGAGGAAGAAGTCATACCTTCGCTCAAGAAATAGGCTGCGTCTTCGGGGTCCTCCTCTCATAGTCCTCGTATAGGTCGGACATTATAACGAGGAGGCTGAGCACTATCTGTTTCGCGTCGCAGGCGTAGCCTCCGTCCTTGAATGGGCTCCTCTGGACTAGGCTCTTCTCCAGTAGCTTTGCGACGGCGCGCTCCGTCGCCTTGCTCGTGAGCTGGAGCTCGGCGCTCAGCTCTTTCACCGTCATCGTCCTGCCGGTGCCGAGGAGGTGGAAGAGGATCGAGAACTGGCTGGGCGCCTTCCTCAGCTTGAGGAGGGTCTCCGTCCTGTCCTTGAGCTCCGCGAGCTGCTTCTCCGACATAGGATCAACTCCTAAACTCTTTCCTCAGGTCTCTATAAATCTTCATGATGATGTCGTAGGCCTTCACGGTCGCGACGTAGCCATCCGGCCTAGCGTCGACGAGGCCGTCTTTCTTCAGCTCAGCGAGACGCGCCCTGACCGTCGAGGCGTTCTCGTTGAGGGCGTTGGAGATGTCCTGAGGCTTAGCCTTCGCGTCTCTGAAAGCTAGGTAGCAGAGTATCCTGTACGCGGAGGTCTCTGGGTCGATCCCGTCCAGCTTTTCTGTCGTCAAGCCTTCACCTCCTGAAATATTCCTGGAGCAAGGGGACCAGAATCGGTCCGAGCTTGTACCTGTAGACGCCCCTGCTGACGGGGTCGACTAGCCCCTTGTTCTTCAGGTTGAAGAGGGCGATGTTGATGGCGTTCACGGTGAGGTTCAGCTTCTCAGCTATCTCCTGACTCGACATGGGTTCGCCTTGCTCGACGAGACAGAGGAGGACCTGCTGCTGGCTCTCGGCCCGCCTCAGGCCCTCAAGCTCGTCTGAACCCGCCATAGGAGGTCAGCCTACTTCTTGCCCTGTGAATAGAGATGCGAGATGACGTCCGTGAAGGAGATCATGGACCTGTAGGTGCCGTCCTCCTGCTGCCTCACGTAGCCCTTCTCGAGGAGTGACCTCAGAGCGGGCCGCACCGTGCCAGCGGGGATACTCGTCTCGTCGGAGATGGCGCTCGGCTGGCTCGCCCCCCTGAAGGCGAGGAAGCAGAGGACCTTGAACTGGCTCGTCCCAGGCGAGAGGTCTTGAACCGCCTTCTCAATAAGGTCAACCACTGTGCGTCACTGCCTACTTCGCCTGCTTCTCAAGTGCCTCGACCCTGTCGAGGAGGTAGAGGAGGATGCCTGCCGTGTTCGGCTCGTAGTTACCCCTGCCAGACCTCGACAGAAGCCCATCTTCGGCTAGCTTCGCAAAGGCGGCCTTGACGGAGTTGTACTTCGCCCCAAGAAGCCCGGTCATCTCACTCGGGCCGAGTTCGGGGCTCTTCAGGAACGCCCTAAAAACGGAGTCGCGGAGAGAATATTCCTCAGACATTTAATTAAAGGTTAGCTGAACATCTTATTAACATTACTTTTGGCGTAAAGACGGTTCACCCTACAGTACGCCATTCTTACGAGCGTAATAATTTCTTTATTTATATATAAAATGGCTTTTATCCCAAATTAAGCTCAAGATGATCGGAGCGTTTAAATATCTAGGAAAAAAAGTGTTGTACAAGAACCTTTTTTGGATGTGTGCCGCTGGATGCAGGTTTTAAAGGAAGGGATCGAGCCCCTTGAAGGTGTCAGCGAACAGAACAATCGTCCGAGTATCTCCCTCGCAATCCGTGACCTGCTCCTAGGCGAGGTCTCAGGCGATGTCCTAGAGGAGTCGCCTCTTGTCGAGGCCCTCGCGGCTCGAATCAGGCGTGAGATGAGTATCTTCCCCATGAGCAAGCACGAAGCCTTCGTCTCAGTGGCGGGCGTCGACGCAGGGAGCCAGGTCCTGCCTCTTGCCTCCCGGCGGTACGGGATTATAAGCGCCCTCGCTTATTCGCTTCCCCGCGGCGTCAGGTTCTTTCTTGCCCCTGAATTAATGTCGATCCCCTACGCTTCGGCGGGCGAACGATTCAGGGGAACGATAAACGTGAGGCGCGAGGCGAAGCTCTACGAGACCGCGGCGCTGTTCCTCGAGGCGCACCCTGAGACGGAGCTGCTCCTGGTCGACGGACCCCTCGTCTTCAGTAACTGGTGGACTTTGTCAGGCTGCAGAAAGGACAGGCAGAGGTTCGTCGACGCGGTGAACAGGCTACTCAGACGCTGTGGGGACTCAGGTGTGGTTGTGGCGGGGATCGTGAAGCGTCCCTCTGCGAGATACCTCGTCTGCCACCTCGGGCTCCAGAGCGAGACCGAGCTGCCCGACAGCTTCCTGCTCCTCCAAGCGTTGAAGCCGGGGGAGAGGACGGATATCTTCTCGCCCAGGTCGGCGCTCAGGCAGGCAACCCGGGCGGCACCTTTCATGGACGCCTTCGAGGCCCCGATCTACTCCTTCTACGCCAGGATGTCTAGGGAGTGGTCGATACCGCCGATAAGGGTCGACCTCCCCGCCAATTCGCTGGCGCAGCTCGACGACATGGCAGACTACTGCTACTCTTCGAGCTACTACAATGGGATACCGCTCCCTATCGTGAGGGCGGACGAGGAGGTCAAGATCAGCAGGCGGTTCGTCGCCGAAATCTACGCCGAGATCGTAGGCAGGGTGGGGCGGGCGAGGGGCGAGGTCTCATATCTCGCCCCGTACTGGGGTGAGGCTAGGTGGATGGGCGCCTGAAGGTAGGGCACACGTACAGCCAGACCGGCGAGTACCGCCTCGACGAGATCACGGTCCTCCTGATGCGTGGTCGTGAGCTGGCGAAGGGTGACCTCGTCTACATGCACCACCCGAAAAACGGGAGCCCAGTCGTCTTCCAGGTGACGAGAGTCTATCCCCATAAGAGGGTGAGGGAGTACGAGGAGGCGCTCCTCAGCGAGGGGAGGGTGATAACGGACGTCGAGGACTCGACGCTGCACGCCGAGGCATACCAGTGGGGGTGGATGGACGAGGAGGGGAGCCTCCGGCAGCTCAGGTACCCGTTGCCGCCTAACACCCCTGTCTACCTCGCGGAGAGGGATATCATCAGCAGGTTCACGAAGCCTGCTGGGGAGTGGCGGCTCCTCCTCGGCACCGACCCGTCGACGGACCTCGACGTCGAACTCGGCATATACCCCCTCATAAGGCAATCCTGCCTCATCTGCGGCGCCGTCGGCACAGGTAAGACGACGACAGCCATCAGCATGGTCGTGCGTGCCGCGACGGCTAAGCCACCGGTGCGCTTCTTCATAGTCGACAAGGACGGAGAGTACATGAGCCTCATTGACAGGCTCGGCGCCGAGAACGTCCTCAAGGTGCCCTGGAGCATGTTCTTCCAGCCGGGCGACGTCCCGTGGGAAGACTATGCAGCCGAGTTTGGCTGGCAGAAGACCTGGTGGAACAGCAAGATCCTCTTCCAAGCATTGAAAATCCTATATGCCCAGTCCGCCCAGGTGACGAAGGCGAACCTCAAGCGAGCAGTCGGCTACGTCGACGCTGAGAAGCTCGGCTTCAACAAGAAGGCCGACGAGTTTGAACTCTACAGGATGCAGGTGGAGAACGCCATCTCCGCGAGCAGGCTCATTCCAGACGGCGACTCCGAGGTTCTGGACCCTGTTCGACTACTAAAGGAGAGGAGGGTCGTCATCATGGATCTAAGCGACGGCAAGGACACTTGGGAGCAGAAGCACCTCGTAGTCGCCCAGATCCTCAGACGCATCTTCTCCGAGGCTCTCGAGAACAGGGGATTCGGCTGCATCATCGTGCTCGAGGAGGCGATGTACTATGCACCCCAGCATGGTGTCTTCGAGATAGGCGAAAAGGAGAGCCGTGGGAAGCTGCTGGGCGTCATCAAGGAGATCGCGACTAACGGTGGCAGGAACGGCGTCGGCCTCTGGATAGTCACCCAGCGCCTGGCTACGGTGGAGAAGACCGTCGTGACTCAGTGCGCCAACAACATCATCTGCCACAGCCTAGAGGATCTGGATAAGCAGAGGCTAGCCGAGATCATGGGGCAGGAGTTCTCAGAGCTCATAGGCGATTTGCCGCCCGGGGAGGCCATAGTCAAGGGAACCGCCCTTAAGTGCAGGTTCCCCATCTGGGTCAAGGTTCTGCCCGAGGTCTACCCCGCCTCGAGCATGAGCACACCCATGAGCCGCTTCGTCCACATGGAGATGGGCCTAAAGGAGTCCACGGTCGGGAGCCGAAGCTTATATCCTCAGCAACCTCCTAACCCTGTTGAGACCTAATTGACCCCGACGCGTCTATACCCTGAGCGGCCGATGGTCGGCGTGGGCATATTGATACGCAAGGACAATGGGTATCTACTCATCCAGAGGGCGGCTGATCCTGATAGAGGTCTCTGGTCGGTGCCCGGTGGACTCGTCGAGGTCGGCGAGAAGGTGGCTGACGCGGCCGTCCGTGAGGCGCTGGAGGAGACGGGGCTTGAGGTGAAGATCATTGAAACACTCGGGGTCGTTGACAAGATCGAGAAGGACGAATTAGGGCGCATCAAGTACCACTTCGTCATAGTCGATTACCTAGCAGAGCCTGTCGGTGGCAAGATGCACTACCACGACGATGCCCTCGACGCCCGCTGGGTCGAACCAGGGCAGTTCAAGGAGTACGAGCTCTCGCCGACGCTGATACCCCTCCTTAAAAGACTTGGCCTCTACGAAAGCTAGCGAACTCCTCAAGCTTTTAAACACCCAAAACCCCCTTCGTTTCTGTAGGTGCGAGTTTGGTTAAGGCGTCGGATTTCAAGGGGAAAGACGTGCTCTCCATGCGGGATTACGGGAGGGAGGAGCTTGACTTCCTCCTCGACAAGGCAACAGAGATGGTTCCCGTCGCGGAGAAGGGCTCGACCCTCCTCAGGGGGAAGATCCTGGCCACCCTCTTCTTCGAGCCTAGCACAAGGACCAGGCTCAGCTTCGAGTCTGCGATGCTCAGGCTTGGCGGCTCGGTAACCGGTTTCTCTGACCCGAGCGCCTCCTCTGTCAAGAAGGGTGAGACCCTTGAGGATACGATCAAGACTGTGGAGAACTACTGTGACGTTATCGCTATGCGTCACCCTGAGGAGGACGCGGCGAGGAGGGCTGCCGCAGCCGCGAAGATACCCGTCCTAAATGGTGGATCTGGTTCCGGCGAGCACCCGACTCAGGCCCTCCTCGACCTCCACACCATGAAGTACGCGAAGGGGAAGATTGACGGCCTCACCATCGGCCTCTGCGGTGACCTCCTCTACGGCCGGACGACCCATAGCCTCGC
>CAZVMI010000011.1:0-7613 GCA_964628365.1 uncultured Candidatus Bathyarchaeia archaeon | reverse complement strand
AGCTCGACGTCCTCTACGACACCAGGATCCAGAAGGAGAGGTTCGTCGACCCTGTCCAGTACGAGAAGCTGAAGGACGCCTACATCATCGATCCGAAGTTGGTGAAGTCGGGGAAGAAGGATCTAGTCGTGATGCACCCGCTTCCGAGGGTGAACGAGGTCACCACGGACGTCGACGCGATGCCGAACGCCTGGTACTTCAGGCAGGTCAGGCACGGTGTCTACGTCAGGATGGCTCTCCTAGCCCTCGTGCTCGGGGCCCTCTAGGCCTGGTCCAGGCTCGTGAAGAGCCTCCTGACCCTGTTCCACCTGTCCTCCTCTTGTTTCGACCTCATCACAGTAGCGTCCTTCTTGTACGCCGTCGGTACGACGTAGAGGTAGACCTTGTGGCTGCCAAAAGAGTAGAAGCCGCCATCCGGCTTCGCCGTGAACCAGCCCTGGATTGGGAAGTCGTGGCTAACGACCCTTGCACCTCCCTTCAGTTCCTTTTCGAACTTCGGTCTCAACTTGGAGTTGCCAGAGGTCGTGAGGTAGAGGGTCACGATGGTGGCTGGGGTCAGGTCGATGTTGAAGAAGTTGCCCTTCGCCACCCTCATCCTGTCGCCGAGGCCTTTCTCTCTGATCTTCTGCTTAAGTGCCTTGACCATAAGGGGATTCAGGTCGTATCCGACCGCCTCGTCGACGTTGTATTCCTCTACGGCGGTGAAGAGGATGCGGCCGTCGCCGCAGCCGAGGTCGTAGAGAACATCGCCCGGGCCGGCCTTGGCGAGGTCAAGCATCTCCCTGATGATGGGGATAGGGCTCGGCACGTAGGGGGCGACGCTGTCAGGCTGGTCACCCCAGGCTACGCTGAGGCTCCAGCCCCTGATCTTGTCGTTGCCCCCCTCCTCCCTCTTCCCCCGGCCGGCGGCCATGGGTAAAACTACTCCAGAACAGCCTCTTTAATGTGTCTGGGGCTGGGCAATCCATTTTAAGCCACTCAATAGAGCTTTTAGTGACCAAACCATGGAACTCCAGGTCGTCAAGCTGGACGTGCCGTCCGAGTCGAACCTGATCCTCGGCCAGACCCACTTCATAAAATCCGTCGAGGACATATACGAGGCGGTTACCTCCTCGGCGCCAGCCGTCAAGTTCGGCCTCGCCTTCAGCGAGGCGTCCGGCGCCTGCCTCGTGAGGGTCGAGGGAAACGACGAGGAGCTGAAGAGGGTGGCGGCTGACAACTCTATGCGGTTAGGATGCGGCCACAGCTTCATAATCCTCCTCAGGGGAGCTTATCCCATCAACATCCTTACCCAGCTCAAGGTGGTCCCGGAGGTCTGCACGATCTTCGCGGCCACGGCGAACCCCCTTGAGGTCATCGTCGCCGAGACCGAGCAGGGGAGGGGCCTCCTCGGAGTCGTGGACGGCTTCCTGCCGAAGGGCGTCGAGGATGAGGAAGGGAAACGGTGGCGGAAAGAGTTCCTCAGGAAGATAGGCTACAAGCTCTAGCCTAAGAGCCTGCGCAGCTCAGCGGGGATCGCGTCCATCGGCCTATCGCCGTCTACGACCCTGATGAGCCCTCTCTTCTGATATCTGTCAATCAAGGGCTGCGTCTTCTCCCTATAGACCACCAGCCTGTGCCTGACGACGTCCTCCTTGTCATCGCTGCGCTGTATGAGCTTGGAGCCGCACTTGTCACAGGTCTTGTTTCTCTTCGGCGGCTTGCTCTCCAAGTGGTATATCTCGCCGCACTTTGGGCAGCTCCTTCTAAGTGAGAGCCTGCTGATGATAGTTTCGTCCTTGATGTCGACAACCATGACATGGTCGAGCTTTAGCCCTGCCTCTTCCAGGATTTTGTCGAGGGCGTCGGCCTGGGCTACGCTCCTAGGATACCCGTCGAGTATGAATCCTTTTTCGAGGTCGGGCTTCCTAAGGCGCTCGGCGACTATGTGGTTGACGATGTCATCTGGCACCAACTCTCCCCTATCCATATAATCCTTGGCGACGATACCGAGTCTTGTGCCTTGGGTGGTGACCTCCCTGAGCATGTCGCCTGTCGTGATAACAGGGACGCTATACATGTCACCGATTATGCGCGCCCTAGTCCCCTTGCCAGAGCCAGGAGGGCCGAGAATCACAATCCTCATCAGGACCACCTTCTTAGAGCGAGGGATACGAAGCCCGTGACTGTTATAATTCTTGCGGATGAAACGCCGGATGCAGCTACGATTGGCGATCTTGCCACCGTAATTGACGTTTAAACGACAAGTCTAGGAGTCGAGCCCTTGCCTGATCCTCAAATCTTCCATCATCGGCGCAACACTAGGGACTGGAAGGTAGGGGGAGGGGGGTCCTCCCTCATACACGATAATATGGGTCCAACCAGTAAAAGGTGCTGGAGAAATGCTTCTTTAAGGCCCCGATCTGTGCAGAAAACGCGCTTCATTAATAAAGGAACTCTGTGGAAAGTGATGAATAATGGATGAGATCAGTCCGTTCACAGTCGTAGGCGCCCTCCTCATACTTATGGGCATCATCTTCGTCGCCCTCCCATACATGGAGCGCGTCGTCCCCGACCTGGACCGGATACCCTGGATAATCCTCTGGGTCTACAGGAGCGAAGGCTTCACCTTCGCGACGAGTCCCCTGCTCATCATAATCTCTGTGATCTCGGTCCTGCTCGCCTACTTGAGAGGAAGGTGAAGGAGCCTAGGTCTTCGCCTTGTATAGTCTGACGAGGGCGTCGACAAGCTCTTCCTCCGTCGGAAGCCTCGAGATCGCAAGCGGTATCCCCTCGTGGCTCGCCAGGCTGACAGCCAGAGGATCGATCTTCCCCTTGACACCGTGCAGGATCACTATCCTCGGCTTGAATGGGCTTATCTTCACAGCGATCATCGGCGACCTACCTCTGCTGACGCCTGTGAAGACGAGGGCCCTCTCACTCGTCGCGCCGAATATCCTGTAAAAGTCGAGGCCCGAGAGCATCTGGATCGCCTTCAGGCTGTTAACG
Source organism: uncultured Candidatus Bathyarchaeia archaeon (assembly GCA_964628365.1). Lineage (GTDB taxonomy): Archaea > Thermoproteota > Bathyarchaeia > TCS64 > TCS64 > UBA8941. Next base: position 4,625 of record CAZVMI010000011.1, on the reverse strand, counting down.
ATGGTGTAGCCGAAGACGCTGTACTCCAGCTTGTCCTCGCCTGTGAGGACTTCGGCGTCGACGGCGTCGCATATCTGGCCAGCCGTGACAGGCGCTATGAACTCCCTGATGTCGATGAAGATGTCGCTTGGGTCGAGGCTTATCCTGGCGAGCTGCCTGATGTAGTTGCCTCCGCGTCTCTCGTCGAGGTCGAGGAGCGCCACAACGTAGCGCTTTATGAATCCACTGCCCGGTGACTTTCTCCGACCCGTCTCGTAGTCGCTTATCACAGACGGTGAGAGGTCGAGCTCGTAAGCAACCTCTATCTGGTTGACGTTGAGGAGGCTCCTCCATTTCCTCATCGTCTGCCCTGGGTTCGATGAGAGAACTATCTCGCCAGCGATACGCTTCGAGAGCATGTCCCTCACGGGGCTATAGCCGGACACAAGAAGCTAGGAGGTTCTTTAGGTTAAAAAAATGTGGGGGTCAGAGCCCGGCCTTCTTGAGGAGGATACTCCACCTCTTGTCGACGCCCTCCTGTATGGCCTTCAGCAGGTCTTCCCGCCTCTCGGGTCTGAACAGGTGCCTGAACCTGCCCTGAACCTGAAGGTACTCCTCGACAGGCTTCTTCGACTCAGGCCTCTTCGCTACCGCCAGGCTCGGAGCAGAGAGCTCGTAGACCACGTCGCCACCCTCTTGCCTGCATTCGTAGAGGGGTAAGACGCACGTCTGCACCACGAGCCTAGAGACCGCTATCGTCTTCTCGGGCGGGTACCTCCAGCCCCTAGCGCAGGGCGTTATGGCGTGGAGGAACGCCGGTCCTTCGATCTCGAACGCCTTCCTCGCCTTCTTCATAACATCCAAAGGCCACGCGGCGTTAATCGTCGCCGTGAATGGTATCGCGTGGGCTATCACTATGTCGTCTATCGGCTTCTTCCACTCAAGCTTCCCAGGTATCACTTGCCCGGCTGGGCTGGTCGTGGTCGCCGCCGTGAACGGAGTGCCTCCGCTCCTCTGGATGCCCGTGTTCATGTAGGCTTCGTTGTCGAGGAGCACGTACGTGAAGTCGTGCCCCCTCTCCATCGCGCCTGAGAGCGCCTGCAGGCCGATGTCGTAGGTTCCGCCGTCGCCGGCGAAGGCTATTACGTCTAGCTGCGGATACTTCGCAAGCGGTCCCTCGCCTCTCTTCCTCATCGCCTTGTAGGCGGCCTCGATGCCGCTGGCGGTGGCCGCCGTGTTCTCGAAGGCGCTGTGTATCCACGGCAAGTCCCATGACGTGTAGGGGAAGATGCTCGTCGCCACCTCTAGGCAGCCGGTAGCGTTCGTCACTATTGTGGGCCCCCTCGTCGCCTTCAGAACCATCCTGACGATGATCGACTCGTCGCAGCCCGCGCAGAGCCTAGCCCCCGGGCACAGCAGGTCGGGCTTCGCCGCCATATCCTTTAGAGTAATCTGGCTCATTCCTGTATCACTCCCTCAACCCCACGTAGTTCATTGTCTTCTCCACCCTGCTATTCTTCTTGATCTTCAGTAAGTCCTCGTAGATGCCCCTGATCATCGCCATCGATGTATCCCTCCCGCCGAGGCCGTAAGCGTAGTTCGCTATCAGCGGCTTCGAGCTCGCGTCGTAGAAGATAGCCCTCACGTCCTCGTAGAGTGGGCCGCCCGCTGCGCCGAAACTCAGATCCTTCTCTATAACGCCGAGCGCCGGTACACCGCCTACGGCTTTGATCATGTCGTCGGCCGGGAACGGCCTGAATGTGCGTATCTTCACCATGCCCGCCTTGACGCCTTCGGTCCTGAGCTCGTCGACGACCTCGCGGGCTGTCCCCATCGTGGAGCCCAGTCCGAGGATGGCGACCTCGGCATCATCCATCCTATACGGGTTGATATGGGCATATTTCCGGCCCGATAGCACGCCGTACTCCTTGTCGACCGCCGGTATCACCTTCAGCGCTTTCTCCATCGCGTCCATCTGGTGGACCTTGTGCTCGAAGTAGAAGTCCTGAAGGTCAACGGGGCCCATAGAGATGGGGCATCCGGGGTCGAGCCTGAGCTCGGCCTCGCCGAGGTGGCCCTGCACTTTGATGAACTTCCGCTTGCCGACGAAGCCCTTCACATCCTCGTCCGGCAACGTCATGACGTTCTCCATCGTGTGGCTTATCGTATAGCCATCGAAGCAGATCATCACTGGCAGCAGGACATCCTCATGCTCCGCGATCCTCCAGGCCTCGACGTGGGCGTCGTAGACCTCCTGACTGTTCTCACAGTAGAGCTGGATCCAGCCGCTGTCCCTTGCGCCCATGGAGTCGCTGTGATCGTTGTGAATGTTCAGGGGCGCGCTCAGCGCCCTGTTCGCCACCGACATCACTATGGGTAGCCTCAATCCGGAGGCGATGTAGGTAATCTCCCACATCAGCGCCAGCCCGTTCGCCGCCGTCGCCGTGTAGGCCCTCGCGCCGGCGGCGGCTGCGCCTACGCAGCTGCTCAGGGCGCTGTGCTCAGACTCCACGGCGACGAACTCGCTATGAACCAGACCATCCGCGACATACTCGCTGAAGCGCTCGACTATGATGGTCTGAGGCGTAATAGGGTAAGCCGCCACGACGTCAGGGTCAACCTGCTTCGTCGCGTAGGCGGCCGCCTCGTCCCCGTTTAAACCCATCAGCTTCTGCTTCATCTCTTTGCCACCATCTCTATGCACTTAGCTGGGCACTCTTCGGCGCATATGCCGCAGCCCTTACAATACCGGAGGTCGACCTCCGTGTAGCCATCCTCCCTCACCCTTATCGCCCCCTCCGGGCAGTAGAAGTGGCAGAGCGTGCACTTCGTGCACTTCTCGTGGTTGAACTTTGGCTGTGCGACGCCCCAGTCGCCGGTTTCGTAGTCGCGGCTCGACTTGTAGGCGACTGCACCCTTGTCAAGGGACTTCCAGCCCTTCTTCTCGCTCATTCCTTCACTGCCTCCTTGTACGCGATCTTGACTACTTCGATGTTTTGGTCCCTGACCTTACCGGAGAATCTCTCCTTGACGACTTCTAGGACGGAGTCTAGCTTCACGATCCCGGATGCCCTCACGACGGCGCCTAGCAGCGCCGTGTTGGTGATGTTGACTCCCAGCACCTTGAGGGCGAGGCTGGTCGCGTCGACGACCCAGATCTCCGTCTCCTTCAGCCCCAGCCTCTTCTTCACCTCAGCCACGGACTCGTTAGTGTTCACGACGACCTTGCTTTCCGGCTTTAAACCTTCAACGACCGCAGGCCCTAGGAGCGTCGGGTCGAGCACAACGACGACATCTGGCTCGTAGACGCTTGAGTGGATCTGTATCGGTTCATCGCTTATCCGGGTGTAAGCAGTGATGGGGGCCCCAGCCCTCTCGGGCCCGAAGGCTGGGAAGCTCTGAATGTTCTTCTCCTCCTTCAGCCCGGCCTGGGCAAGGAGGAGGGACGCGGTCCAGGCCCCCTGGCCTCCGCGGCCGTGGAACCTGACCTCGTAACGCTTGCTCATTAAATTTTCAACCCCTTAAGCACACTCCTTTCACCTAAGGTAGCATAATATTAAAGTCTTCTAGAAAAATATCTCAAAAATGTTTGAAGCATCCTTTGTCAATAAATAAACGGTTTTATAAGGCCTTAAGCTAGCAGTTGTATACTCTACGTTTTATATCGTTCAGTTCGTCCCTGCTCTTCTTCGCCTGCATGGCTGAAGCCTCTGGGAAACGCCTCCAGTCCCACCCCATGACCTCGTAGGCGTAATTTACAGTCCTCGACGATGATACGAGGAGCCCCTCCCCCACGCTGTTGGCTCCAAACCTGAGGGCAGCTAACGGGTCGCCTCCCTGTGGGCCGAGGCCAGGCGCCAGTATAAGCCTCTCCTCGCCTATCATCCCCCTCACAACGCCGAGCTCCTCAGGAGCCGTGCAGCCTACGACGAAGCCGTTGGAGCCGTGGTCAAAGGCATCACGGGCCAGCCTCTTGTAGAATGGCTCGCCGTCCATCATCCTCGACTGGTAGTCGTGGGTTCCCGGGTTCGACATCCTGCAGAGGGCAAATATCCCCTTGTCACCCTTATCTGCCCACCTGTAGACAGCGTCGACGCCGTTCTCGTACCCTGGGAACGGGCTGAAGGTCACGGCGTCGAATCCAAGCTCGCTTATCCAGTGGAGCCCCGCCTCCATCGTGCTGCCGATGTCGGAGAGCTTGGCGTCGAGGAGGGCGAGGCAGTCGCCTTCGTGGATCGCGTCAACAATCTCCTTCATCCCCTCGAAGCCGAGGGGATAAACGAGGAACTGGGCGTTGGGCTTGATGATCGGTGTGTAGGGTGAGACCGCCTCCACGAACTCGACGCAGAACCTCCTTAACCCCTCTACGACACCGTACCTCTCGATGAGCTTCGGCGGCACAACATATTTGTCCCTCATCGAGTCTGTGGCCGGGTCGAGGCCCACGCAGAGGAAGCTGTCCTTCTCCCTGCTCAGCTTGTAGTACCTGTCGACGAACCCCCTCCCGAGCATCGGCTCCACCTGTATCCAAAGGAGCATCACAACACTTAAAAAAGCAGAGGAAGGACATGGCTCCCTTCGAGCATGTCTTTAAATCTGTTTGAAGGATTTTATCTCTCGGAAAGGGTTACAGGTGGAGGCTACAT
>CAZVMI010000010.1:0-24980 GCA_964628365.1 uncultured Candidatus Bathyarchaeia archaeon | reverse complement strand
GACTTATTAGGAAGGTTCTAAAAGTGGGACTCAGGTAAGAGCGTAGGTGAATGTTTTTATGAAAATAATCGTGATCGGCGCCAACGCTGCGGGTCTGGACGCTGCGGTGGCCGCGCGTAAGACGAATAGAGTCGCTGAGATCACGGTAATAACAGAGGAGAGCGTGGCAACCTATTCAAGATGCGGTCTCCCCTTCGTACTCAGTGGAAAAATATCTTCTTTTGAGAAACTAAACGTATACCCTGCGTCCACTTACCGCATCATGAAGTTGAATCTTCTTACTGAGACAAAGGCTACTCATATCAACGTTGATGATCGGAACGTTGAAGCTGAGTCAAAGGACGGAAAGTCAAAGATCCTTGAATATGATGGTTTAGTGATAGCAACAGGAGCAATTCCGAAGAAGTCTCCCATCGAGGGGTCAGATAAGGACGGTGTTTTCACGCTTCACACCCTTAGGGACGGCATGGAGATAGCTAAAGCGATGAAACACTCACGTTCGGCGTGCGTCATAGGCGCAGGATACATTGGTCTCGAGATCGCTGAGGCCCTCATCGAAAAGGGCTTAAAGACAAGTGTCATTGGGAGTAGAACCTCGGTTTTACCAAGTATTATCGATTCTGATATGGCTCTTATTGTAAAAGAACATCTGGAAAAGTATGGGGTCAATTTCATTCTAGGTAAACGCGCTGACGCTGTCTTAGGAGAGAAGAAGGTCAAAGGTGTAAGCGTAGGTGGAAGTGAGGTAGAAGCAGATTTAGTCATCACAGCTACGGGAGTCGAGCCAAATGTTACATTGGCTAGAGAAGCTGGCATATCTATCGGAGAGACGGGAGGCATAAAGACGAACATGAGGATGGAGACTAGTGTCAAAGGAGTGTACGCTGCTGGAGACTGTGCGGAGACGACGAACCCAATCACTCATAGTTCAGCTCTTCCCCTGCTAGGGGCGACGGCGGTCAGGCAGGGTAGAGTGGCTGGGGTAAACGTTGCCGGTGGCTACTCAACTTACCCGGGAGCACTCTCCTCGGTCGTCTCTCAGATGTTCGATTTCGAGGTTGGCGCCACGGGTTTAACGGAGTTGCAGGCCCGGAGATATGGCTTGGATGCTGCCATAGGTAAGATGCGGGGCTTTACCAGAGCATCGTATTATCCTGATGCGAAGCCGATTGTGGTGAAGGTTATTCTCGAGAGGGAGTCTAAGCGCATCATTGGCGGTCAGATAGTTGGAGGCGAGGAGGTCACTCAGAGGATAAATGCTCTCTCCTTGGCTATACAGAAAAATATGTGCGGGTACGAGCTTGTGAAGGCTGATACATGTTACGCGCCTTCTGTGTGTGAGGCATCCGAACCTATGGTTCTAGCTGCAGATATGGCTATGAGAAGGCTATAATGTTGAATTGGGAAGCTGCATGCTTTTCCCCATAATCTTATCTCCCAAACCCATTAATAAGAAACATATCCATAAACTACATTAAAGAAACCTGTAAATGGAAAATTATCATGCAGACTGAGTTATGATACAGATCCATATTCTATGTATCTGATTCTGAATCCTTGTTTTGAATACTGGTCAGGCATCCATATGAGTTGAAATACGTTCCTTAAATATCCTCCAGATTAACCTTTTAAGTCGTGATTATGGGTTGGCAGAGCCATCCGTAAAGGGTGAGACTATACGGATCCTGCACATCGACGACGAGCCGGATCAGCTACGCTTCACCAAGTTCTTCCTCGAGGACATCAACCACTTTTTCAGGATAACGTCGGTCAACACGTCGTCGGAGCTCCTTGCCAGGCTTGACAGGGAATCCTATGACTGCATAGTCTCGGACTACTCGATGCCCGAGATGGATGGCTTAGAGCTAGCTCGCAGGGTGAGTGAGAAAAGTGATCTTCCCTTCATCCTGTACACGGGAAAGGAGACGGAAGAGGTCGTCGAGAGGGCCTTCTCCGTCGGAGTCCAGTACTATATCAGGAAGGAGGCCAACCCGAGCCACTATCACGTGCTGGCCAAGTGCATCAGCATGGCGGTGGAGCGGCAGCGTGTAGAGAGGTACTTGAGGGAGTGCGCCGAGGCCTTCAGAAGCATCGTGGAGAATACCCATGACCTGATAATGCTCACAAGACCTGACGGGACGATAGCCTACCTCAGCCCCAAAAGCATTGATGTGATAGGTTACCCGCCTCAGGACCTACTCGGAAAGCAAGCGGAGCTCATCATATACCCTGAGGACCAAGAGAAGGTCCAGTCGCTGAAACTGAAGAGCCTCAAGGGGGGAAGATGCTCGAACGTCGAGTACCGTATCATAACGAAGTCCGGCGAGCCCAAGTGGGTTTCCCACTCCTGGTCGCCCATAAAGACGGAGGGGAGGGTCAAGTTCGTCGTCAGCGCCATCAAGGATATAACGGAGCATAAGTGGATGGAGGAGGAGTTCAACGAGAGCGTTGAACGGTACATGACGCTCCTTGAAGATACGCCTAAGCAGATAAATCCAGATAAATCAGTAAAAGATGAAGAGGGGCAGGATCAGGAGGAAATATTCGATCCCTCGGATCACCTCATCAGGTACCTGAAGAACAACAAGCTCTAGCAGGCTTACAACCCTAACCTGTCGCCAAACTCTTTAAACTCCCTTTTTCTGCGCTCCTAGCGGAGGCTGATAGTGCAACCTTTTTCCGAGGCGCCGCCACCCCTCTTGGTGAGGAGGATTGACAGAGAAGATCGTTGGCATATTAGGTGGCATGGGGCCCGAGGCGACGGCTGACCTATTCATGAGGATCATCCGAGCCACGCCCGCCAAGCGGGACCAGGACCACCTGAGGGTCATCATCTACAGCAACTCCAAGGTACCCGACAGGACGCCGGCGATCCTAGGCAAGGGGCCGAGCCCCCTCCCCGAGATGCTTAGAACCGGCAGGGCCCTCGAGGCGGCGGGCGCCGACTTCATCATAATCCCTTGCAACACCGCCCACTACTATTACGACGACCTCACGAGAGAGCTCAAGCTCCCGATCATCCACATGATAAGGCTTGCCGCAGAGGAGACGCGCAAGAAATCCACCGACATAACCAGAGCCGGCCTTCTAGCCACCGACGGGACAGTAGCCAGCAGGCTATACAACGACGCGTTCAGCGAGGCCGGCATCGAGATCATCACGCCTCCCCCACGCCGGCAGGCCGACGTGATGAGAGCGATCTACCAGCACGTCAAGGCCGGCGACCTCGAGGGAGGCGGGGACATCCTCCGCGGAGTAGGCGAGGAACTCGTCGAGGAGGGCTCAGAGGCCATCATATGTGGCTGCACGGAGGTCTCCCTCGTCCTCAAGCAGGGCGACCTGGAGGTACCGGTCATGGACCCACTACAGGTACTCGCGGAGGCCGCAGTCGACTACGCCTTCGGGAGAAGGAAGTAGCTGAGAGTTGGGCGCGCAGAAACCACGCTACATGGTGTACAGGAGAGCGTCCCTGAGGCTGGAGGCATCGGAGAAGACCATCGAGTTCCTCTACCCAGCCAACCTCGGCTGGGACTGTACCAGGTGCGGAGCCTGCTGCAGGGACGCCGGCGGAAGGGAGAGGCGCATCCTGCTCCTGGAGACCGACATCTCAAGGCTCGAGGGCCAGCACGGCAGTGAGGAGTTCGCCGAGCCCATCAGGGGGCGGGAGCCCTTCGTCGCCGAGATGAGGAAAATCGGCGGAATGTGCTTCTTCCTCTCAGACGACGGGTGCTCGGCTTACGACCGTAGAGCCCTCCTCTGCAGGATGTATCCTTTCTGGGTCGAACGTTCAGGCGACCTCTTCATCATCAGGGCCGACGGAGCCTGCCCTGGCACGAGCGGGGAGCCACTCGGCGAGGCCTTCTTCTCAGGCCTCCTTGGGCGAGCTGTCGCGGAGAGAGGCGGCATATAGCCTAACCGCCTTTTATACGGGTTCAACGATTAAAAACGTCATGAACGCCCCGGCGATCCGCGTCATGACCCGCCGCGACATCGACCTCGCCCTCAGGCTCTTCGAGGTCGCGGGCTGGGGGAACACGCGGGCCGACGTGGAGCGGATCCTCTCATACGAGCCCCATGGCTGCTTCGTCGCAGGTGTCGATGGGGAGGACGTCGGCATGGTCGCCACCACCAGCTACGGCCCCGTGGCCTGGATAGGGAACCTCATAGTCGCGCCGGAGGCTAGGGGCAGGGACATCGGCACGGCCCTGATGAGGAGGGCGATGGACCACCTCGCCGCGTCAGGCGCATCATCGGTGAGGCTCGACGCCGTCCCGAAGGCCATCCCCCTGTACAGGCGCCTCGGATTCGAGGCCGAGTATGACTCGTTGAGGTTCATAGGGGAAGCCACCAAGCACGGCCACGCTGGGATAATGCCGATAACGCCGGGTGACATCCCGGGAATCAGGGCGCTGGACACCCGCTTCACAGGCCTCGACAGGGAGAAGATCCTCAGACGGACCCTCCACGAGTTCCCGGGCCTCTGCTTCAAGGCCGAAACCGGGGGCAGACTGGTCGGGTACATCATGGGAAGGGAGGGCTCCGACTCGTTCAAGGCTGGGCCATGGATCTGTGAGCCGGGCCGCGGCGAGGCTGTGGACCTTCTGAACGCCCTGATGGGTGAGGTCGCCGACGAGGGGCTATGGGTCGGTGTCCCTGAGGGGAACGTCCACTCAGTAAAAATATTACAGGGGCTGGGCTTCAGGCAGAACGCTTCGAGCCTCAGGATGTGCTACGGCGACTGCAGGATAATAGAAGACGTTATGGGAATCTACGGTCTTGGGGCCCCGGACAAGGGCTAGGGGCGCCTTATGAGGACCCTGTCCCCGACCCCCATCTCAGGCTCCTCTACGCTCCGAGTCTTCACCAAGACTCCCATGTGGTTGGGCATGTGGGTCAGGTCGTAGCCTGCTATGGTGCCTAAAGGTCTCCCCGATGTGGTTACCTCGTCCCCTACGACGGCGAGTCCACCCACTTCGACCTCGAAGAAGGCGACGGCTCGTACCCTGTTAACGCCGCCGCCGGGGACCGCCCCCTGCTCGTCGGTTATCATGAGCTCGTGGATCTCGCCCCTCTGCATCGCCCTGCTCTTCGCCTCGATCAGCTTGAGGCCCCTGTCCTCGAAGTAGACGTGGAGGAGGGCTACGACCTCCCCGGAGACCGGTCTTCTGTCGCCGTAGACGTCGGGGGTTATCCTCCTGAAGTCGTAGGGGGGCTTCGCCAAAGTGCTTCTACTCCTTGACCCAGACGCCTTTTCGTTCCTCTGGCTCTGTCATATCGACGTCCATGTAGTGGTGGATGCTCTCACGGTTGACTGATGCGCTCATCGTGTTGCCCTTGTTGTCCATGGCGACGCAGTTCATGCTCCCCTTATCGTGGAGGGCGTTGACGTTCCTCATCGCCCTCACGCAGGCGTCTTTCAGGCTCATCCCGGCCTCCAGGTAGGAGACGATGCTCCTAGCCGTGCTCAGCCTTATGGCGAGCTCGCCGCGTCCGGTACAGGCGGCGGCGCCGTACCGGTTGTCGCAGTAGTTGCCTGCGCCGATGATGGGGCTGTCTCCGAGGCGACCCGGGAACTTGTACGCCGTGCCGCTCGTCGAGACGCCTGTGCAGATGTCCCCTCCCGCGTCGATGGCTATCACGTTGACGGTGCCGTGCTGCTTGTCGGTCAGCTTATCGTACCAGTTCCTGAGGCCGAAGTCGAGGTCGTAGCTCGCATACCATTGCCTTGTACCCACCCCCGGCTCCTTATGGTAGGATTGCTCAAGGAAGGCCTTGTAGGCCGCCCTGCTCTCAGACGTGGAGAGATCCTGCTTCTTGAAACCCATCTTCTCGGCGAAGAGCCCCGCCCCCTCGCCGACGAGCATCACGTGCGGCGTCACCTCCATCACCTTACGGGCTATCGAGATGACGTGGAGGTAGCCCTTCACCGCGCCGACGGCGCCGGTCCTCAGGGTCTTGCCGTCCATGATGGAGGCGTCCAGCTCCACCTCGCCCAGTAGGTTCGGTATACCGCCGAGGCCGACGCTGGTGTCATTCGGGTTGGCCTCGACTAGGCGTGTCGCCGCTTCGACAGCGTCTATCGCGGATCCGCCTTTCCTGAGGATCTCGGCTCCGGCGTGGAGCATGTCCCTGGAGTTGGCGGTCCCGATGATGAATGGCTTGACCTTAGCCATGATCCTTCACTCTTATTCGGTGTGTCTTCGTCGTATAAAAAACGATAAGAAGACCGTGAAGGGGGGTGAAAATGTAATTTTTACGAAAATTTTGGGGGTATGTGGGTCCAAACAGGGGATCTGGTTGACACGGTCGTAATAACTGTGGTTCCCGGCTCATTGCTTGTGGTTCCCATTCTGTAGGATCTCCATCACCTCGTCGACGAGCTGGAAGTACCTCTCGTCCCTCCGGTGCTCATACCTTGGGCGGGGGACGTCTATCTTCACCTCACCGATGATCCTCCCAGGCCTGGGGGACATGACTATGACGCGGTCCGCCACGTAGACGGCCTCCTCCACGTTGTGGCTCACCATCACGACGCTGTTCGGCGGCTCATCCCTCTTCCTCCAGATGCTGAGGACGAGGTCACGTAGGGTCTTCGCCGTCAGTTCGTCGAGGCTGGAGAACGGCTCGTCCATCAACAGGATCTCGGGCTTCAGGGCGAGGGCTCTGGCGATGCCGACGCGCTGCTTCATCCCCCCGGAGAGGTCGTGGGGGTAGGTGTCCTCGAAGCCGTCGAGGTGAACCATCTTGAGGTACTCCATCGCCGTCTCAGCCCTCTTCGCCTTGGGGACGCCCAGGACCTCGAGGGGCACCTCCACGTTCTCCAGCGCCGTCTTCCAGGGCAGGAGGCCGAACAGCTGGAAGACCATGGCCACCTTGGGAGTAGGCCCCTTAATGGGCTTATCCTCGAATAGGACCTCGCCCGACGTTGCGGTCTCGAGCCCCGCGATTATCCTCAGCATCGTCGACTTACCACAGCCCGAGGGGCCGACGAGGCAGACGAACTCGTCCTCAGCGATGGTGAAGTTGACGTCATCGAGCGCGACGGTCTCCTTATGGTCCTCGACGAAGACCTTTCCGATGTTCCTAACTTCAAGTGCTAGCATCTTCTAGACCTCCACCTTGAACTTCTCGAACTTCCTGAGGAGGCGCCTCCAGATCAGGATCTCCATCCCCAGGACTATCACCGAGATCACGACGAGGATGAAGACAAGGAGTATCGTGTTCCCGTAGACGTAGCCGGCCTCGTCGAGGAAAGAGCCTATCCCGGGGACGGAGATGGCGGGGACGCCGGGCTCGGTGGACGGGAGGTACTCGCTGAATATTATCGTGTTCCACCCCGTCCCCCAGCTCAGTATGCTCCCCGTCACGATCGCCGGGAGGATGCTTGGGACTATTATGTGGGTGATCCTCTTGATCCCCTTGAAGCCGAAGAGGTTGGCGACCTCCTTGATGTCGGTCGGGATGTTCTTCACGGCGCTCGTTATGTTGATGAACATGTACCAGATCATGTCCAAGACCAGCATCATTATGCACGTGATCTCCAGAGCAATCCTCTCGGAGCCCACCAGCGGCGTTATGCCCAGGTATATGACGGGAAAAAGTGCCAGGATGGGCACGCCCTGACCCACGTCGTAGATCGGGTAGATGATCGAGGCCGCCAGCTTATTCTCTGCCGCCAGGACGCCGAGACCGATGGCTATCACCAGCGAGATGAGGTACGCTGTAGTGAGCCTCCCCATCGTGAGGACCACGAGCAATGGCATCGTCGCTGCCCTCTCGCCTGGCGGCGCGGAGAAGGCCTCCTGGATCATCTGCATGGTGGGTAAGCGGTGGAACTCGCCGGAGACGATGTAGAGGATGATCACAAGGGCGGCGACCCCCGCTGTGATCCTCTCCTGCCTGGAGTACTTCTCTATCCGCTGCCAGATGGCGGAGAAGGCCTTCGGCGCCTGTATGTTGCGGAAGTCAAGCCAACTCTGCCCCTGGCTCCCGAGCTTCCCGACCCCGGATAAGCCGATGTGGATGATGGGCTTGAAGGTGCCCATGTTCGCCCTCTCCATCAGCTTGTGCCACGTGAGGCTGTTAACGACGATGACGAGGGTGGTGATGAAGACGAGGAGGATCACAGCCATGTTCATGTCCTTCCACTCGTAAGCCGCCTTCGCGAGGAGCATCCCGACGCCGCCTGACGGCGGGACGACGACGGAGCTCTTGTACTGTATGTACTCGGCGGCGATCATGAAGAACCAGCCGTCGCTCCAGGCGAGGTTCGCGCCTGCGATGATGGCTGGGGTTATAGCCGGGATCACGACGTGCCTGGTGTATCTCCATCCTCTTATGCGGAAGCTGTTTGAGGCGTCGATCACGTTGGTTGGGATCGCCTTCACTGCGCCGATGACGCCGAAGAACACCGCCCAGGCCATTGAGGTGAAGAGGAGGAGGATTATCGAGAGCTCTATGCCGAATGCGCCCCAGCTAAAGAGGAACCCGATGACCAGGGGGAAGTACCCGAGGATGGGGATCGACTGGAGGAGGTCGACGATCGGCGTGATGATTATAGACGCGGTCCTGTTCGTCGCCGCTAGGATGCCGAATGAGACGCCCCAGAGGACGGAGATGACGAGGGTGACGAATATCCTCGTGACAGTGCTGAGGGCGTGGAACGGGAGGCTCTTGACCTCGGGGTAAGGGGATACATTCCCGATTAGGACTGCCAAAGCGACGACGAGGGCGAAACCCCCGACGGCTTTAAGGACATATCCCCTCACAACCTACACGCCTTCCCCACAACCTAACAGGGAAGCCCTGCTTAGTCCGGTTTAAAGATTACCTTAAAAAAGGAGTGCAGCAGGGCATTTTCAGCCCACTCCGCCACCTCTTGGACCTAGAAGCCTTAAAAAATCCCGTCGGTGGATTAAGTGTGACTTGCATTGAGCGGCGGGATGTGGGCGGAAAAGTACAGGCCGAAGACACTCGACGAGATCACCGACCAGACCGAGATCGTCTCAAGGATGAAGAACTTCGTCAAGGAGAGGAACCTACCCCACCTCCTCCTCGTCGGTCCCGCGGGCGTGGGGAAGACGACGAGCATCCTATGCCTCGCCAGGGACCTCTACGGCTCAGGGTACCAGAACTTCATCCTGGAGCTGAACGCCAGCGACGAGCGCGGCATAGATGTCGTCAGGGAGAAGGTGAAGAACTTCGCACGGACCGCCGCGATAGCGAGCGAGGTGCCATTCAAGATACTGATCCTCGACGAGGCTGACAGCCTGACGTCGGCCGCCCAGCACGCCCTACGCCGCACCATGGAGATCTACACGAGGACCTGCCGCTTCTGCCTGATAGGCAACTATAGCGAGAACATCATAGACCCCATCCAGAGCAGGTGCAGCGTCTTCAGGTTCAGCCCGCTGCCGGAGCAGGAGACGAAGAACTGGCTGAGCAACATCGCAGAGAAGGAGGGCGTGAAGCTCCTCCCGGAGGGGCTCGACGCCGCCTACGAGGCGAGCCAAGGCGATTTAAGGAAGGCGACGAACCTCCTGCAGGCGGCCGCGGCCACAGAGGGCGGCGAGGTGGACGACGTCGTCATCTACAGCGTCCTCGGCAAGGTGAGCCCTGAGCGGATACGCGAGATGATCAAGCTGGGCCTCAAAGGCGACTTCCTTGAGGCGAGGGAGATCCTCCGCAGCCTCCTCGTAGACGAGGGACTCGCCGCGGAGGACATCCTCAGAATGCTCTACTCTGAGCTCATGAGGATGAACATGCCAGAGGAGTGGAAGGTCAAGCTCAGCGACTCGGTCGGCGAGGTCGACTTTAGGCTCACACAGGGGTCCAGGCCCGAGATACAGCTGAGCACCCTCCTCGCCAAGCTCACACTGGCTGGGAGGGAGATGGATGGCCGCTGAGAGCCAGCCCTGGAGCAGCAGGTTCAGGCCCAAGAGGGTCGCCGAGGTCTCCGGTAACAGGGAAGCCATCCTCGAGCTCAGGCGTTGGCTGCAGTCATGGGAGAAGGGGATACCGAGGGAGCGCGCCGCCTTCCTGCACGGCCCCCCAGGCGTGGGTAAGACTGCGAGCGTCCAGGCCTTGGCCGCCGAGATGGGCTTCGACCTCCTCGAGGTGAACGCCAGCGACTACAGGACGAGGGCGAGGATGGAGGAGCTCGTCGGCCGCGCGGCGACCCAGAGCGTCACTGTCTTCGGCCGCCGCAGGCTCATCCTCTTCGACGAGATGGAGGGGATAAGCGGACGCGAGGACCTCGGCGGGATCGCCGCCATCGCGGACATCATCAAGAACACGAGGAGCCCGATAGTCCTGATCGCGACGAGCGTCGGCGAGGAGAACGAGGAGAAGTTCAGGCCCCTCAGGGACAAGGCGCTGATAATCGAGTATAAGCCGGTCCCATTCCTCGAGGTATACAGTAGGCTCGCCTCCATCGCCGAGGAGACGAAGATAGACGCCTCGAAGGAGGCCCTCGAGGCTCTTGCTGTGCGCGCTGAGGGTGATGTAAGGTCGGCGATAAACGACCTCGAATCCCTCGCCTGGGGGAAGGGAAAGGTGACTGTGGGGGACGTGGAGTCCCTCGGCCGCCGCGACAGGCAGGAGTATACCCCGGACGTGATCAGGGCGATCTTCTCGTCCCGCAACCTGAGGGAGGCGAGGAGGGCGGTCAGCCAGGCCTACATCGGCCACGAGGAGCTCTTCGACTGGATATACGAGAACCTGCCCCTCATCCTCGACGACCCCGGGGACCTCGACGAGGGGCTCGAGGCGCTGGCGAGGGCGGACGTCTACGACCACAGGGCGAGGAGCTCCAACTACAGGCTACAGAAGTACATGTTCAATATGATGTCTGGCGGCGTCTCATTCGCCAAGAGACGGTCTGAGGGCCTCGGGCTGAGTAGACAGATCCTCGCAACCACGGCCAGGCTCGGATACCCGCAGAACGCCTTCACGTTCCACGAGACGGCCGACGGTCTCCTAGTGAAGCCTGTGAGGTACCTCGGAGACGACTGGAGGAGGGTGAACGAGGCTCTGAGGGGGCTCGGCGCCTCCTGGGTCCGCGGCGGCAACGGGTGGTCTATCCCCTACATCAGGCCACCCCAGCTTAAGTGGCGCTACATCCGCACGTACCAGAGCCGTCAGAGGCTGAGGAGCGTCTCCGAGAAGGTGGCGGCCAGGTGCCGGGTCTCCCGGAAGGAGGCGGTTTCTGATGTCATACCTCTGATTAGGGTGATGTTCAAAGGAAGCGGGGAGATGGGCGACGAGATCGCGGGCTGGCTCGACCTCGAGGACGATGAGGCGGCCTGGCTCAGGGGCTAGAAGACGTCTGAGCCTGTGATGTACCAGTTCCCGATGTCTGTGAGCTCAAGCCCCTTCCTGTATAGATTGTTCGCCTCAGCCTCGAGGTCCTCTATCGCCTTGATGATCATGCTGTAGCTCACATCAGGGTCCGGGCTGAACCCCAGGCCGGAGAGCGTTGACCCCAGGGCCGAGCCGCTCGGCGTTAGGGCGCTCACCTCGCTTAGATTGGGATATAGGTGGAGGATGTGCCCCAGTACGGCAGAGGCTACCGGCTCCCTGGAGATCATGGGGGTGTAGTCGTCTATGGAGAGCTCGAGGGAGCCATGGCCATCCGTGTCGGTGCTGACGGCGACGTAGCCCTCCTCGCCCCCATCCTCTATAGCGAATAGCTTGAAACTACGCCGAGGAGAGCCCAGGAACCTCCACCGGAGGTATTCTGAGCTCCTGAGAACGTGCAGCTTCGAGTTCGAGGAGGCCCACTCCTTGCATAGCGCCTGAACCTTGTCGACGCCCGCAGGCTTAACCGATATATCGCCGATCCCAAGCTTTTGTTTGGATATTTCCTCTGGTTTAGCTCGCCACCTCTGGACGTTGCAGCTGACCGCCGAGCCCGCCTTCCTGGCTGCACCGGCCGAGCCCGCAAAGTTGAATCCCATCAGGAACTCCGGGCCCCTTCCCTTCAGCTCCCTGGCCATGAATTTGAGGGTCTCCTGGAAGAGGCCCGCACCCCTATGCCCCCTGGAGACGAAGCCATCGCATCCCTCGACGACAATGAGTACCTCGTTGCCTACTCTGACCCTAAGTGGGAGGAAGGAGTTGAAGGCGACTGGTTTGCCGCCGGGGGCCTCCGCGACGGCTATCGAGACGAATCCGAGGTTACAGGGGTTTTCGATGAACTTCCACTTGAATCGGCGCTCGTCGTAGAGGTCGTAGAGGTTCTCGTTGAGCCCGGAGATGTATGCCTCTAGGTCTCCGTCCTCGAACCACCTCAGCCTATAGGGCTCAGACAACTTGGAGGATCATGGTGCCGTCGTCGGAGATAAGCTTGTGCGGGGCGCGCGCGAAAGGAACTTCATTTAAAGACAAGCCAGCGTTAATATGAGGTAGCATGTACCCGCTTGGCCACTTCGCTCTCGGCTATTTCTCAGGTATGATTATCGGCAAATTCACAAGAGAAGAAGTCAACATCCCCATAATCTGGTTAATATCAATATTACCTGACGTAGACATCTTCTTCCCATTCATCGAACACAGGGGTCCAACCCACAGCATTATCATCGCTATATTATTGTCGCTGCCCCTATTACTGAAATACCGGCGCGGATACCCATGCTTCGCAGCTCTAGCCTCGCACTCGCTGATCGGGGATTACTTTACAGCCTATGGCTGCCAGCTACTTTGGCCAGTTACTCTCACCTGGTACAAAGGCAAACCTCATTTCCTGATAAATAGTAACTCGGAGTTGTTCGTCGAGGCCTTCCTATTTGCTTTAATGATTATGGTAATATTCTTGAAGAGGAGATGGAGCCGCCTCCATTCAGCTAAATATCCTCAAGGCGGCGAAAGGAGACCACCTAACTTGTTAGGTGAAGAAATTACGCCTAGAGGTGGTTGAAAGTAAATCATTAAATTTCTTTAAGTACAACCATATAGCGCGCGAACACTGATTCGCGCGCGACGAAAAAGAGTAAAACGAATCAAGAAAAGAACGAGGATTAAGATCTATATACTTCATCAAGAATAGAAGAAGCATCTTGCATCGCCTTCTTAATTTTCTCCCGCGTACCTTCACTAATATGCTTCATAGACGAAGCCTCCATACAACTAGCAGAAATATTCTTCAGATCATTAACCTCCTCAACGGGAACCAAATTACCAAGAGACCTAAGGTACTCAGCCTTCTGCCGACCCTCAGAGATCCTTTGCCCATAATGATTAATATCCCAATTCAACGCAGCAGCCTTGACAACGTACTCTTCTTCAGTAACATCATCTAGTGACTTCCGGAGATCAAGCAGCTTCATCCCCTGTTGAGCCGACAAAACAGTGGACTTGTACCCCTTCATCAAACCATTCAGTTCCTTCACAACCTCCTCCCTGCGGGCCATTAGACCACCAATTACATCGGCCATATTATGAAACAGGCGCATGAATATCTCCTCTGGCACCTGACCGTCCTTAAAAAGCTGAACGATGTTAACCTCGTACTTTACCTGCTTCGCCATCTTCTCAACGATCTCCTTAGTATAAGGATCAGGCGTATACGACCTCAAATCAACACCATCCCTCAACGGCTTCCTCTCCTTAACCATGACCTCATCCGAATCCGCCGGACTAACCTCTGCTTCAACCTTCTGAGACATCATCTTATCGACCTCTGGGACACCACTCTCCAAACCGTTCAGCTGGGACTCCTCCCCCTCCTGGGCGTTCTGTCTAGCGTCCTCCATCGATTTGTATTCGCGACGGAATTGCCGAACCTGCTCTTCGGTGCTGGACTTTGAACGGCTACTAGAAGTCGAGGCTCTGGCTGCGCTTCTTCTCGGCTCAGGGACCGGAGAGATTATTTGGTTTTCATCTTTATTTCCGGTTTCCGATAACGTTACGGGTGTGGCGTTGAGGAGGACCTGTCCGCATTTGCGGCAATAGACCTGTTTAGGGACGATGTTATTGCATTTAGGGCACCGTACGATTTCTAATACGCTTTGGGTCGCCATGTGGCCTCTGTAGCTCCCGAACTCATCCTTT
This sequence comes from uncultured Candidatus Bathyarchaeia archaeon, assembly GCA_964628365.1. GTDB lineage: Archaea > Thermoproteota > Bathyarchaeia > TCS64 > TCS64 > UBA8941. The sequence goes on along the minus strand of CAZVMI010000010.1, from coordinate 10,931 downwards.
GAAGCAAGTATATATTATAAGTTTATGAATTCCAAGTAGGTATCATCGATACATGTTATCTATCCTCATGTATCGTTGTACTGGGAAGATGAGATGAGGTATTTAGGATATTTTTCATAATAGTGATGAGAACGATGATCAATTCAATTGAGTTTTATCTCGTAGCGCGAAGATCCTCGAACTTGTCCGTAGTGTGCGCGCAAGCGATTGCGTCGGTTATTCTACCAGGGGTTATGATGCTGTCGCTGCCCTTCGTTGCTGTTAATGCGGCTGATCCGGATTGGACCATGACGATTACCATAACTCAAGGCGCCAATTTCGAGACCATCATGTTCGCTGATCACTTGGATGACCTGAACCGTGGTAACTGGATCTCTCTCAGGGCGCACGCGAGTAAACAACAAAGCAAACGGCGACCATTTTACTTCGCCTACAAACTTGATTCTAGCGCGCTCCTCCCCTGGAACATCACACCTAAAGTCACAGCTTGACTAGGACAAGCACACATATTGTCTATAACATTAAGAATATACAACCATTTATTAACTATTTAATAAAAAGGAAACCAACAAGAGGATACAGAATATGAAAATCAAGTCTCTTACAATCGCAATCGCGCTTCTATTAGTAATCAATTCATTTGGATTGCTCAAAGCCCAAGCAAGCGATGAGATAACTAAAAATGATTTCTTTATGGGAAGCTTCTCGAAGACAATCGACCTATTCGACTATGTGCGAAATCATGCTGAGGCAATTGGAGGAACCCCACCACCGGCTGACTGGACCAGCGACACAGTTGTCAACTACATCAACCAGAACGGCGTAAAGCTTCTATACATGGGATTCGCCGGAGTCGACTACGGAAAGGCAAAGTTCCAACTACCCCTCCAATCAATCGTCGAGCGATTCAACACGACGAAAGGCGAGCCCGCTATGACCGCCTCGAGTTTCCTCATGCTAATGGCCTTCAACGACACAAAGACCTCCATCTACCCCGGTTCCCCAGATAAAGGAGACAATCTTTGGGCATCATTCTCCATGGGCACGGACTACAGTGAGGTATTCCCTGAGGGGAAGACGCCCAAACTGATGACAAGCGTAGAGGTTACTCCTATGAAAAACTCGGGAAACGAGTACGCATGGGGAATGAAATATAAGGACCTGGCAGCCATCTGGTGGAGCGTCGCTGGATCTGCGCCAAAACTTCTACCCAGCGCTCTCTGCATCTACAGCGAGCTTGGCTTCAACTATCGCCTGACATTCAACCCAACCGAAGGCACCGCGAAACTATATGTAACCTATACCATTGGGGAGATGCGTGACCTCTGGACGGTGGGCTATATCGAGTTCCTGCCCGTAGTCACGCACTATAACAGTACAGGGACATACAATCTAAGGCAGCAGAAGATTGGGGCTGAGAACATCCACGAGTTCCTTGAGAGGAACAAGATCAGCATGAGCATAGTGATGGGCCAGAGGACCTGGGTCGCTGATAAGGAGGTCTCAAACAAGGTGAACGGCTCAAACGCAGTCACTGAAGGGGTTGATGTCAGCTCCGGGTTCGTCCAGTCCACAACTCCAGATGGGCAGAAGGTGTTCGATGTCGCCTTCGGCGGGAAAAAAACCTACAAGCTGGAGACGGCCAGCGGGGAGAAGACTTATGATTCGGTGACCAGAACAGCAGACGTATCGTACTATGCTAAGAATCCACTTCTCAAGCTACAGAATTCACTTCTCTACTACGGCAACGCACTCATGGCACAGATGTTCCCTGTGAAATACGCTGAGATGGCCAAGGTTTGGATGAATGCAACAAAGGCCGACTACCTCTACATCACCTCTTATCCAACCTACGGAGGTTACCAGGTCATTCATGACCCAGTATTCACCGCTTACATTCCGCCAGTCAAGACCCCACCAAGCGGTGTTCCTATTCCAGAGGTATCTGTGTTCATCGGAGTAGGGATCGTAGTACTCCTCCTGATGAAGCGCCGCAGCTAAACCCTCTTTTTATATCCACCCAAATTGAATACTCACATCAGTGAGCATATGGTTAGATTATCGTGCACGCGACACCGAATCGGAGAACCGACGTACCAACGAGTCTTCGGCGCCCTCACAAAGACGCTCATTGATTCAGGGATCCTCATCGGCAAGGTGCTGGCAATCTGCTGCACGCACCTCAAGGCGCGCGCATTCAAGAAAACTAATGACTTAATTTGTTGGATGAATGGAGTTTTTTCCTATAAAATAATTTATTTGCGTGCGTATTTTCTATTGTAATGAGTAAAGAGGTAATTCTTCGGCCATATATTCAGGGGGAAGAGGAGGAGATTGTACGCCTCCTTCAGATCGTCTTTGATAACTAGCCGCATTTCGATCTTCACTGTTCTCCCCTCGACCACTGGAGGTGGAAGTACGAAGACAATCCCTCAAAGATGAAGGTGATTTCGGTTGCTGAAATCGACCGGAAGATCGTAGGCTGTTCCCACGGATTTTACTTGAAACTAAAAATGGGCGAAAAATCACTGTTAGCCCAGCAAGGGACAGATTTAGCTGTTCATGAAGATTTCAGGGGCATGGGAATATTCAAGAAATTGATCGATTTGAAAAATAAACATCAGAGTGAGAATAAAACAAACATCACTTGTGCTATCTCTACTAACCCAATTGTTTTTAAAACCGATCTTAAGAAGAATCGTCCGCAGTTCCCATCACCAGTAAGACATCTGATAAAAATACGAGACGTAGACCAGCACTTGAAAATGGTTAATTCCCAAAATAAGTCGATGAAAAAATATGGGTATAAGTGGTTGGAAGCACTAAACCAATTCAAAAACTTATGATTTCTTCAGACTATCACAGCAGATCAACGCCAGATTTCGAAATATCCCAAATAAAGAAATTTGACGAACAGATTGAGACCTTTTGGAATGAGATCAAGCAGAATTATAGTTTCATAATTGAACGAGATAGCAACTACCTTAACTGGAGATACTGTGATAAAAGAGGTGGAGATTACCTAATCAAGCAGGCGAGTGAGAAGGGGACTGTTCTCGGGTATATAGTTCTTCGAATCAACATGTACAAGAAGGAATATCCTGAAGGATACATCGTCGACCTGTTGACTTTACCGAACCGCCTCGATGTCGCTGATGCACTTATTCTCGACGCGGATAATTATTTTATTGAGCAAGATGTTAACATCATTCATACCCTATCTATCAAGGGGCATCCATACGAGCGATCATTTGAGAGAAATAATTTTTTGAGTGACAGAGCCAGATACTATGTATTTTATACACCGCTGAACGTTGGAAACGAACTGAATGATTTCATAACCGCACCTCCAAGTAGACTACATTTCGAGTATGGAGACCTAGATTGGATATAACTAAACGACGCGTGAAAGCATGTTTTCGCGTACGCGGGAGGCGAACTGTACTCAGCCCAGCTTAGTTGAGCAAGTTGTCTCGATGAAGTGAAAAGCCCACGCGCGTGGTGTCAGTGGATGTTTTGATAGACTTAATACTAGGTGAATTGCATGATTTATGAGGACTTTAGATAATGTCACGGTTTTCTTCCGAGGGATCCAAACGAATAATTTGGATGGGTAAGCCATGGATACTTCCAAGCGTGTTGTTTAGGACATTTTTAATTACCGCAGTTGCCATAGGGGTTTCTTGGTTAGAATTCTATTTCGGCGTAGCGTATAGTATCATTCAAGGTATACAGGTTATACTGTGGACCGTCTTCGGTTTTTCTCTGGTCTGGTTATTTAGTATTATTAGCTTACTGTTGCTGAGAGCCACGTACACTTATATTCTCAGGGATGACAGTTTGGAGATAAGGGTCGGCGTCTTAACCTCAAGGTCTTCCATGATTGTATCTTCTGGTTTTTCAGATCTTGAGGTTATTAAGACGATTCCCGGGAGAATCCTTAATTCAGGTGACATAGTGGTTCGGACTCAAAGCGAGGGCGATTGGGAGAAGAGGATGGTGAAAGTTCGGAATCCGTTGAAGGTTGCGGATGAGATTAGGGAAGTTATGACGAAACCAGTCGTCAGAGTAGAGGATCAACGGGAGACGAAGCTCAAATAGCCTGGTTGCCGTTTCAGAGGCCTATTTTTCTGTTTTTATAGCTAAAATACTCGAGATTCGCGCGCGCACGGGTGATCTTCGCGCTACGGAAGGATAAAATCGGAAACCTTATCCAGATGTATGTACATGTAAATACGGGAAGCGTCGTGACGAGTATCACAATAAGGGTCCCTGATGAGCTGAGGAAGAGGATGAGGAATCTGTCGACGATCAATTGGTCCGAGGTCGCGAGGAGGGCGATAGAGAGCCGCGTCGCCCGGGAGATGGCGAGGGAGGAGAAGGATCGGGGGGCCATCTCCGAGGCCGGGAAGAGGATAGACGGCATATACGAGAGGCTGAGGGCCGAGCACGGGACGATACCTTTCGATAGTTCCGCGACCGTCAGGGAGTGGAGGGACCGCCGTTACGGCGCTACGTCGTAGACGCCTCGGTCGCCGTCAAGTGGTTCGTGCCAGAGGAGGACTCAGAGCCGGCGAGGAGGCTCAAAAGGGACTACGAGGCGGGGGAGATCGATGTCCTGTCCCCCGGTCTGATCGTCTTCGAGGTCGCCAACGCCCTCAGATATCACCCTAAGATCAGGCTGGACGCCTCGGATCTAGTCGTCGCGATCGCCTCCTTGAAGGGGATGTCGATCACAGTGGAGATGGATGAGGAGGGCTGGGCCAGGGCGTTTGAGCTCTCCCTCCAAGAGAGAATATCGGTATACGACGCCGTGTATCTTGCCCTTGCTGGTCAGAGCGATGCCATGTTCGTGACGGCGGACAAGAAGCTACGGGACGGTTTATCAGACGATCTCAAAAAGAACGTGCTCTCATTACGAGGCGGGTTCAAGAAAGCCCATGACTTTAGTCGTGGGACGAATTAAACCCCCCAAGAATCCGTTTACCGACGGGCAGCCAGCCGTGGGGGTTGAGCAGCCTCGTCGCCCTCAGCGACGGCACGTTGATTGAAGCCCCACGGAGCTACCGCGGGGCTGAGGAGAGGCTTGGGCGGGCTCAGCGATGCTTATCTAGGAAGAAGAGGGGGTCGAGGAACAGGGAGAAGGCGAGGCGGAGGGTCGCATCCGCGTGTGAGAGGGTGGCTAACCAGATGCGGGACTTCGCGTACAAGACGCGCGCGCGACTCAATCGAGGAATTGAGATAGGCTTGGAACAAGCCGAATATACGCCTGGTGGAGAGGCGACCACCACTCAACTCGGCGTGGTTGGGTAAACTGTCTCGATGAATCAGGAAGCCGCCCTACTTGTAGGGTGATAGTTCACTGGTTTGCGAGAAAGAGGATTTCACCGACTTCGATTACTGTCTGCTTGTTCAACACACGCATCAATTCGATTGCCAGGATTTGGTTCGTCTTTGGCGTTTGTCTAGCCCTGAAAATATTCGCAGTCTCCTGGATGAGGGACCTTCTGCTAAGGCCCATAGAGTGCTCCAGAATGTGGAGCATTGCGGCTTGTATCTCTTCGGAGGGTATGTATTCGATTGGTCTAACCAGTGCCTCGATGCCTTGGCTGGGCACCCTTACTTTAACGGCTCTTCCCTCATCGTGCCAGAGGAATTCTCCGCTTCTCTGGAAATGGCCTTTCTCAACCATCTCCTCGACTACTTTCCTGTATGCTTCGTGGAAGGAGGGAGGGGCCGGCTTTAGGCCTATGGCCTTGTTTAGGCGTTTATAGGCGTAATCTAGGTGGATGGGTCCTTCCACATGGACCAGTTTAGGGAGCAAATGCCTTAGTTCGAGGCGATAGAGGTCTCGAAAAAGCTCTCTCTGGCTTGGAGGGATTTTCTCGAAGGTTTGGTGGGGTTCGAGTGATGCTCTCCTGTAGTGTTCGACGCCGGGGAGCTCATCGCCCTCTCTCTCAATTACCTTTTCAGGTTCTACCGACTTTTTTTTTACTTTTGCTCCTTTTCTTGAAGCTTCTACAAGCTGGTTTTCGCTTCCCTCAGCTTGCTTGAGCACGCTTGCGAGGCGCTCCACCTCCGTTGACCGTCTCTGCACCCATTCGGGGGACCATACCCTGTGTATGTTCCAACCCATGCTCTCTAGGACCTGAGCTCTGAGCCTGTCCCTGTCCCTGGCTGTTGCAGCTGATCTGTAGTATTCGCCGTCGATAATGATACCCATGATGAACCTATCTGGGTTCTCTTGGGTCTTGACACCTATATCCACCTTGAGCTTGCTCTCCCCCACCCGCGGAACTGCTACGTAACCTAGCCTACGGACCTCCTCGACGACCTCATTCTCGATCTCTGATAGAGTTTCGGCTTCCTTTCCCGGCCTCTCCTTTGGTTTGGATTCCTCCTCAGCGTAGGCCAGGTAATCGTGTAGGCATCGTACGCCGACAGCATTAGTGGAGGATAGGTCGACGTCACTTGACCTGATTGAGCTAACCAGTATTACCTTCTCTCGAGCCCTCGTTATCGCGACGTTTAGTCGGCGTTCGCCGCCGTCCTTGTTAATGGGGCCGAAGTTCATCGTCATGGTGTGGCTCTTGTCGAAGCCATATCCGACGCTGATTATCATGATGTCCCTCTCGTCGCCCTGGACATTCTCAAGGTTCTTGACGAAGAAGCCTCTGAGACGGTCTTCCTGCAAGTATCTTTCATATTCGGGGTATTGAGCTAGGCGGACCTCGACCTCGTCTTTAACGCTGTTCATCTGGCTGATGCTGAAGGTTACGACTCCGAGCGACTTTGTCGGGTGTTCCTTGAGTTGGTTGAACACGATGTCTGCAACGACCTGGGACTCCCTCGGGTTGTTTCGGACTCCCCCGCGGTCGTATACGCCATCGGGGACGTAGATGAACTCTATCCCAAGTCCGCTGCCCCTGTGGATGGCTGAGGGGAAGAGGACGAGCCTACCATCGTAGAATTCGTTGTTAGAGAAGGCTATCAGAGAGTCGTGTTTGCTCCTATAGTGCCACTGGAGTAGTCTAACGGGGAGTCCTATGGACATGCACTCGTCTAGGACGCTGTCGAAGACGCCCATGTCGTCCGTTAGCTCATCCCACTCCGCGTCCGTGTCGGCTACGTACTGGAAGAATAGGGTGGGGGGCAGCTGCTTGTTGTCGCCAGTCACAATCAGGGAGTCGCCCCTGTAAATCGATCCCACTGCGTCTTCAGTAAAGATCTGTGAGGCTTCATCGAAGACGACGAGGTCAAAGTGGACTCGCTTGGGGAGGAGGAACTGGCTAACGGAGATTGGGCTCATCAGGAGGCAAGGCTTTAGCTTCCTTATGAGGTTGGGTATCTTCTCGAAGAGATGGCGGAGCGGCATCTGCCTCCGCTTCTTCGCTGCTTCTCGGAAAAGAATGCTTATCTCAGAGTCTGGGGTCTCGACAAAGACACCCTGAGGCTTATTGGTGTTGGCGGCCTCTATCACCTTCTGAGGGGTCTCTTCTATCAACCTTTGGTCGAGTGACCTGAAGTCGTCGACGATTTGATCATGGTCCTTTGCCCGGAAGGACCTCAGAGTCGCGTCCTCCTCGAGGAAGCGGGTTAGAAGCCCGCTATACATCGATTTCCTGAAAATATCAATGAGAAGACCCCTATCGTATCTCTTCCCTACGAGATGCGCTACGAACTTGCCGATCCCCTTGCCGGCCAGTATAGATGAGGTTTCGTTAAAGTCGACCCAGGACTGTAAATCGTCTATCCTCGAGCCGAGCTTCTCGGATACTAGGAGGATCTCATCTATGCTGAGGCTCGGCGTACGTCTACCCCAAAGAGGTTCCGTAAACCTTGAGTTCAGTTCGTCGAGCGAGGTGTAGATCCTTCGGATGTGTTCCTCGATTTCGAGTTTAGGTTGTCTTAGACTTAGGTCCGTGGCGAAACTTTTCACCTCGAATGTGGGCTTGGGGGGTAGGGCCTTAAGGAGTCCGCGTGCCCAGTCGACGGCTTCGATTACCTTCAGCCAGTCTGTTGAGGTTCCCTGATATAGGTTCCCGTAGGTTTCTCTGTAGAGGTGAGCTTGCTCCGCTTCTGTTTCCTCAAATGTCTGGAGCTTCTCGGCTTTCCTCAGGTCTGATAGGAGCTGGTTGAAAGTGCCGGGGCTATCTGAAGTTGCTGTTATCAGCGCCTGGGTGCTGGCTTCGCGCAGAGCGTTCAGCCTGTTCTCGAGATCGGTAACCCACTCTTTCAGCTCCTTTAGGAGAGCGTTTGTGATCCTGATTTTTTTACCTGGGAGTCTCTCTGGCAGGATCTCGCGCAGCTTCTTGGATTCTGCTCTCCATCTTGAGAGCGATTCGTTCAAGCTTTTCGAGGAGTTGAGAAGCTCCTCGCTGGGTTTCGTGCCTATGCATAGGTTGTCACGAAGTGCTTTCGGCGCCCTTGAAGAGCCTACTAGGTGTAGGACCTCCTTCGCTACGTTGATAGCCTCTTTGGCGCCGTCGAAGTCTGGCTCCCCTTGCTTGTAATAGGAGCCGAGCTTACTCTTCGCTTCTCCCTGCTCGGAGGAGATCATAGCCAGAAGTTCTTTAAGTTCCTTCGCGGACCTAAGATCTTGGAGGATGGTTGGGGGTATTTCCCCACTTTTCGTTACCTTCGAGACCTCGTCCCTCACTCTGTAGTAGCCTGGCCTTAAGAACCTGAGAGGGGATGACCCCGGTCCCTCAAGGTATCTGATGATCGCTGGCAGGTCTAGGTTGGTGGCTTCTTCACGGTAGTTTGACAGTTTTTTCCTGAGCTCGTCTCTTTTTTGATGATCGGTTTTGGCTTTTTCAATGTATTTTTTTACTTCCTCCATAGCCGATTCGTCGAGCCAGCTTCTTTCGGGTCTGCTGGATCCTTCGCATAATTCGGTCATCCGTCGTAGTCGCTTAGCCCTGTTGATGGTTTGGGGCTCGGATGCGAGGCCTAGGTTCTTCGAGACGGTTTCCATTAGACCTGCCCATCTCTCAATCTCTATCCGGGTTTCTTGCACGTACTTTTGTAGCTCGTTGAAGTGCCTCAGTAGGCCTCCGTCGCCCTTAGCGTGGGGTTGGAGGAGTTCGATGACGAACTTCCGCGCTTCCTCTATCCTATCTGCTGTGCCTCTTGAGAGGGCTCTGAACCTGTTGTCGTATCGGCTCTCCAGTTCGGCTCTGGTGTCCCAGTACTCACCCCATTCCCTATTGAGTCTCTCAGCCTCCTCCCTGACCTTGGCTAGGTCGGTGTCCTCGAGCCACCTCATGGGGGGATAGGGAGTGGAGGCGATCATGTTTGCCAGCTTCTGGAGAGCGTCATAGTCGTCGAGGTGCTCAGGCGCTTTGAGCCTGAGCTTTTCGCTGTAGTCGAACGCTTCTAATCGTAGCAGCCTGGCTGAGTCGATGAGGGTGTTGAGGAGGTTGATCCACTCGGAGCGTGCGCCAATTGAGTATTTGGTGGCCTTACAACCCCTCCAAGGGAATGATGTGCCTTCCTCGACGACGATCCAAGAGTTGGAGAGACGTCTTACTTGGTCCTCTAGGCCAAACATGGCTGTTTGGTCGAGGGTTTCGAAGGAGGTGTACCACGATGGGACATCTGGAATCGATTTAAGTCGTGTGGCCTCGTTGAGCAGTTGATAGGCGCTTAACTTTGAGGGCTCTCTGGTTTTGTGAATAGATTCGACGTACGTGTTAAGTTGGTTCCTTCTTTTCTTCAGCCGTTCAATATCCTCGTCGCTCATACCTCTGCCGGCTTTTAGGTGTTCAGTGAGGACTCTGCTGAGTTCGTTGACGACCTCGCGTTTGTTCGCCTTGTAGCTGTGAAGCTCGAGGCAGTACTCGTCCAGGTTCTTCTCCTTGAGCCGGTTGTAGACGACCTCTAGGGCCGCCATCTTCTCGCTGACGAAGAGGACGCTCTTGCCCGAGGCGATATACTCGGATATTATGTTAGCGATCGTCTGACTTTTTCCGGTACCCGGTGGCCCGTGTATCACGTGGGACTGGCCTCGTAGAGCGTACTGGATACATAGCTGTTGGCTACTGTCCGCGTCGAGGATCTGGTAGGTCTTTTTGGGGTCTACGATCGAGTCGAGGTCCTCGATCCTTGGTAAACCCTTCTGGATGAGGCCCTCCACAGGAACCCCGGCTAAAGCTCTCAAGATGGGGTGCTCGACGATATGGCTTAGGTTGTCTGTTAAGTCCTGGTAGATCGCGAGTTTCGCGAAGGAGAATAGGCTGAGGTACACTGAGGGCTCCGTGGTCCACCCTAGCTCTTCAACCTCTTCGTTGACCGCAGCCAAGTAGCTCGACGGCGTAACCTCTTCGTCCTCAGGTAGGGAGGGTAGGTCGATGCCAAAGTCGTACTTCAGCTTAAGCTTGAGTGATGGGTTGAATAACACCTCGTCCTCGACGGGAGGTACTCTGATCTGGTAATGGCCTCGAGTCGACTCTCTGAAGAGCTCCACGGGAGTCAATAGGAGAGGGGACAGGACCTCCTGCTTCGTCTCCTTTTCAATCCACTTTAACTGCCCGAACGTCGTGTAGAGAACTCTGACTCCCCGTTCAGTGTATTCGGATTGTGAGCGTCGGCTCAGGTTCCTAAGGATCCTGTCGAGCTGGCTGGCATCGGACCATCCAGGTAGGACTTCGGTGCCCTTCCGCGGCTTGGGCTTGGGCGGTATCTCTCCAAGCGTGGTTTGCGGAGGCTGCCAGATCTCCCAGCTTCTGTTCCTCATCACAAGCCTGCTGAACAAGGTCTCCATGTCGGGTGCTAGCAGGGTGAGAGTAGATGTCTTGGTGGGTTGGAAGTAGATGGCTCTGTTCCTCCTGGTGAGGTCGATTAGCCTCAGTTTCCAGTCCTCGACGCGCTTAGCTACCCGCTGAGATTGTGGAGAGTCTAAAACAACCATCCCCTTTAAATGGAATAAC
>CAZVMI010000009.1:19818-25594 GCA_964628365.1 uncultured Candidatus Bathyarchaeia archaeon | reverse complement strand
TCTTCGGCTGGTTCGTCTACACCCAGACCGGGAACCCGCTGTACTCGCTGTACTGGAGCATGTACAACGTCTTCGGCGGCTGGGCGGAAGGGAACGCCGGTAAGCCCTTCATAGAGCTGATGCTCGACTGGGTCGGTTGGAAGCTCAGCGCCTGGCTCTGGAAGCCCACGGGATGGCTGATAATCGGCTCGGTAATCGCGTCACTCTTCTTCTTCGTATACGCCGCGGTAAAGAGGCCTAAGGGATACGTTGTGCCCCTCGCCTTCCTCGCAGCTCTGACGATCCTCAGTCCTATCTTCATCCCCTACATCGGCTCGGACTGGCAGCGGTTTCTAGTCATGCTCAGGATGGCGAACCCGCTGGCGGCGACAGGTCTGCCCCTGCTCGTCTCTCTCACCGGGAGGGTGTTCAAGGCAGCCTTCGTGACAGGCGTCAGAGTCACACTGCTACTGGCTTTCCTAGCGGGCTACCTCTTCCTCGTACCGGCCTATGGAGCAATGCAGGTCGACACGGTCGGCGCCTTCGAGGCCGCGGACATTGCCTGGGGGCGCTACGAGGGAGGCAACGTTGTCTGCGACTTCCCCATGATGAACTATCGATTCGTCGATCGGTGGGGGGTACAACCGCGGAGCCTCCTCGGGAACCACTACGCCCCTGACTACTACGGCGTCGAGGAGCCCATCGAGTACGCGAGGTGGCTCGAGAGGAACAACGTGACGATCTGGATATACTCGTATGACGGCGGCGAGAAGGTACAGCTGATCTTAAACAGAGACTACCCGGGCGTCCTCGCCTACCTCGACGAGAACCCCTACGCCAAGATATACGGGGTAGACGCCGTTCATCTCAGGGAGATCCTTGGCTCATCGTCTTCGAATCCCGTAGCGAGTCCGTAATGATAGCAACTTCTAAAAGACTAGTTCCCCCCTTTGAGTCTCCGAGGAAGGCCTACACTTTGTCACTCTACGAGTCTCTCGGCGTCGACGTGAAGAAGAGGGGGATAGAGAGCTTCAAGGGATCCTTGGACAACCTCTTCCCAGGCGCCTTCTGCGTCGTCCAGAGGGATCCATCCGATCCGGGTACCGGCATCGTCTGTCACACCGACTCCGCTGGGAGCAAGCCGATACAGGCCTACCTCCAATACAGGGAGACCGGCGAGGCTGGGTGGTTCATGGGGCTCGCCCAAGACGCCCTCGCCATGAACGTAAACGACGTCATCTGCGTCGGCGCCAGGCCCGTCACCTTCGTCGACTATGTAGCTTTCAATACACTGAACATAGACAGGGTCGGACTGCTCGCCGCACTCGCCGAGGGCTTCGCCCACTGTAAGAGGGTTCTCACAGAAGAGGGAGTACCTCTCATGTTCGCCGGAGGCGAGACCGCCGACCTCCCTGACCTCCTCAGGACCCTCGACGTCAGCGTCGCCATCTTCGGCAGGGTCCCCTTAGACGAGGTAATAACGGGAGAGAGGATTAAGCCGGGGGATGTTATCATAGGGCTGAGGAGCGGCGGAGGCGTCAGGTACGAGAAGTGCATTAACAGCGGGATAATGAGCAATGGCCACACCCTCGCGAGAAATAGCCTCCTCAGGAGGAGCTACTTGGAGAAGTACCCCGAGCTCTCCCACCCCGGTCATGGAAGGTTCACGGGCAGATTCAGGGTGGACGATTACATAGATGAATTGGGCATAACGGTGGGCGAGGCGCTCTTGTCGCCGACCCGCCTATATGCCCCCATCGCCGCCGCTGTGCTCAGTAAGGTTGGCCAAGACGTGCATGGGATGGTCCACAACACGGGCGGCGGGCAGACCAAGTGCCTCAGGCTCGGGAGGGGCATCCACTACGTCAAGGACTCGCTCCCTGAGCCGGACCCGATCTTCGCCCTCATCGAGGCGGAGGCCAAGGTCGACCCTGAGGAGATGTATCAGGACTTCAACATGGGGGTAGGCTTCGAGTTCATAGTCGAGCCATCTGCTGTCGAGGACGTCCTCAAAGTATCGGAGGGACACGGGCTTGGGGTGCAGGTCATCGGAAGATGCGAGGAGAGCAGGGAAGGCAACGTCCTGACGATAAAGGGCGTCAAGGGGACACACCGTTACAGATGACCCACTTCTAGGAGACGAGGTAGAAATATGTCTACCTCTCGGAGAGTCAGCGGAGTCTGCCGCCAGCGAAGACAGCGTTCTTCTCTTGGCTCATTCCCAGCCGACTGTCCGCCCTACTCCGGCACCGACTTCTTCGCATCTAGCTCGAAGGTGTGGCAGGTGTCCTTCCTAATCCACCTGTTCCTAACCTCAACCCTCGCCCTCAACGGGAGAATCTTACCCCTGTAAAGGTCAGCCGAGTCAACCCAATCACAGCTTGAGACGCCGGTAAAGAGCCGGCCGCCTTCTCGTGAAAGCTTTCTAGGTAAACAGCTTGGCAACTTCTGGTACTTCCAAGCCCGTTAATACCTCCAGCCTCTTCAGGACGTTCAGGTAGTGGGATCTGTTCCTCTTCATCAGCCCTTCAACTTCCCCGCGCATCCCCATCGACGCGGCTCCTCCGCTGAGCGAGATCACCATGTCTCTGAGCCTGCGAAGGATCTCGAGCACCTCGAAGTAGTCGAGGTCAGCAAACTCGCGCTTGGAGGCGGAGGCGTAGCCTGAGACGAATGCGTCTCCAAGTTCAGGTGAGTAGAATGTGGTGGCGAGCAGCTTTGTCCAGGCGAGGTCCTCGCGGGGGTCCCCTATGTCGGCGCCGCTCCAGTCGATGACGATGGGGCTGCCGTCCGTCCTGAACAGGATATTCCCAGGGTGAAAGTCCTGATGGATCACGACGAGGGGCTCGTTGGCGACCTTCTTTTTTTGGCTGTCCAGCCAAGAGACTATATCTTGGAGATATGTGATGCCTGAGTCGCTCAAACTCTCCTCGATTCCGCGGATGCGATACTCGAGTCGACCGCGCGTGCCCCTGTACTTCCTGCTGAATGGGAGGGTCTTCCTCGGGAGCCTGTGGAGTTCGGCGTAGAGCCTGCTGAATAGGGCGATGTTCTCTCTCCGCTTCTCATGGTCAGCCAATAGGAAATCGTCCATTAGAGATCCTCCCGCGAGCTTCTCCATGATGATGAACGGTGCACCGATGAGATCTGCCCCAGTGTCGCAGATGTAGACATCAGGCACAGGATAGCCGGCACGAAGCAGCCTACTCATAATGTGGAACTCTCTGTCAGCTCTCTCACCTGCCGAGAAGCCGCTGAAAACCCTGGCGACCATCTCATCGACGTTCTCCCCTTGGATCAGGCGGAAGCCGTAGACGCGGGCCTCCCAGCCCGCGTTTACCTCCTTAAGATCAACTACGTCGACAGCCTCGTCGCCGTGAAGTTCCTTGAAGAGGGACCTGAGTCCCTCTTCGATCCTCTCCATCCCTGCCAAATCCGAAGCCCTTCGCTCTGCTTTCTGTTTTCAGCGCTTGCTAGTAGATAATAGCTCGTACAAAATAGTTGCTTGCAGGTTAGCCTCAGCGTAACTCTGATCGCTCACGATTCGCCCTAATGCCTTCACATCATTGGCTGATGAATACTGGGATAGTACCGTTAAATAGGTTCCGAAGAAACGGGTCCAGAACTCTACTCTACCTTTATCTCGCGTCCCATGCCCTTCTCTTGCTTCTTCTTGACGACGGTCTCCAGGACACCGTTTTTGTAGGTCGAGGAAGCCGTTGTGTCCTCCACCTCCGATGGGAACTCAAGCTCCTTGTAGTACTTCCTCTCAGGGTTGGTGACGTTGATCGTGAGGACCCTGTCAGAGATGAAGAGCTGTATGTCCTCCTTCTCTACGCCGGGGAGCTCAGTGATGACCTTGAACTGGTCTCCATCGTCTATCATGTCGACGAGGGGCTCCCGTGTCTCTTGGAGGCTCAGTGGCTTCTTTCCCTCCTCGGAGGAGAGCTCCGGTTTCATGTTACCGAACTCCCTCACCACGGGCTTGCCGTCTGGCCCAATCTTGACAGAGTAGCCGTAGACGAACGGGCCGTACTCCTTTTTAACCGAGCCATCAGGGAGGACCCGCTCCTGCGCCATGTCCTCTGGTATCTCGTCCTCCATCTCCTTGAAGAAGTTGGCCATCTCCTTCTCCATCTCGTCTATCATCCGCTCAAGGTCGGGGAAGAAGGGTGTACCTCTCCTCTTCCTCTTCATCCATTCATCCCAAAACGACATGGCTCCACCAGTGAAGACGTTGGGGCGATATTCTTTTAAACGCTTCCCCGCGGCGCGAACCTATTAAGCGGGGTGCCCCATCCGTCTCCTAGGAGAACCGACTTGGCGATCCTCGCCGCCTACAACGAGATAGCCCTCAAGAGCAGGTACGTCAGGGGCAGCCTCGAGCGAACCCTGGCGGCCCACATCGAGGCGAAGCTCCAGAAGAATGGCTATACTGAGGCGAGGGTCGAGAGGAAGTTCGGCAGGCTCGTGGTGAGAGGCGCCCCGGAGGAGGCCGCTAGCTTAGTCTCTGACGTCTTCGGCGTAGCCTTCGTTCTGCCTGCGGAGGAGACGGATTCAGGGATCGACTCAGTCGTCGACTTGGCGACGAAGGTCGCTGAGGAGGCTATCCACGAAGGGGGGTCCTTCGCTGTCAGGTCGAAGGTCGTAGGCGACCTCCCGTACGGGAGCAGGGACCTCGCCGTCAAGGCCGGCGCCGCCATCCTGGAGGTGCTTAAGGGAAAAAATGTCCGCGTGAACCTCTCGAAGCCAGACGTGACAATAGGCGTTGAGGTCCGCGACGGCGAGGCGTTCGTCTTCACGAAGACGGTACAGGGCGTCGGAGGAGTGCCGTACGGGACGCAGGGGCACATGGTCTCCCTCTTCA
This sequence comes from uncultured Candidatus Bathyarchaeia archaeon, assembly GCA_964628365.1. GTDB lineage: Archaea > Thermoproteota > Bathyarchaeia > TCS64 > TCS64 > UBA8941. Next base: position 20,748 of record CAZVMI010000009.1, on the reverse strand, counting down.
GCGGAGGCATAGACAGCCCCGTGGCGACCTGGCTCATGATGAAGAGAGGCGTCGCCGTCTACCCCCTATTTATGGACCAGACACCCTACGTCGGCGAGAGTTACCTGAGACGCGCAGAGGAGGCCTATGAGGCGTTGGGCAGGTACGCCTCCGTGGGGGCCTTCGACCTGTACGTCGCGCCGATGGGCGACGTGATGGCGCGCATCCTCGAGTCTAGGGAGCCCAGGTTCACCTGCATCCTCTGCAAGCGCGCCATGTACAGGATAGCCCAACGCTTCGCAGCCTACAAGAGAGCCAAAGGCATCATAACAGGGGAGAGCCTCGGCCAGGTAGCCTCCCAGACAACAGACAACCTCTTCGTACTGAGCAACGCCGTCAACATCCCCCTGATCAGGCCGCTGATCGGGCTCGATAAGGTCGAGATCGAGGTAATCGCGAGGAGGATTGGAACCTACGGAATCTCCGCCCATAGCGTAGAGGGCTGTAAAGCCGTGCCGTCGACGCCCGCGACGAGGTCCAGGATCAGCATAATTGAGGGGCTTGAAGAGGAGCTCGACCTAACCGCGCTCTGCGTCGACGCGGCCAAGAAGATCGAGAAGAGGCGGCTGGGCTGAGCCTAAAAATGAAATAGAAGTCCTAGACCTATTTGGGTTGAGGTAGAACAGTTGGCTATACCTGCTGATGCTCTGGCGGAGAGCACGGATATCGACTTCAAGGAGTTGGAGGAGCACTGGAATGTCTACCAGCTCAGCGACGGCACGAAGCTCAAGGTGAAGCTGATCCTGCGCGGTGTGAAGAGGCTCAACCAGTACGAGCCTGATGGTACCCCGATCTACATGATCAACTCCATCAACGTAGTGCGAGCCGTCGAGATCCCGCCGGAGGTTAAGGCTAAGCCAAAGAAATCGAGCCTCCCACCCGTGTGAGGTC